>JAISZB010000204.1 GCA_031269465.1 Clostridiales bacterium | reverse complement strand
CACGCCATCACCCGCGGCCTGTCCATCTACTTCTGGGAGCCCTCAGGAAACCGCATCGAGGTCTACGCAGGCGGCTACACCGCCTATCCGGACAACCCGCAGCGCGTCTGGGACGCGGCCCAGATCGGACGCGGACTGTTCTACTATTCCGGCGAACTCATCCCCAGCTTCCTGGAGATAGTCACGTGATCAATAAAAATAGCTTTCGCTGTACCATCTGACGAAATCGCTTAGGACAATACATATGAGGAGCGAAACTGATCGCCAAGCATGCCTGGCAAAGATGACATGCTTACGTCAAATCTATGTTTTAAGTCAGGCAGGCAAACGGAATAGAGCTTACTTTGGACGCGGGATAAAAACCGCGTCCCTTTTTTTAACCATCTCCCAGGTCGATGCGAATATTCAGGAAATTTGCGCCGCATCAAAGGCAGTTCTGGAGGCAGGCGGATCAATGGCGCGCGGCAAGTGCTCGGCGGCGGGGCCAAGCTCCTCTGCAAGACGGTCTCGCTGAAGGGCGCGGAGATCACTGAAAAACCCTTTGAGCGGCTCGCGGGTGAATTTCCCTTCCAAACCTTTAAAATACACCGTTCAAAGACAGGAAACTAAGTGATTTCCATAGAATTCGAAACCGTCGCGCTTGAAGCCAAGTTGCTTTTGCCAAGGGGGGCCGTAGCTTCCATTTGCACTGAATTCATACAGAATCCTGGCGCTTCTAACATTTAATACATTTTAATAGGTGTCAACGTTTTGATGCCGGGCTTCCGAAATTCATCAAAACCAGAGCCAAAGCGCGGCAAACGCTGCGTCTTGGCCCACGCAGGAGGGGTGCGCCTATGCTTTTTGCGCCTGGGCTTTTCCAAGGAATGCGCGGGATTCACGCGCATTCTCAAGTCCTGAGACATTAGAGGCGGGGGATTGTTGAGAGGATATAGCTTTAATCCTTCATGCTGCGCGAGTTTCATGCTTTTTATGAAGAAAAGCCCTGAAAGACTGATTTTCAGTGTTTACTAATAAATGTGGCATATGCAACATTTTTATGGTCTTTGACATTTCGCTTATCTGCATGATATAATGCTTATGCTACAGGTATACCGCTTTTCATCAAATGTTCCTTTTTTGGAGCTTGATTATCCATTGAAGCCTGTATAATCAAGCTCCAAAAAAGGTAATTTTATATGAAAAGCAGTATAAATGGAGTTGTGCATACATGGCTTCAATTCAAAGAAAATGATTTTCCTCTTGAAAGAATGGCGAAGTTTGTTGGCAACAACAATACCATAACAGAATTGAAGTACTGGTTTAGTAAATTTAGTTCTCTTTAAAAATCCCCACGCCAAAGCGTGTTTTTGTTGCATCAGAAGAGAGCATTGGTCGACATAACCCCGAATTCGACCACATTTTCCAACTAAAGCTTTAAGGGCGACGAATGATTATATTGTGGACGCAGTTTGGAATATGCTACCCATTGCTGGCGTCATAAATAGATCTAAGTTAATTGCTCATCCAAAGGCATATTTTACAACTATGCATAAAGAAATCTTTGAAAAGCTATATCATTATGCCCGACAATAGACTTTGCTCAAGCCCTGCATCAACCTGCAAGCTATGGGATCGACATAGATCTCATTGCTTGTCGAAAAAAGATAATGCTGGGGTTTCTCTCAGAGCTTTATGGTTTAGACGCTAAATAGCGATAATATGCAGCAAGTGGCATGCGAGGTCTTGCTGACAGCGCTTTGCTCCTGCCAGAGAAAAAGAAAAGGCGGAAACTATGAAAATCCAAAAGCAAAATGTTTTCGATGCCGATGATGCGTTGCTGGCTTTAATTGAAGCACAGACTGCCAATCAATCAGGGGCGTTTAGGCAACGTGATTTCGTTGCCCCGCTGGTAAGGTTCTGCTCTAATGGAGACTACAAAGCACAGTTGGGAATTGTATTCGGTTTGCGCTCAACCGGCAAGACAGTTGGCATGCTACAAGCAGCAGAAGAACTGATCAATTCGGGCCAGAAAGTTGCTTATGCTCGTTTCAATTACGAAACAACCGGAGTCGGTACGGTGAACGCAGAAATAATCGAACTTGCCGAAAGAGGATACACACATTTTTTTCTTGATGAAGCGCCGTATCTTAATGGCTTTCTTAACGAATCTGCCGAATGGGCAGATCGGTTTGTGACAAAGTACCGAATCAAGATTGTCATTTCCGGGACTGACAGTTTTGAGTTGTGGTTGGCAATGAACAGGGCGCTTTATCATCGTAGTTTTACTCTGTCAACGAACCGAAACTCATTCCCCGAATACAAGCGTGTCCAGGGCGGAAGCTTTGACGACTACAAAACTCACGGAGGCGTTTTTCTTGCCAGTTCCGAAGAAACATTAGCTGAGCTTGCGCCGGGCGGTCGAGCATCAAAAAATATTGCCGTTGAAAACTTCATTGAAAATGCTGTTGTTGATAATCTAATTCATACACTCGAACATTGTGCGGAGTATCCTGGCTCCAACAATTACTATACCGACTGGTTGGCTGCAATTGATAGGCAAGTGATTTTCAAAGGTGTAATAAGCATACTCAAAGCCACGATCGAACCATTTATCAAGAAGAACTTTGTTCAAAACGCAGGCAAGAAAAACATTCCTAACTTAGGCCCTATAATCAGCAATTGGAATGGGTTGGAGAAGGAAGAAGTAAAAAAGCGGATCGCAGACTCCATAGGTATATACAAGAACTCAATCAAAATCGAAAGCCCTATTGGTTCAATAGACGCCTTGATTTCTTTCCTGATTAAGGTCGGGTGTTTGTATGAGAGCTTTACAGCAGTTTCCGACTTGGCAGAGCAACAGCGCACTCTGTATTTCGCTCACAACGCGTTGATGAATTATGCTATCGAAGAGACGAAGCGCGGGATTTTTACAATCCCTGACATTGACAGAGCGGCATTTGTCAAAAGTCTTGAGCAAGCGGCAGAGGGGGCAATAATCGAAAATATAGTTTACGCTCATCTCCTGCTTTCGGTTGGCAAGGATGAAAAAATATTCAGATACCGCGATGCCGAAACCCGAGAGGTTGATGCGGTACTAATAAACCGGAAAGACAAATATGTTCGTTTGATAGAAATTAAGAGCAAAAGCAAGGTTGACAGCCAGCGGGTTTTTGAAAAAGACGCAAGACATTTATTCGACGGGATAGTCACCAAAAACATCGGGATTGATTCCGAGTACGCCGTGCAGCGCATTTTGGTTTTTGACGGCAAAACAGGGGCGATTCCTCGACAACAGGATGTTTTGCTCTTAGTCAGCATTGAAGACGTACTAACGCACTATAAAGAACTGGGAAGATACTTGGATGGCTTAGACAAAACTGCAAGTCAATCACCCCATAGCTAAAGCTAGGGGCTTGCAATTGCAAGTCCTGATTGACTAGCATAAGCTTCCATCGAGAGACTACGCTGTCCAAGAATATATAGGCGCTCCGGAGCGTTTGCTCCAGCTCCGGACACTGCGGCTTGCGGCTGAACAGTCCTCTAGGGGAGGGGATAGCGCCGCAGGCGTGCAAAACCTTGGAACAGCATTGGCGAAGGGCAGCCTGCCCTAGAGATAGGGGTTTATGCGCCAGCAGCGCATAGGAGGAAGATGTATGGCTTATGTTTTAAGTAAAAGCGGAAAGTCATTGATGCCGACGAAGCGCCGTGGGAAGGCAAGGCATTTGCTAAAGGATGGAACGGCTAAGGTTGCAAAGCTTGAGCCTTCTGCAATTCAGCTCTTGCATGAAAGCGCGGAATATACTCAGCCGATTGCTTTAGGCATAGATGCAGGGAGCAAGGCTATAGAGGCATTTCCGCGACTGCGGAGAAAGAAGAGCTATATTGCGCTGAGGCGGAGCTGAGGGCTGATATAGTTGGCCTGCTTTCGACGAAGAGCTTTCAGGCGTTGAAGGCGCAATCAAAGAGCGCCCTATCGCAAGCCGCAATAGGAAGACAAGATATCGCAAGCCCCGCTTCAGTAATCGCGTCCGATCGAAACATAAGGGATGGCTTGCCCCGCCTATAGAAAATAAGATTCAGACCCATATAAAAACCGTATCAAACGTACATAAGATATTGCCAACAGCGAAAGTAGTCGTAGAGGCTGCCTCATTCGACATGCAGAAAATCAAAATCCCGGCATATCCGGAAAGTGCTACCGGCAAGGAGATCAGATGGGTTTCTGGTATGCAGGGGAGTATGTCTTGTTCCGAGACGGACATGCATGCCATGGCAGAAAAGGATGCAAGAATCATATGCTGAGCGTCCACCGCATAGAAAGCCGCAAAACAGGAGGCGGCGCTCCGAACAATCCAGCCGCATTATGCGGGGATTGCCACAGCGGCTATCGGGATGCCCATGGGCATCCCGCTGGCAAGTTGAAGTTGAATCTCAAGAGGGGGCAATCTTTCAGAGACGCCGCATTCATGGGGATTATGAGGCGGGCTTTCTACAACAGGCTAAAAGAAGAGCATCCGAATGCGGGTACGGCATACGGATATACCGCTAAAAACAGGGTCTTTCAACTTAACCGGGCAATCCAATAGCCATATAAAACCATCGCATAGAAATATTCAACGAATATTTTAAATTTTTGTGCAAAATATCCAATAATAATTCCATTTCAAATATTG
>JAISZB010000198.1 GCA_031269465.1 Clostridiales bacterium | reverse complement strand
GGGATCGGAGAATCTTTCCGGCTCCAGCGCTGGAATTCTGATAAAAGCATCTGAAACAGGCGGCAAATCGAGCGAGTCCAGCGCGCTTGCCGAAATGCCGGGAAGCGGCGGATTCAAAGGCTGCGTCTCGGCCGCCGGCGCCGGAGCCGCGCGCTCCGCGGCGATGGAGGCTTGCGCCGGGGGCGGGATGCATTGGATTTCCGCGGCGAAAGACAACGACAAGAAGGCTTTCAGGGCGATAAGGGGCATTTTCGGCTTTTCGGGCGCCGCGCCGCTTTTTGAGGGCGGCTGCGCTTGCTCCGCAGCGCTGAAGCCAGATGAAGCGCCGCCGGATCTTCCCGAAATCTCAGGTATAATAGCGAAAAGAACCCTGGACCGCAGCCATGGGGCGCTTATCGCGAGGGACTATTTTTTGGCGTTGGACGCCGAATCTCTTGGATTGGGCAAAAAATTCCCCGGATTCGCTTCCGCTGGATGCGTCCGCACGGCAAAAATACCCGGCAATCCCTATAAGCCTCCCGAAGCCGGCTATCGATGCTTCTTCTCAAGCGCAGAAAATTTGGATATTTTTGCCTTCGCCGTACGAAAGCGCTGGCGCGTTGAAGAATGCCGCTTTCAAGTCGACGCCGCCATGAAAAACGACGAAAATAGGACGACGGCAAGTTGCGGATCATTCCAGCCCGCTGAAATAAAGAAAGCAGCCCCCGCACTTCCTGCTATAGGGCGAATTTTGTTGAATTCCAGCGTAAAGCGCCTGATGAAAAAAACCGGCTGCAACTGCAAAAAATACCTGGTGCAAATATTAGGCTTCTTGGGAGCGACCATGTTGTCTCCACTATAAATGCATATATGAATACTAATAAACAATAATTCCCATTTTACTTGTATAATATTACATATTATGTTATTATCTGCCAGTTTTAAGGCCTTCACGGGCAAGTGCGCCCTTTCGGCCTTCAGCTTTCGGCTGAAGAAGCGCTTGATTTGGCTCTATAAGCAAACTTCCCTGACCTAATCTGCATTCTCCGCTTTATGGCCGGCATTCAGAAAGAATGTCGAATTTTGGTACGGACAAATGCCATTCGACATTGTTTAAATATAAGCTTAGACAGGCAAATAATGAAAAAAGAGCTGAATGCATTAAATAATCTTCTTTAGGACCTCTAAATCGAGATCGTTTTGGCATCTGGAGAGCTTATGTTAAGGGCGTTAAACTGTCCTGCCTGAGGGGGCTCAATATGGCAAACTGCAGCTAAAATTCCCGTCGATATATGTAAATCCAGTTTTTTCATGTGAGAATCCACTGAATCGATTATATTTTTTTATGTCTTCTACAAGCGTTGGAAAAAAGCGCCTGATTATGAATAAAAGCAAATTTAGCAAACGAGTTTGCTGTCTTTTATGGCATAAGCTTCCTTTCTGTTGGTCTGCCTAAATTTCGGCTTTTTTATCCTTGTCTTCCCCCTGTGCGGAAACTGCATCTCAGGTTCTCCACATGAAGAAATTTCGAATCTAAAATGCACAAAAAAACGATAGGAATGTCATATAAAATGTTTGAAATGATGAATAGCGCCCGGCGAGTCTCCACCCGGGGCGTTTTCTAAAATGCGCATAGATTCGGCGAGACATACGAGTCGAATCCAATCGCTTTCATGCTTTGAAAAAAGGTTTCGATTTGCCATCTCCATCCGCAGATCTCTAATATTCTCTTTGATTCGATTGATGTGTCGGCGCAGACGGACGCCTTGGGCGCCTGCCCTTGGAGTCCGCCTTCAGTCCAAGCTGCGGCTGCCGCATTTTTTATGCCGTTTCGGCTGCCTTCATATCTACAGCATATGCATGCTTTGCCGCCGGCTGATATCTTGCAAGCGTCCTCAAGCTTGACGGATTTTGCAAATTGCTTGACGCCGGCCATGATTCTCTTGCCTTTCGCGCCGGATGATCCGCTGTCGATCTTGCGATTCGCCTTCATATTTCCTATATAAATGCAATTTATCTTGGAAAACGCATCTACTGTCCTCTTGCTGGCGTGCCAGGAGTCGGCCGGGACGAATGCGGCGTCTTCCACTGTCGGCATTTTTTGGCCAACAAATTCAATAAAGTCGACTTTTATGATAATTTTCACTTTAATAAAGGAGTTTTCAGCTTCTTTCGCCTCGCGCCTCAAGGCGGCCAGGCTTTTTCTTGCGGAGCCTGAAGCCCGCTTGGATTCGGCGGCTGCGGCCTTCGCCGCTTTGCGCCTCTCTTTGGCGCCTTTCAGCTCGATTCCCGCATTTTGCAGATCATCTTCAGCCCGCCGCTGTTTTGGGCGGCCCCTTGATCGCCTTCGCCGGCTTCAGGCGCCGATCCGGTTTTCAACAGGGCTTCATATCTAAATTCGACTTTTTCTGGATGGCCGCGACTTCAAGATCCAGGCTCGCGGCAGCTGCGCAATCGGCTTTCCAGGCGGCTTTAAGCTTGTCCTCCTTGGATTCCGCGCCTTTAATCCGAGCCTTGATTGCGCCGGCGGCGGCGCCCATGCACGTCTTCTCGGCGGCGGACAAGCCTCCGGAATTGCCGGAATTGAAAAATTCATAAGCCGAAAGGAGATCTCCGCAGCTAATCAAGACCGCTGCAATCTGATGGCCGCAGGCCGCCGCTCCGCCGGGATGCGAAAAATGCCAGCCGGCGCCCTTTAATGGAAGCTCCGCTTTTTGAGCGCCCCTTCGACAGTGCACTTGTCGCATCATCTATTATTATGTAGATTGGCTCGCCGGTTTCCATGCACTTCTTCTTGATTGCCTCCAACGCGAAGCTTTTCAGCGCGTCGCTGAAGCCGCGCATGCTTCTGGAATATGTCGTCCTGCAGCGCGCGCCTTCGAATGCAAAATCAACCATTTTTCTGCGGAATCCCCTCGCCGCTGCGGCAGCCGGCATGGCTGCGAAGTTTTTCAACAATGACATATTAAACCCGATTGACTCGGCGAAGCATGCCGCTTTATTCCGCAGGGCGGCCTTGCCGTCCGCCTGCATCTCCTCCCCGGCATGCGCCAATATTGTCCAGCATTCAGCTGTTTTAGCGCATTGACGATTGAAAAGCCAGAGGTTTCGTCATTATGGCGGCGAAATGTGAAAATGCACATTTGGAAATACTATTGGAATGGATTGCAACTGAGTAATTTCGGGTGCCAACCAGATAAGAAAGCGCCGTTTACGGCGTTTTCTTATCTGGCTGGCATTTTATCTGTTGATCAAGTAATAATAAACATCTTCTACCTCATCAAGGGCAATGCCAATGCTCCCCAAATCAATTTCCACTGCTTGTCCCCAATAACACTGAGCGGTCACGATGTTCTGTGGATTCTGCAGGTTCCGTCCTCTCCTTCGCCTTCCCCACAGGAGAAACCCATTTTATTTCTTACCGGTAATTCGGCGGTGCGAATCGCTGTTCAAGGGCTAAACTTTCATCACTGGTCAAGTTTTCGAGTGCCTGTTTGTCACATTCAAGAGAATAATAGCTTTTCATAGTCCATTTCTGTAGACAGCATTATTCAAAGCTTCTAACCCTAAAAGATATCCCCATTCTCTCAGCTATCGCCCTGCAAGCATCCGTGGCGTCCCTCCCAATCACGTCGACAACGGTAAACTGGACAAACGGCACATACAGTTTGCAGCCTTGAGCGAACTTCAGCATGGCTTCGTAAGACCCTTCGCCAAACTCCGGGCGGCACATAGCATTATAGCTCTTTGCATTAGGCGCGTTCAGGCTTATAGATACTTTGTCCAAAACGCCCTCAAGAAGCGGCGGAGTGGCCTTATTATTAATCAGGCTTCCCAAGCCGTTCGTGTTCGCCCTTATTATAATGGAGCCGCGCTTTTTCAAGTCTCGGCTGATTTCTATAAGCGCATCCAGGGCGCAAAAAGGCTCCCCATAGCCGCAAAATACAATTTCCCTGAAATCTTTAAAATTATATGAATTAAGCTCACTCAGCACCTCTTTAGCCGAAGGCTCTCTTTCAAGCCACAGTGAATCAGCAGAGCCTACCGCGTCTCCGCTGTTGCGCAGACAGAAGCCGCAGTTGCAGGGACATCGATTCGTCAAATTTATATATAAGTTTGAACCCAGTATATATACTATATCAGACATTTTAATCCTTCTTTCCTCCGTGACACAAGTTGGTGAAGAACTCTCTTCGCTTATTATCAATGGCCCTCATAGGAAAGCTTCGATTTTAGAGCTTGAATGTATAGAGAAAGCAGATAATCAAGCAGATAAATCGAAACATGTGGCTGAGAATCGTTTTTTTGCAATTCAGTTTATAAAAATCGATTAAGCACTTTAACAGAAATATATTTTTCTTAAGTGCGAAATTATCACATACAGACATTTATTATATCTTTTTTGATATCTTCAGTCAAGAAGTTTATTGCAAGTCAACCAATTCATAGGCATAAGCCTTAATCTATTTCCATATATTACATTAACATGAAAGGCCTTTCTTGCATCGGCATTGGCAATAATCCTTATATAATGCTCAACTTTTAAATTGCCTAGGAAACCTGAATCAATATATGATAAGGTTGAAAAAACTCTGGCTTAAAGACTTCATTTTCCATGCAATATTGAATTGCTTATGAAATAAACTGTGGATTATCAAGCTAAAAAAGGTGCATGCAAATCGTATTCTATAAGGGGTAAATCAATGAATAGCCTAACACATTTCAAATCTGATCAGGGCAAAAGGGAGATTTTCAAATATTATGATCTCAGACTAAATAAAATAGCTGGATCATATGAAAAAATAAGGCTCGATACTAAGTGCGGAAAAACCTTCGCCTTAGCCGCAGGCGACAAGCGCGCCTTTCCGATTGTGTTGCTTCATGGGCGAGGCATTAACGCATCCATGTGGGTTGAGGATATTGCGCGCCTGAGCAAGAGCTACCGCGTATACGCCCCTGACATGCCTGGGCAGCCAGGCAGAAGCGAAGACAGGTTTTTCTCATTCAGCTCAGAAGATTATGTTGAATGGCTTTTTGATGCAACCAGTCTTTTGGAGATAGATGAGATGATTATCGCCGGCGAATCCATAGGAGGCTGGCTTGCGGCCAAATTCGCGATGAAGCGCCCCAAGAATGTAAGGAAGCTGATACTTGTAGCCCCTCACGGCTTTGTACGCCGCAAGAAGTCTGTTGCGGCCATGCAAGCTGTCACGAGAGCTGCGAAAGATGCAACCGCCAAATTCTTCATGGATAATCCCCGAAGGCAACCTATGGAGGATTGCCTCCTGGCTATATGCCGCAACTACTATGAAAGCAACGAACAGGTTCCGATTTTCAAGGACGGCGATTTAAGGAAGCTCACAATGCCGTGCATGGTGGTTGTCGAAAGCTCAGAGTCCTTCAGCATGCTAAAAAGGCTTGATGCCCTGCTTCCGGATCTCAAATTTCATGCATTGCAGAATTACAGGCGCCAGCCGTCAGGCTTTTGCGATGAAGTCATGAAATTTCTGGATTCTTGAATATGTTTCCCTCACACCGCAACCTGGCATGCTTTGCGAGACAATATGCGCATGGTTATTTCGGACAAAGCCTCCACTCAGAACCTCCTTGAAGAGCATCATGCTTGGAATATTGTAAAAATCAGCGGAGTATACGGATGAGCTTTGCTGTGACCACTTATATCCTCCAGATGAAGAAATCTCCAAAGACCATAGTTGAGCCAGGGCTTTGCTTCCTGCTTGCAAATCCTGTGCCTGCAGTATTTCCGCAAGAACAATCGCTGTGTAAAGGATTTAGTGGAATCCAACCGTTTTTTCGCCAACAAAATATCCCATGGCATCATATCGATTTATGTAAAAATACTGAGTATGGGCATTACGCAAGATCAGATTATTCTGACGATTCAGGATGTGATGACTGTCTACAGTCGCAGTTTTCCTTCAGTTTGTTTGAGCAACAAGAAGCGCAAGATGAGTATATTTCAAAAAATGCCTTGCCTTCACGCCCAGATGGTGTATAATAAGAGCGTGAAAGCAAGGTGATTTTCTATGAGCAAGGCAGATGAACTAAAACTGCTTCTTCAAAGCAATAATGGCTTTTTGAAAACATCTGACGCAACGCAAATCGGCGTCTCACGCGCTTACTTGGGCGAGTTTGTCCGCAAGCAGGGGCTTGAGCGCGTCGCCCAGGGACTGTATATGTCGCAGGACGCTTGGGATGATGGCATGTATGTCCTGCAAGTCCGATACCCGAAAGCGATTTTCTCGCACGAAACCGCGCTGTACCTGTTAAACCTTGCCGAACGTGAACCGCTGAAATACACGCTCACTCTAAAAACGGGGGCGAATACTGCCGGGTTGGCCAAGCAAGGCGTCAAAGCCTACAAGGTTAAAGACGAGCTTTTCAGCGAAGGCATCACACAAGCAAGTTCCCCGTCAGGGCATACGCTTCGGGTTTACAATGCAGAGCGGACGATTTGCGACCTGTTCCGCAGCAGGCGAAATATTGAAATCCAAGACTTGCAAGCGGCAGTTAGGGAGTATATTCGCATGAAAGAAAAGAACTTGCCGCTCTTGATGAGATATGCCAAAGCGTTCTCAGTAGAGAGGATTGTGCGCCAGTACATGGAGGTGCTGTTATAATGATTCATACTTCGAGGCAACTGAAGGCTCTGGTGCGAAATATGTCTGGCGGCGACAGCGCCAGAGCGCAGATTATTATCCGCAGCTATGTGATGGAGAGATTTCTGGAGCGGCTTTCCCTCTCAAAATACCGGGACAATCTTATTTTAAAGGGCGGCACATTGGTAGCCGCCATTGTCGGTTTAGACCAGCGGTCAACCCTTGATGTGGATGCCACAATCAAGAATCTCCCTCTATCCGAAGCGGGCGCGCGGAATATCGTAGATGAGATTGCCTCGATGCAAATTGAGGATGGGATGTCCTTTGTTGTCAAAAGCGTGTCGCCTATCATGGATGAAGCTGACTATCACGGCATTCGCATTATGCTGGATGCCACGCTTGAGAATATGCACACGCCTTTAAAAATAGATTTTTCGACAGGTGCTGTGATAACGCCGCGGGAAGTCTCTTATTCATTCCGGTTGTTGTTTGAAGAGCGTACCATCTCCATTCTGGCGTACAATCTTGAAACGGTGCTGGCTGAGAAACTTGAAACACTTATCGTCCGCGGCACGACAAACACCCGAATGCGTGACTTTTACGATATTTACGTTCTCGGCAGCACACAGTCGCACAACATTGACGCCGATGTCTTGAAGAGGGCTTTCGCCAACACAAGTGAAAAGCGCGGCTCTATCGCCCTGCTTGCGGATGCTGATTTGATTTTAGGCGAGGTAGAACAGAGTGAAGCCCTGATTGCCCTGTGGAAAAACTATCAGAGCAAATATGAGTACGCCGCCGATATCCCATGGGATGTGGCTATCACTTCGGTTAGAGCATTGGTTGAAAAGATAGGTTAATGATTGCAGAACACAGAACAGACTGCGCTAAGGGGACGTAGCGGCCTCAAAGAGCAGTGCGCCGACTTGAGTTGCATGCAGCGATAATATGACAATATCAAACAACAACGGCTTCCGCTCTCCGACTCGCGCAGTAACAATTGCTTCGGCAGCTTTGGCAACCATCGGCGAGAGGTAGACATGAATTAGCATAAATGTATTGATGCGCGTAAGAACGTTCCTATTTCCGCTACCAACACTGCATTGCTTCCCCACCATCGTCCATCCAAGGGACTCATCCTATGCTGATGCCGTCCATTGCACGTCAAAATCGCCAATTATTTCTGTTTCATTTTTCCGCTGGGCTAGAACCCATCGAATACATATACATTGTAGCGTCCCACTTTTCTTTTTCAGTCAAAGACAGTGCGTTGACTGCAACTTGCCCTGCCGTATGAAGCTGCATAGCGGGAGTACTTAGTCCTCCCGCCATCATCTATTTCAGGAAGCGGGCATGCCACAAGTTTCCTAATTCGCCTGTGTAGCATGATTTTACGCACTTGCGTGCATCCATGCTTTTATTAGGCGGCTAATAACTCTCGACAAGGCCAGACGGGTGCAAATAATAGTCCCAACATACTCATCCTTTCCTTTTAATCCTTCCACACCTTCCATGGCACGCTGTTAGGGTCGCCAACAACTACATCAACAATAAAAAAGCACTATCAGGCAACTCGCTTATTTTCTGTTTTTTTCATATATTCTCATCTCTTCTCTCCCTTGATTGCGGCTCAATGCCATAGTTTCCCGCCCACCATCAATAAACACTCATTAGAGAAGCATTTGTCAATGCTTTTTTTATTACTTTCCCTTCTATAATTGTACCCATTATCTTTTTCACACTGTAGACATAGACATTTCATAAAAGCTTCTTTTTCCAGTATAAATTTCAAAACACTTATAATACAGCTTATATATACTGCTTTTCATATAATATTACCTTTTTTGGAGCTTGATTATACAGCGAGTGCAAAATGCCGAATCGGCATTTCGCACCATTCAATGGATAATCAAGCTCCAAAAAAGGAACATATGATTAAAAGCGGTATAGAAGAAGCTATGATATCTTTATCTGGCAGCATTAGAATTAAAAGGCATTAGCTCAGGGTTTTCCCACTCATGTTTCCATTCTTAAATGGCAAATATAAATTAGCATTATGCATGCTCTATATAATACCCTAATACTTAATAGTTTATGTCTACAGTCGGCTGTATAACGGCTGCATCCATTCTATAGAATTGTAATGGCAGGTGAAAATCTTGAAAATAAAAGCTTTATTTCTTATATTTATTCTATCAGCTTCTGCGGGATTATCCGTCCATGCTGCTGAATCAGGCAATTGGGGGCTGAGTTTTCAGCAAAACGGCTCCGCGCCTAAAGGCAACGCAACATCAGAATATTTGGCGAAATATGATGCAGTCTATGTAGGATCAAGCAATCAAAATGTTATTTACCTTACCTTTGACGCTGGATTTGAAAATGGCAATATGCCTCCTATATTAGACGCCTTGAAGAAGCACAACGCAACAGCGGCTTTCTTTGTAGTTGGAAACTTTATTAAGGACAATCCAGAACTTACAAAACGCATATGCGATGAAGGCCACATTGTGGGCAATCACACATTCCACCATCCTGATATGTCTAAATTGACAGACATAGATAGCTTTCAAAAAGAGCTAAGCTCCTTGGAAGAGCTATACAAGGAAACAACGGGTAAAGACATGTCGCGCTTCTATCGTCCGCCTTGCGGAAAGTACAGTGAAGACAATCTGGCCAACGCCAAAAAACTGGGGTATAGAACCGTTTTTTGGAGCCTTGCTTACGTAGATTGGATGAAAGACAAACAACCAAGCAGCGAATATGCCTTTAGCAAGTTGATGCCTCGCATTCATCCCGGAGCTATCGTTTTACTGCATAGCACATCAAAAACTAACGCGGATATAATGGACGAACTTTTGACGCGTTGGGAACAGCAGGGCTACAAATTCGGCAATCTGAATGATTTGTTTGAGTCAAGGCCATCAATAGCGGAATGAGCAGTTTTCGCGTTGATTTAGAAATGGCTAAATTGGACTGCTAAATTATTCTGATGAACATGATGGCATTATATTCTAGGTTATTATCCTCCCATTAGGAGAAAGTGTTGCAAGCACAGCATAATTTCTATCTGATAGGAAGGGCAAAAACGAAAAATACCCTAGACATAGGATGCGCATTAATAAGAACCAGCCCTGTTTTCCGTAGATTGTACAGCGCTGTGGAGCTGCCCGAGCGCCTTTGCGGCTTCACAAGTGAATGCAGTGCAGGGACTGTCGGCAAGCCTTGGCGAATTCACTTTGCGGCGTTGCTGACTTTAGCTTCAATTTCCGGATACGCAGTTTGAGTTCTAGATTTCCGCAATCACCTTGCATCTCGTCGAAATGGGTTTACAAAACCCTCATATTCAATGAGGAGGCAAGTCGCTTTTTGACCTGCCTCCTCTCTGTGTTAATTAATGGTTCTCTACTCCATGGCATTTCAAGCTTTAAGTTTTTTCAGCTCTTTATACAGAATATAATGCGGTCTTACTTTTAATATGCGCCACAAAGTGCAGTCTTATTTTGTGAAGGTAATGTCCTGAAAACTTTAAGGCTTATTTTTCGGAAGTGACAGATGCAGCAGAATAATCGGAACTGTTCCGACACCTCTATTTGCATTATTCACCAATCAAAAGAGCATAAAATTCTTGCAGAAAAGTTCAAAATTTAAGAGAATATATGTTTAAATTTGCAAATTTTATCAATGCATTCGTATAATTCTTAGATGATATATATGTTTTAATAAATTATATGGATAAATATAGCAACATTAACGACAAAATTATTCAAAATGACAGTCACTTTGCAAACCGTCGGAATAGCTATCTTTCTTCCATGTTTTTACGTTTTGAAGAAAAAACACAGCTTTCATGAAATGCATTTGAAAACAAGGAGAAACTCAATTGCAGCAATTAAAATGAAAAAAGCAGTCACTTACAAACTTTATTAATGAAATTGCCGATAAACTTGTTCCGCTTGCAAACTTTATTAAATTCCATTACAGCTGAAATACGAAGTCAATCACTGTTTGTATTATAAGATCTAAATCTGCGAAAAGCGACTCAGTGTTTACATACCGGAATATTTTGTAAACACCCGCAAATACAGTCTTTTTATACCCATAATCCGCCTTGAGGAAGGCCCACTTCCGTTGCGGACACCAGGCCGCTTGCCATGACGCCGCTGTTCAGGAAGCTCCAAACAACCTAAGCCTCGACTTCTCTGGCGACAAACGCCATGAGCTTTTCATTGACCGTATCGAAATACTTTGCTAAATCTATGTCAATCGCTGTGGTGCAGCCCTCGGAAATGAACCCTTGGGACGCCTTTACGGCGTCGTGGGCGCTTCTTCCTAGCCTGAAGCCGAAGCTGTGCTCGTAGAAGCCGCCATCGAAGATAGCCAATAGACACCTGCGATACTGCTTATTGGATCATGCGCCGTTTAGCAGACAGGCTTTGCTCCCATTCCTATGCTCGCCGTTGAAAGGCTTGAGCTCATGCACTTCCAAGAAGTCCACGCCGTGTCTTCCCCAGTTGGACGCCACTGTGCGGTAAGCCTCTGCCATGTTCTGGCGCTCCAAGATAATCTCAAGCAATTGTCTCGCCCATTGTCATTTTCGTTTTGTGGCGTTGCCTTTGCCTGATGCGTTCTTGCGTTTCCACCACTGCCTCCACGGGGGGTCTTCGGTTGAGGAATTCTGCCTTTCACGGTTTTCAGCCGAGACATTAAAACTTCCACAGCCTCCTCGCATTTGGGTGGGTGAAACTGATACTATGGCATCTGCCGACTTCTGGCGGCCCAGCCATGCGGCTACCGCCTCATGGCCGGATCGAAGCGGGTTCAGGCCTGGTCCGTGGCTAGGCTCACTCATAGAAGCGTTCCACCTCTATTGAGGCATGACGCATTCCGCCGCAGGCCAGTCCCAGCGTCCACCGCGCCTGACACAGCGGCCTTCCGCCAGATCTCACCGGGTAACGGTACACACCTTTCACCATGCGTCAACCAGAATCTACCGCTTGCTCCTTTGACAGGGTGGGACTTCGCTTTGCTTGGCAAGTTCGTCCGGCGTAGTACGGCCATGTTCTTGGCATCGGGGGGATGCTTCCTGCTTCCTTCAGATTCCCCCTCGCGGGGGACATCCTTGCCATTGGCCAGCGGTTTCTCTGCCAAGCCCGCAGCAATCTTGCGCTGCCTAGCTTGCGCCCGTGTAGATCTCACTAAAAAGAACCGGCCGCCATAGGCGACCGGTTTGTTGATTATATGTATAAGCAGACGCAAGCATCTGCAAGTCGCTGCAAGAAATCACGTGATTATCTCCAGGAAGCTGGGGATGAGTTCGCCGGAATAGTAGAACAGGCCGCGGCCGAGTTGCGCCGCGTCCCAGACGCGCTGCGGGTTGTCCGGATAGGCGGTGTAGCCGCCTGCGTAGACCTCGATGCGGTTTCCTGAGGGCTCCCAGAAGTAGATGGACAGGCCGCGGGTGATGGCGTG
>JAISZB010000128.1 GCA_031269465.1 Clostridiales bacterium | reverse complement strand
ATTTTTGCCGATTTTATCGGAAATAAAACTTTGGCTAGGTCTGGTTTCATCCTTGGTGGTGAAGCGCAGCGTCATAGGGGGTTAGTATGAAAATACATCTTATGGACATTTGTCCATGCTTTAAACACACAATGGACTTAATATTTTCACCATTGGCGGTGAAGCGCAGCGTCATAGGGGTTCATATGCAAATCAGCAAGCAACGCTTCAGCGGGCCACCCAAAAACCGGAGCGATTGACGCGCGTCATTATGCTAAACCAGAAGCAATATAAGGAAGCTTTCAGAGCAAGTGGCGTTCGATTGGGTTATTTGTGTATGTATTTGGCAAACAGCTCTTCCCTTGTCAATTTGACCGGCTTATAGATCTTATTGCTTCCTGGATTGAGATCCGGGGAGTCTACCAGCACCCTGGAGCTGAGCGAGCGCATCCTTTCCTCTGCATCCGCTTCAAGGACTTCCCTGAGGTTTTGTAGGCGGGTTGAGGGAATATTAAGTCCGGTTGCGAACAATATGGTGCTTTTGCCGCTTATTCCGATGAATGTTTCAGAAGGATCCCCAAATATCTCTTTGACCTTTTCGCAGTCTATGTCAGTGGACATTGAAAGTGCCAGATACTTGGCTCTTCCGGGCGAGAAAGGAGAATAGCTGGAGTGTTTGAGGGAATTGATTATGCTTCCTGTTGAACTCATGGATTTCGGGGTTTTTGCCATGACGGCGCATCCCGGCGCAGCCAGCATCTCTTTTAGTATGCCGTCGCTTGTCTTTTTGCTGGATGATCCGGCGCAGGGCATTTCAAGCATCTCGCAAAACAGGTCGCAGAAGCTGGCGTTGAGCCATAAGCGGTTGTAAGCCATCTGATTGTCAAGTACAAAAAGAGCACCCATGCCTTTTATTGATTCAATCTCTTTAAAGCACTCAAGAGCGTTCTCCCGCACTTTGATGCTTTCGCTGTTGGCGGGGAGCACGGTTATGCCGCAGATGATTTTTTCAGGAAAGGTAGAAGACATATAGTCTAGAAGCATCGGGGAGGAACCCGAGCCAACCCCTCCTCCAGAAGAAAAGATGATTGCTATGATGCCGCAGCCGGCGAACGAGTCCTCAAGCAATTCGCTGATGCGCGGAAAATCCTCATTAATCAGCTGCTTTGACTTGGCTCGATTATGCGCGGATCCATGGCCGCCTACAACATGCTTTTTGATGCTGCCGCTTTCAATCGCGTTCAGATCGCTGGCGCTTGTATTGATGCAGAGGCAGCGCATTCCTTTTTCCGCGAATCTAGAGGCGAAATTTCCACCGCATAAGCCGACCCCCAAGAAGCCTATGCTATCTTTTAGAACTCCCATTCGCTTTCCCCCTTCTCGGATGTTTGACAGAGCTTTTATGCCAATGCTTAAAACGTTGCGTTTCGTGACTTGATAGCGCCTGGAATCAAGTCACGGAAATCGGCTGATTGCGCCTATGCTCATCGGATATTGCCGGTTTCGCAACCGGAAAGCTTTCATCCAGCTCCAAAATCGATAACTCAGTTTCAATGAATATTGACATTATTGCGCATTGGCGCTGATAATTGCATGTATGCAAAAAAATCAAGTCGAAGAGAGGCCGCCTCAAGCGCAGATATACAGAGATTTTCATCAAATGTTCTTTTTTTGGAGCTTGCATCCATTGAGTGGTGCGATTGATATCGGCATTTTGCGCTCGCTGTATAATCAAGCTCCAAAAAAGGCAGTTTTCTATGAAAATAAGTATGGCTGGAGAGGGCTTCTTGGAAGCTGTTCAGGGGTGAGATGCCGCCTTATTCCCGCGCTTGGAAGACGCGGCGGGAATAAGGGCGGGCTGATGCCGCGCGATCCACAGCAAGAATTGAGATGGGCTTTTTGCGGGAACCGGCGCGCCGTTTCTTGCCGAAGCCGCCCGTTCTCCAAGGCTGAAGCTTTCGAGCAAGATAACAGAGGATTAGCATGGCGGTGAGCTGAAGAATAGTATTTAGACAATATTTTACTATACCTAACTTTATTCCGCAACATGAATTTTAAAATTAGTGATGAAATTCAGAATTAACTAAAGGCGCGCTCATTTTTCAGCCAATCAAGTGAAGCCGCCAGTAGGGGGGCCATGGATTTTGAAAGAAATAATTCATATCCTTATGCCCATCCTTGTATCCTTACATATGAACCTCAAAGTTTGGAGAGAGCGTGAGAGCGGGCAGCCAAGCCAAGATTAAGGGCATATATGGCTTGCAAATCAGCATGTAAATTTTGAGGCTGCATCAGCTGCTGGAAAGCGTGAATGCGCTCAAGAAACATTGTGAAAGTGGATGGTAAAGCTGCAAAGATGGAGCGTCTAAATGGAAAGCGCTGCATCAAACCGGCATAAAAAGGTCTGATGTGAATCATTCTTCCACTTTAAAGCCGCTTTTTCGCTAGACAGGCGCCCTTTGTCTTGACACGCCAAACGTTTCTAGTATATGATCTTAACCAAAACCGCTTTTAGAACGCATGCTTGAAGCTTGAGATGAGAAGCAGGCGCCGGAGCCTGATATATACGATTTGCAGTCAAATGCGCCTATGTTTGGAGGCCGATTATCCACTTTCACGGTGCGAAATGCCGATATCAACCTCACTCGCTGTACAGCCGAACTCCAAAATAGGAACTTTCATATGCGAATCAGTATAATGGAAATATACCGCTTTTAATGTTCTTTTTTTGGAGCTTGATTATACTGCTTTTCATATAAAACTGCCTTTTTTGGAGCTTAATTATACAGGCTACAATGGATAATCAAGCTCCAAAAAAGGAACATTTGATGAAAAGCGGTATATCTATTGTGTGGTGCGATTGATATCGGCATTTCTCACTCGCTGTATCATCAAGCTCCAAAAAAGGCAGTTTTATATGAAAAAGCAGTATAGGAATGCTGAGAGTTTTAGCGTTCATCGCAAAGCGTATGGACATGAGGAGAATGGAAAAGAATGAAGATTGGTTTTTCTACGCTGGCATGCCCTAAATGGAGTTGGCGGGACATCTGCTCCACAGCCAAGGATTTCGGCTTTGACGGGATAGAGGTAAGGGGGCTTGGGAACGACATTTTCGCTGTGAAGGCGCCGCCCTTCTCAGAGCAGGCTTTGCCTGAGACAATTAGAGATTTGGATGCCAAGCGACTCGTAATCGCTTGCTTCTCATCCAACTGCAGCCTTAAATATGCGGATAGGGTCAAAGAGAACATCGAGGAGATTACCGGGTATATTGAATTGGCTTCAAAAACTGGAACGCCTTTTATCAGGATATTGGCTGATGAGAAGGTTAACGCGGAAGGAGACGTAGACGACAGCCTTGTCTCAAGGCAGCTCAAAGAGCTCGCGCGCGTTGCCGAAGCCAAGGCTGTGACGCTCTTGGTCGAAACCAATGGAGTGTACGCTGACACATCAAGGCTTCACAGGCTTTTAGAGGAAGTGGCGTCAGACTCGGTAGCAGCGCTGTGGGACATGCATCACCCCTACCGCATTTTCGGAGAAAGCCCGGCGCTTACGGTGGAGAACCTTGGAGCTTATATCAAGCATGTCCATGTAAAGGACTCTGCAATCATGGACGGCAAAATATCGTACAAGCTCATGGGCGAGGGGGATATGCCCTTTGACGAGATGTTTCGCGCCCTGCAGTCCATAAACTTCGATGGGATGGTCTGCTTGGAGTGGACCAAGAGATGGTCTGACGAGCTGGAAGACGGAGGTGTTGCTCTTCCCCACTTCGCTGATTTCATGAGCAGGTATACCGGAAAAAGCATGCTCCGAAGCCAGCTGTACAGCAACAGAAGCGGCACCGGCAAATACATTTGGGAGAGGGAGTCGCTAATAGATTTCACTTTTCCCCAGCTTCTCGACAGAGTTGCGGAGGAGTTTCCGAATCAGCAGGCTTTTAGATACACCGAGATGACCAAATGGGATTATACAAGGACGTATTCCGAGTTCCGGGACGATGTGGACGCATTCTCCCGGGCGCTGATATCCCTGGGAGTGCGCAGAGGCGACAAAGTCGCCATTTGGGCTACGAACGTGCCTCAGTGGTATATAACGTTCTGGGCGGCGACTAAAATCGGAGCGATACTAGTCACGGTAAACACCGGATATAAGGTTCATGAGGCGGAATATCTGCTGCGCCAGTCTGATACGCATACGCTGGTCATGATAGACGGCTATCGCGACTCCAACTATGTTGGCATCATAAAGGAGATTTGCCCGGAGCTTGCGGCCCACGAGGCTGGAAGGCCCCTTCATGCCAAGCGCCTGCCTTTTTTGAGGAATGTCATCAGCATAGAGTCGAGGCAGAGCGGCTGCCTGGCTTGGAAAGAGGCGGAGGCTTTCGCCCAAGCCACCCCGATTGAAGCGGTGTATCAGCGCATGGCGATGATAAAGCGGCATGACGTGTGCAATATACAGTATACCTCTGGGACGACGGGATTTCCCAAAGGCGTTATGCTGACGCATTACAATGTGGTGAACAACGGGAAGAACATTGGCGACAGGATGGATTTTTCCACAGCCGACAGGCTGATGGTGCAGGTTCCGATGTTCCACTGCTTCGGCATGGTCCTGGCCATGACAGCCGCTGTCACCCATGGCGTCACTATGTGCCCCATACCTGCTTTCTCACCCAAGGTCTCACTGGACTGCATCAACAGGGAGAAGATAACCGCGTTTCATGGAGTCCCAACAATGTTTATCGCTCTTTTAGAGCACGAAGATTTCGAAAAAACGGACTTTTCCAGCATGCGCTCCGGAATAATGGCCGGAAGCCCATGCCCTGTGAAAGTGATGAAGGAAGTCATCGAGAAAATGAGGATGACAGAGATAACAAGCGTCTACGGGCAGACCGAATCATCACCAGGGTGCACGCAGTCCAGCGTGAGCGATTCCCTTGAAGTGAAGGTAAACACAGTGGGCCGGCCGCTGCCGGGAATCGAATGCGCCATCGCCGATCCGGAGACCGGAGAATTCCTGCCAGACAATGTCGACGGAGAGTTTGTGGCAAGAGGCTACAACATAATGAAAGGATATTACAAGATGCCGTCCGCGACAGAAAGCGTAATTGACAAAAACGGGTGGCTCCATACGGGGGATCTGGCCAGGCGCCTTCCGGACGGCAACTTTATGATTACCGGCAGAATAAGGGATATGATCATAAGAGGCGGGGAAAACATCTACCCCAAAGAGATTGAAGATTTCATCTATACGCATCCAAAGGTGAAGGACGTTCAGGTGATAGGGGTTCCAGACAGGCGCTACGGCGAGGCGATCATGGCGTGCGTCGTCTTGAAGTCGGGGGAGAGCGCGACTGAGGACGAGGTGAGGCGATATGTCGAGAGCCACATGGCCAAGCATAAAACTCCGAAATATGTGCGCTTTGTAGATTCATTCCCAATGAACGGAGCAGGGAAGATACTTAAGTATAAAATGGTTGAGGACGCAAAGCAATATCTGGGGATTTCAGAATCTGGAGAGCGCTAATCTTACAATCAGGCTGCAGAGCGCCCGCGGTGGACGCGAAAACAGGAGGGATAGCCAGAATTCAGAGGTTTGGCGGGATGGAGGATTAATCTTCCATATCTTTTCTTATTATCAATTTTCGCATGTCCGAATACAATGTATAAAGCCGCTAAATAAAGCTGCCGTTTCCTCTTGCAATCAAGCGCCGCTTTTTAGAGCGGCGCTTGGCTGAGAAAAGATGAAAATTGGCGTTTGCCATTATAAACGCCTCATTATAAAACTGTTAATTTTTGAACTGAACTGATGATTATTGGAAAGCTGCGATATCGCGGCCGGATATAAGTGCGAAATTGGATGATGCGCCCTCAAAATCCGCGCGTCAGCATAGCCGCATGAACGCGCCTGAAAGGATGCTCTGCAGCCCGTTTCATTTGAACGGATTCTCGCCCTTGTACAGCATCCCTGAGGGCTGGTTGAATCCGATGTCCTTCACGCCCAGCAGGGTCATGATATGAAACAGAGTTTCGCCGGCATGCGCAAACGCTACGCCAGCATGGTGCGGGTAGTGCTTTGCTATCAGAACGTGCCTGTAGAAGCGGGCCATCTCAGGTATAGCGATTACGCCTATGCCGCCAAAGGACTTCGGATCGACGTTTAATACCTCGCCTTGGGCGATGTAGCTCTTGAGCTCACCCTCTGCCGTGGACTGCAGGCGGAACAAAGTCGCGTCGCTTGGGTTAATCTGGCCTTCAAGGGTTCCCCTTGTGATATCCGGCTCTTTGTCTGGCTCGAGAGAACGCTTCATGATGAGCTGGTATTTCATCTCCGGGTTCTTCAGGTAGCAGGACGCCGTGTTTCCGCAGTGGAATCCCATGAATAGATCGGTCGGCTTGTATTTTCCGATGATGTCCTTGTTCTTTTCAATCATATCGTAGGGGACGGTATTGTTGATGTCAAGAAGCGTCGGCGGTTTCTCTGTGGCCAAAGCGATGATGTATTCGGTTACGGCGCCGTATATGTCTACCTCGCAGGAAACAGGAATGCCCTTGCGGGTGAGGCGGCTGTTGACGTAGCATGGGACGAAGCCGAATTGAGTCTGGAACGCGGGCCAACACTTATTGGCAAAGACGAAAAAGTCGCTTGCGCCTTTGTTTTTTTGAGCCCAGTCCAGGAGCGTCACTTCGAATTGCGCCAGGCGTGTAAGTATCCCGGAATGCTTGTTTCCTGCGCCGAGTTCCTGCGCCATGTCGTCTATGACGCCGGCGACGCGGGGATCCCCTTCATGCTCCTTGAAGGAAGCATAGAGGTCCAACTCGGAATTTTCCTGAATCTCTATCCCTAAATCGTAAAGGGGTTTAATGGGCGCGTTGCAGGCTAGGAAATCGAACGGCCTTGGGCCGAAGGAGAATACCTTTAGCTTTTTAAGGCCGATAAGGACTCTGGCTATTGGAATGAATCCCCCTATCAAGCCCGCGATTTCAGACGGGATTCCTACGGGGTATTCCGGGATGTAGGAAGAAAGGCCTCTGAGCCCTAAGTTGTAGGATGCGTTTAGCATTCCGCAATAGGCGTCGCCTCTGCCGTTTATCAGGTCTTCCCCTGACTCTTCGGCTGCGGCCGCGAACATGGTCGGTCCGCAGAATTTCTGGGCTATCAAGGTTTCCGGGCCTTCAGGCCCGAAATTGCCGAGGTAGATGACAAGGGCGTTGACGCCGGCTTGCTTTACGTCGTCAAGCGCTTTTAAGGCATCCAGCTCATTTTCGACGGTAACTTTCGACTCGTAGATTTCAATGTTTCTCAGAGCCAGCTCGCCTACAACGGCTTCGCGCCTGCTGGCGCTCAAAGTCATTGGAAAGCAGTCTCGGCTTACGGCAATGATGCCAAGCTTTACATCTGGAAAATTACAGCCCATGAAAAAACCCTCCTAATTGATGTGGGCGTACTTGAATAGCAAGGGTACGGCTTGTCATAGAGCATTTTTCAAGTACGCCTCAGTTGCCCCGAAAACCCGCTAAGCATTGGCGCCCATAAGGAAGAAGCTTGAGAGCCTTCTCCAATGAGGAGAAGCTTGAGAGCCTTCTCCATAAGGAGAAGCTTGAGAGCCTTCTCCATAAGGAGAAGCTTGAGAGCTTTCTCCATAAGGAGAAGCTTGAGAGCCTTCTCCATAAGGAGAAGCTTAAGAGCCTTCTCCAATGAGGAGAAGCAAAGAGCCTTCTCCATGAGGAGGATAAGAAGAGCCTTCTAAGAGCAAAATTCATAGTCTTGTCGCGGGGCGGCGCAACCGAAAATATCGTTTATCCGAAGATTGGATTTTTGATGCACCCGGTCTCGGATTCAAGCGATCGCTGGCATGGAAAAATCTTCAAAGTCAAAGGGCATTCTCGCAAGGATGCGTTTTCATGCGCCCTAACTAAGCGGCTAATGCTCATCGGCCTCATTGCCTTTGAAGTCGTCTCAACTGAGTTTTTGAAGAAAAATATTAAGTTTATTTCTTTTATAATAGCAGATATGTTAAAATATAAACGATAATAAATAAAATCAAAGCGCGCCGGAAGGGACTCCTTGCTAAAGGCGGCAAGCTGCGGCTGGCAGGAGGCAAAGGCTAGCGCGCACTGAGTCAAAGAGGCGATTGAAAGCGTCCGGAACGTTTAAAGGACGCTAAATGACTATATTTGAAAGCATCATTATAAATGTTTGGCTTTTACAGGGATTTAGGTTGCAAAATGTGGTGCGCGGTGTATAATTAATAAATTCAGAGAGCGCAATTCTCTAAAAGCCAGACTGCATGCACGTGCAAATATTTTTCATCTCAGCCTCATTTTTGCTCTCATATAAAATCAAATCTTACAAACATACCTGGAACGCCTTCTAGGATAATATACATTTCAAGCATAGACGACGGATTAGCTCAAGACTTTGAACGGATCCGAATGAGCGTAAAATGTCTTTATAGATCCCTGCTTTCATCAGATTTGGCGCAGGAGACTCCCGCCTCAAAACCCATTAGGCGGGAGAGGAATGCGCCTCATTAATTCTGCATTGCTGCAGTTGGCCGCCCTTCGCCAATGCCATCCCAAGGCTTTGTATGCCCGCGGCACTGCCTCTACCACTCAAGGCTTCTTAACCGCAAGCCGCAGAGTCCGGAGCTGGAGCAGACACCCCGGAGCGCCTATGTATTCTTGGACAGCGTAGCCGGTTAAGACTTAGGCTAGTCAATCAGGACTTGCAATTGCAAGCTCCCGCCTCGAATATCAAAAGGTTTAGCCTTGAGATATTAGGCGGCGGGTTATTGACGTGAGGAGCCGCTTGGCTAAAAAAACGCTTTTCTTATTAATTAGCATCTAGAAAAGAATTATATCATAGGCCTTAATGCAAAGCAAGGACGAGTGCGGGGGCGATTTAAAGCGCGTTCATGGAGGCCCCGCAGAGAAGCATTGTCCTAATAGGGATTTCGCTTCTTCACGCGATAAAAAGAAAAATCAAGCGTTATTTCTCTGAATAGCATTTATTTATATACTGAAGCTAAATTTCCCTGCGTACACTTAAGGCTTATCCAAAAAAAGGCGCAGCTGTTACGAGACTCTTGCTTTCAATGAATACTTAATTCAGGCATTCAACCTTATTTACGGATAAGCCTTTGAAGAGTCAAGCTGCTTTGAGAAGCGCAAGATGGGGCAACGCAAGCGCGCATGAATCCTCTGCTGTGAAGCTATGCTGATTTGCATAGGAAAGCTTCTATTTCGGATCTTTATATACAGCTTTAAAGTGGATAGCCTAGCTAAAATAGGGGGGTTTAACTGCAAATCGGTATAAAATGGCTGCCGACTGGAAAATTGGGAAAAATGAGATATGCGAGAATGGGCTTTTTACCGATATCTCATAAATTGACTGACTATTGCTTTTATTTAGTTTTATAACTATAATATCTATATTTAGCTGGAAAAGGAGACGCGCATAAGGCAGTTTTTGCTGACGCCCCGGCTTCCTCCTTCGGCTCATTAGACGCTCTAGGCAACTTTTATGGCGCTCATGGCGCAAACCGCTGCGCTGCGAGCAAGGAAGCCTTTGCCTGGCTCAAGGCTTGCAGAGGATTCCTGAAGGCAATCTCAATATTCGAACATAGAAAGGAAGGATGGTTTTCATGTCTTATGAAGAACTTTATTCTGAATTAATTGAAAAGCTCAAGCTCTACTATCCTTCCCAGGATCTTGTAGAAGTTGAGAAGGCTTATCTGCTCGCCCTTGAAGCTCATAAAAAGCAGTTGAGGAAATCAGGGGAGCCTTACATCATCCACCCTCTGTCGGTCTCCATCATCCTTTCAGAGCTCAAGCTTGACTTGAAGAGCATTGAAGCGGGACTTCTTCATGATGTGATAGAGGACTCCGAATATCTTTACTCTGACATAGTCAGAATGTTCGGAGAAGATGTCGCGATGCTGGTTGACGGAGTGACGAAGCTCGAGAAGATGCCATACATCTCCAAAGAGGAGCAGCAGGCGGAGAATTACCGCAAGATGTTCTTTGCCATGGCCAAAGACCTGAGAGTGATACTCATCAAAATGGCTGACAGGCTGCACAATATGAGGACGCTGAGCTTTCAGCCTCCGGCGAAGCAAAAGGAGATAGCGCAGGAGACTCTTGACATCTATGCGCCTCTGGCCCATAGGCTGGGCATTTCGAAGCTGCGCTACGAGCTTGAGGATCTTTCTTTCAAGTATCTGTACAGAGAAGACTACTATAATCTTGCGGAGAAGGTGAATCTCAAGCAGACTGAAAGGATGGCCTACGTCAACCGCATAATAGTGGAGATACGAAAAAAGATAGAGCTTGAGGGCAAGACCGCGCTCATAGAGGGGCGGCCCAAGCATTTCTTCAGCATTTACAAGAAAATGATAGGCAAAAATAAATCTTTAGATCAGATATTTGACTTATTCGCCGTCAGAATCATAGTAGAAACAGTACAGGAATGCTACAACACCCTGGGCCTGCTCCATGAGCTCTACAAGCCTGTGCCAGGCAGGTTCAAGGATTATATAGGAATGCCGAAGTCGAATCACTACCAGTCTCTGCATACGACGCTGATCGGCCCTGGCGGAGAGCCTTTCGAGGTGCAGATTAGAACCGCGGAGATGCACAAAATTGCGGAGTACGGCATAGCGGCGCATTGGAAGTATAAGGAAGGCAAGGGAGGCGCGGCTGAAGTCGATTCAAAGATGGTTTGGCTGGGTCAGATACTCGAGTGGCAGAGGGACTTTTCAGACAACAAAGAATTTCTTGACGCCATTAAGAATGACTTTGACGTTTTTGAAGATCATGTTTACTGCTTCTCCCCGAAAGGGGACGTATACAGCCTTATAAGCGGCGCCACCCCCATGGATTTCGCCTATGCCGTTCACACTGCGGTAGGCAACAAGATGGTCGGTGCGAAGGTCAACGGAAAGATAGTAAACTTTGATTATCCCTTGAGCATGGGGGATAGAGTGGAGATTATTACCAGCCAAAACACGAAAGGACCGAGCGCTGACTGGCTTAAGATGGTAAAAACCTCACAAGCTAGAAGCAAGATCAATCAGTGGCTTAAAAAGGAAAATAGAGAGGAAAACATCATAAAGGGCAGGGAGCTCCTTGAAAAAGAAGCAAAGAAGAAGAATCTTTCGCTGAAGGAGCTCATCAACAATGAGCGAGTCAAGAGGATATTGAACAGGTTCAACTGCGCCGACTGGGATTCTCTCTGCGCTACCATAGGATATGGCGGCATTAAAGAAAGCCAGATCATATCAAAGCTCTTTGAAGAGCAGCAGCAGGACGAGGCGAAGAACTACTTGGCGGAAAACCCGATAGTCGTGGACGAATCCGATTCCGCTTCTCAAGCCCGCAAGAAGAAAGGCGGCGTCGCAGTTGAAGGGGTCGGAGATGTGAATGTACGCTTGCCAAAATGTTGCAATCCTATCCCGGGAGATGAGATAGTAGGCTATGTTACGCGCGGGAGAGGCCTTACCGTGCATCGCACCGACTGCGTAAACATCATCAATCTAGATGAATTGGAGAGGCATCGCCTCATGGAGGTGCAATGGTCGGCGCCGGATAACGGGGTCAAGTTCCGATCCGAACTGAGAATTACAGGGCCGGAACGTTTGGGGCTGCTGTTCGACGTCTCTGCAGTGCTCAAAAACGAGCGTATTTCCGTTAAGTCCATGAGCGCGAAGGTTGTCGCCCATGACGCCATTTTAACCCTAGGCGTTGAGATAAGCGGTACAGAGCAGCTTTCAAGGGTCACTGAGAAGCTGAAGAAGCTCAGAGGCGTATATGATGTGGAGAGAGTGATTTTGTGAGGATTTATCTATTTGTGAACAGGGAGTTTGATCAGAATTGCTACTGCGTTTTCGACGACACCAAAGAAGCTGTCGTCATAGACCCGGGGTGTCCCGCCGACATTGTGGAAAACTTTTTGGCAAAGGAATCTTTGACGTTAAAGCAGATACTCTTAACGCACGGCCATTTTGATCATATAATCTCCGCCGAGGAGCTGTCGAAATGGTCCGGCGCCCCGATCTCCGCCAGCAGGGCTGAAGCTTCACTCCTTAAAGATCCAAAGCTGAATCTCTCAGCCTACAGCTTCAGCCGCCCTATCACTCTCATGCCGGGGAGATGGCTGGACAACGGCGACAGCGTTTTATTCGGAGGCGAGACGCTTCTGACAATCCACACCCCAGGGCATTCTCCTGGAGGAGTGTGCTTCTACAGCAAGGAGCATCATGTCATTTTCACCGGCGACACGCTGTTTTGGGAAACTGTGGGCAGAACCGACTTCAACTTAAGCGACGGCGAGCAGCTGACTAGATGCATTTATGAAAAGCTCCTGGTGCTTCCGGGAGAAACAGTGGTCTATCCTGGGCATGGACGGCCTACGGATATAAATCACGAGAGGATGATTCATAAGCAGGTGAACTGACGCCCGAACAACGCTTGGCGTTCAAAAGCGCCCTTAACTGGCGGGAAAATGGGAGATGACGCGCAATTCACTCATCCTGTTTTCCCCTATTGTTTTTCGCCTGAATGCGCCATGGCTGGAAAGGTAGATGTATGTATTGCATAATGAAGGGCCACAACTTTATGTACGACATTCAAACTGTGACTCAGATCTTTTTTCCGAATGAAGGCTTTATTAAAGTAGACAGCCCGGTTCTGAGCGGCTTGACGTGCGAAAGCTCCTTGAACGGCCAAGCATGCGAGGGGAAACTGCACAAGGACGGAGTCCTTGCGCAGAAATTCTCTTTTCCTGTATCAGACGACATCCACGAGACCAGGAGAAGGCTTATGATATCCGTTTTTCTAGCGTGCAAGGCCTACACGGGGCTTAAAACCCCATGGGGCGCATTGGCGGGGATACGGCCGTCAAAGATGGCCAGGCTCTTGCTTAGCCAAGGGCTGAACAGTCAAGAGATAGTGGAGAGGTATAAATCCGGATACTGCGCATCTGAGGAAAAGATACGGCTAGCTCTGGATGTGGCGCTTGCTGAAGAGAAAATCCTGAAGCTCCAAAGCTCGAACGGGTTTAGCCTGTACATTGGAATACCGTTTTGCCCCTCCCGTTGCCTATACTGCTCTTTCACATCGTATCCAATAGGCGCCAATGCGGGAAGAGTAGACGCTTACCTGGACGCGCTTGAAAAAGAGCTGGATGCTGTCAAGTCTCTTTCCAAGGGAAGGAGGCTGGACAGCTTGTATATTGGAGGAGGGACTCCAACCTCTCTCGACGAGGAGCAATTGGAGCGGCTTCTTGAAGGCGTTTCTTCCCGCTTTGACTTGAGAGCCGCAAAAGAGTATTCGGTGGAAGCTGGGAGGCCAGACACTTTAACGCCGGCCAAGCTTGAGATCCTAAAGCGGCATGGGGTAGGGAGGATTTCAATAAACCCTCAGACGATGAATGAAAAAACCCTTGAAATAATTGGACGCGGACATACGGCCCAACATATGAAAGCCGCTTTCGCAATGGCGAGGGACGCCGGGTTTTGCAATATAAACGCTGATTTGATCCTGGGACTGCCAGGGGAGGCTCTGGTTGATGTTGCGAAGACGTTTGAGCGGATAAAGGAGCTTAAGCCTGAAAGCATAACCGTTCATACCCTTGCGGTGAAGAGGGCTTCAAAACTTCGCGAAACTCTTGAGGAGCACAAGCTCGCCTCTGCGGAAGCCTTGGAGGAAATGCTGGCAGTGGCGCAAACGGCAAGCCGTGAGATGGGCATGTCCGCGTATTACATGTACAGGCAGAAAAATATGCTTGGAAATTTTGAAAACGTGGGTTACTGCCTGCCGGGTCGAGAGTCGCTGTACAATGTTTTCATCATGGAGGAGACCCAGACTGTCTGGGCTGCGGGCGCCGGAGCGGTGACAAAGCTCGTGGAGAAGCCGGGTCTTATAGAGCGAGCGTTCAATGTTAAAAGCTTGGATGACTATATAAATAGAATCGATGAAATGATAAAAAGGAAAGAGGATAAGTTCTATGCTCAGGCAAGCCCCAAGACATAGAATATATGCCGCAGGCAGATGAAGACGCTGCGGAGTATTGAGGAAAGCGGCGATGAGCCGTCCTAAGCCGGTTGGCAGTTAAAAGCATTTTAACTTGACTGTCCGCTTTCAAGGCGCTATACCGATTTTTATTCAATGTTCCTTTTTTTTGGGTTTGATTATCCACTGAGCAGTGCGAAATGCCGATATCAATCGCACTCGCTGTATAATCAAGCCCCAAAAAAGGCGGTTTCATATGAAAATCAGTATATCTGAAGGGGAAAAGGGCTGAGGCGTGAATGCATATAAGGGTTGACTGACGCTGTCAGGGAAATATTACTTTGAAGCTTTATGTTCTATGTTAACGAATATATAATGCAGCCAATGAAAATAATTAAGCTATAAGCTTTGACCTGCTATTCGTTGAAGCTTCATGGCATAGAATGCATTCATGATTTTCAGGTTTCCTCAAATATACTGATTTGCATATGAAAGTTCCTATTTTGGAGCTTGGCTATATACTTCTCAGTGGATAATCAAGCTCCAAAATAGACGCGTTTGACTGCGAATCGGTGCAAGAGGCTTGCTGCAGTACATCAAGGCGCTGATATTCTTAAGAGTAATGCATTGGAAATGTCATTTATGATTAGCCGCATTATTTCGGCCTAGTTCTTATTGGGATCATTTGACGGGGGGGATTTGCATTTACAAAGTCGTATTGGTCGATGATGAAAGCATTATTGTTCAGGGATTGCAAAGGGTTGTAAACTGGAGCAAGTACGGCTGTGAAGTGGCCGGATGGGCCAACGACGCAAAAACTGGCGCCCAGGCTATACGGGAGCATAAGCCCGACATCCTGTTCACTGACATAAGGATGCCGGATTTGGATGGGTTGACCATGATTGCGGGCTTGAAATCTGAATTTCCCCATATGCAGATTACAGTTTTGACTGGCTACAGAGAATTCGAATACGCTAAAAGGGCCATAAGCTTAGGGGCGACCAGGTTTCTGCTAAAACCGTCTAAAATGGCTGAAATAGAAGAAGCTTTAGAAGCGATGACTCAAAAGCTCAAGCATGATCAGCAGATTTCACAGCTTTTGGGAAAGTCAGAGTCTCTGGAAGGCTTTACTGAAGATCCCGCAGAAGAAAAAAACGAGTCCAACAGCTTCATCGTAAACGCCGCGCTTAAGTACATAGAGGTTCATTACGCTGAAAAACTTTCTCTCTCAGAGCTTGCGGATAAGATTTATGTAAGTCAGTGGTATTTAAGCAAGCTTCTAAACAAGTATACGGACAAGACCTTCTATGATTTGCTCAACAATGCCAGAATTAAAAAGGCTAAGCAGCTTCTCAAGGATCCGTCCCTTAAAATCGGCAATATATCTGAAATGGTTGGATTCATGGATGTTTCCCATTTTTCTAGGATATTTAAAAAAACCGAGAACATTTCTCCCAAGGAATATAGAAACAGTATATAACCTTAAAATAAAGCGCTGAAATTAACTCTTGCAGCGCGCCTTTGAAAGGGGCTTCACCGGTTTTAGGCGAAGCCCCTTTCTTTCTTGCTTCTTGCGCATTCAATTTTTGCGCGTAAGGGCTTAGCATCAATCCCTTTTATATATTTCGGCTTTATGCTATAATAATAAGAACTATTCCTGCAGAGTTTAGATGCCCATTAAATAAAAGAATTAAAAAAACCCTCTGCAAAGCTCTTAAGGTTGATTATACTGATTTGAATATGAGAATTCTCATTTTGCAGTTTACTGTACAGCTTCTCATCGGATAATTAAACTCCAAAACGGGAAAGCGGGTGTATTCGCTTCCATTTGGCATGACATAGAATTAGAACCATTTATAATGCCAGCACAAACGTTAGTCGAATGTTCGACTAATACTCATCAAATCCTTTACATAGGAATTGCAAAGGAAGTGCTTTAGCTCTGAGATGCTGGGAAGAACTGCTTCATCAGCGGAAAAACTAGGATTTGCATAGATATAGGAGCGAGAATCTTAGGGGCGAGGCTATTCTCTTTTTTCCCTAAGCCATACTGATTTGCGCATGAAAGTTCCTGTTTGGGAGCTTGGCCGTACAGCGAGTGCGATTGATATACTGCTTTTCATATAAAATTGCCTTTTTTGGAGCTTGATTATACAGAGATTGAGAAATGCCGGTACCGGCATTTCTCACCACTCAATGGATAATCAATAAAAAAAAGGAACATTTGATGAAAAGCGGTATATCAGCTTTTCGCGCATTGAAGTAAGCTCATCGAGCCCCAAAATCTGAACTTTCATATGCAAATCAGCATATACCTCCTTGCAGTCTAATGTACCGATTTGATGCCTGAGAGTCCATTGAAGGGTGCGAAATGACTATGTCCACATTTCGCGCTAATTGTATAATCCGACATCAAAATCGGAACTGCGTAATGCGCAAAGCAGTATAGCTATACGCTTAATGCTTCAACTGCTTGTTGAGCTTATAACTGCGATGGCTTCTCCCGAAAATTCTAAAGAGCGAACCAAAAACAAATTTTAAAGCATTTTAGTGTGCGTTCATACTGAAGTCCAGACGTGATTCCGTTCGATGTTTTCGCAGCAATTATTATCATAAATTCTCGCTAATCATTTCGCAGACATCCTATGAGCATCGCTTTATCTGGGTTTCAGTCTCAAAAAATAGCTTTAGACAAGGACTGATTTTATGGCTGAATTGGCTTTTAAATCCCTTAAGCAAAAATCAAAGCTTTCCCACCTGGTTCTGGAGAACATAAAGAATGCTTTAATGGCAGGAGATTTGCATCCTGGTGATAAGCTTCCCAGTTTGTCTGTGCTTGCCTCCCAGATGAATGTCGGCATTTCATCAGTGCGCGAAGCGGTGAAAATGCTTGAGGTGCTTGATATTCTGGAATCGCGCCAAGGCGAGGGCACATTTGTCTCAAACGGCATCAGCTCTCGCGCATTCAACGCCCAATCTCTTCAGCTGATACTGATGCCCCGTTCCATAAAAGATTTGGTGGAGTTCAGGAGAATGTACGAAACGGCATTCACTCATCTGGCTGCGGAGAATGCTCTTAGGGGAGACTTCGAAAAGCTTGAGGAAATTGTAGTTGAACAGGAGGAGAAGGCAAAGGCTGCTCCTCTTAATGAAGAGGATGAATGGAAATTTCATTTCTGCGTGCTGGAAAGCACTCATAATCCGTATATTATACGCATGGGTGAATCCATGCTCGAGCTGTTTTTATCCACCATCCCTGTAAGCGCTGAAGTCTTAAATAGCAGGAGCATAGCGGAGGATCACCGAAATCTGCTCACATTTTTAAGGGAGAAAAACATAGCCGGAATCGACAGGGTGCTGAAAAAAAGCTTTGACGGATGGGAGCAGCGTTTGGAAGGATTTCCGTTCTATGAAAAGTTTGAAGATTAATAAGCTATACCAACCGATTATCAGTCAAATGCATCTATTTTAGAGCTAGATTATCCGCTGAGCAGTGCGAAATGCGATATCGGCATTTCGCACTGCTCAGCGGATAATCTAGCTCTAAAACGCATGAAGACATGGGGATAAAAGATGCTCAGTAAAATGCGCGTATGTTGCGGCTTGTTTATCGAAATGCAAATATCGGCATTTGCTCTCGCTGTACAGCCAAGCTCCAAAATAGGCGTTTCATTTGCAGATCAATATATATATAACAAGGAGATTAAATATCAATTAATCAATATAGTATGGAAATTCCATTAGCAGACAAAATATGTATGCTTGCAGAAACTTGAAAACGGAAATTAGGCATAACAACTATTTAACTTAAATTGGGGATTTTTACGAAAATCCAGGTAAACCTTAAAGACAAGCTTAGAAAAGCTCGTAATAATTCAAGAGGTTTTGAAGTCAATCACCCCATAGCTAAAAGCTAGGGGCTTAGCAATAAGTCCTGATTGACTAGGCTAAGCTTCCATCGAGAAGCTACGCTGTCCAAGAATATATAGGTACTCCGGAGCGTTTGCTCCAGGCTCCGGACACTACGGCCTGTGGCTGAACAATCCTGGTGGGTAGGGATAGTGCTGCAAGCATGCAAAACCTTGGAACAGCATTGGCGAAGGGCAACCAGCCTTAGAGATAGGGATTTATGCGCCAGCGGCGCATAGGAGGAAAATATATGGTTTATGTTTTAAGTAAAAACGGAAAGCCTTTGTGCCGACTGCGCCGTGGGAAAGCAGGGCGCCTGCTTGAAGACAATAGGGCTAAGGCTGCAAAGCTTGAGCCTTCTGCAATTCAGCTATTGTATGAAAGCAAGGAATATACTCAGCCGATTGCTTTAGGAGTAGACGCAGGAAGCAAGACTATAGGCATTTCTGCGACTGCGGGGAAAGAAGAGCTGTACGCCGCCGAAGCAGAGCTGAGGGCTGATTTTGCTTTCGGCGAGAAGAGCTTTCAGGCGTTGAAGGCGCAGCTGAATAGCGCCCCATCGCAAGGCGCAATAGGAAAACCCGCTATAGGAAGCCTCGCTTCAACAATCGCGTCCGGTCGAAACATAAGTGCTGGCTGGCTCCATCGATCGAGCATAAAATTCAGACCCGCATTAAGGCTGTGTTGCAGGAAGCTCAAGCCTTTGACTGGGAGAGCGTCTATTCCAGCAGAGAAAAAGAGAAGGGGGGCGCAAAGGCGCATTCCTCTCCCGCCTAATGGAATTTGAGGCGGGAGAGGAATGCGCCAAATCTGATGAACTTTTGGCTTTTTCTTTGAAATTCATCAACAGAGAATTCAGTATTGATTTCCATGAAAACCGTTTGCTTGAAGCTGCAATGAAAGCTTTAGATAAGTACAGGATGCATTACTCGTCAAAAAGATCAGGCTACATTTCTGAACTTGTGAAAAGGAGGATATTTACTCCTAATGTGCATTTTTCGATCTAGCAGAAATATTTTCAATAGTCTATGCTTTTTAAATATAATGAACGGAATTGCAACTATAATGCAGGCTTTGCTACTTGAATTGATGTACACACTTCACAATTAATTTTAAGTCTGATTTCAAAATTCAAGTTTATATTGTTAGATATTTTGAGATTTTTCAAAATGCACATTAGGAGATATTTAATAGATATATGCTGAGATATGCCGATAACGAATCCCCAGTCGGCTCATTGGCCATAGACGCGGATAAGGATGTATATGAATTCGAGCTGAACCCCCAATCTCCCTTGGTTCCTTCTTAACCCAAACGGCCCTCTATCTGTGGGCGAGAAGATAAAGATGTGGATTGCCTCCAGGGTTCCAGAGCCAAACTATGAATTCATCGACGCACTGCTTCAAAGGATAGGGAGCAAAGATTATGACACTTATGCCTTCTTCAAATACAATAACGGAAGGTATATCTCTGACAACTACTGGTGCGAGAAGATAGAGCCTTAATTGCCCATAGAGCTTGAAGATGCTATCTAACACTGATTCCTATACCTATTTGCAGTCAAATGCACCTGATTATCCATTGAGTGGCGCGAAATGCTTATTCGGCATTTCGCGCCACTCAATGGATAATCAAGCTCAAAAATAGAAACTTCAAAAAAGCAGTTGAAGATAGAAACTGTGCGCTGTCAGGAAACCGTTGTCTTTTCCAAGTTGAGCACTTGTTTGGTGTCGATAAGCGCGCATAGTTTAGCATAGGGAATTCTATGCATGCCATTAATGAAATCTTCTACGCTTTTAGTTGAGCATATACGAATAACCAACTTGTCTCTAAAATAATTGTTTACATTGATGTTCGCAAATTTCTTATTGCCGACTGTCACTTCGCACATAAGCATTTCATAAGGTAAAAACACATCGACTTCGCCATTTTCAGAAGAACTTAGCTTGATGGAGGACAAAAGCAAAGAAGGGCTGTAAAGGCTTAAGGCTCCCTTAACGTAAACTTCAAGCATTTTCCCAAGAAGAGCGCCTTGGTAAAGATAGGAAAGGTCTATGCCCATCCTGTTTACGATGTCTTCTCCCAGCCTGGAGTAAAATAATGGAGTAACCATGTGCAATGAGCAGTTCTTAAACAAGGAGGCGAGGTCTTCATGAGTCCCAAGATGATTTAATGATCTCATGAGTGAATGAGCATCAAGTGGATCATCAACTCCATCATTTACAGTTTCGAATACGGCCAAACCAGAATTCAGAAGGAAATTAATGATGCGTATTTTTGTTTCGACGCTTAGGCTCTTCTGTTTAGCTGCGCTAACGGACAGAAGAGCCTCTGATAGATCCAGCCGCCCCCATTTCAAATTGGCGCCAGCTTGGTTGACATTTATAAGCTCCTGCTTTCCAACTTCCGGAGACAGCATTTTTGCATATGCTATAGCTTCACTAAGTTTATACGCCAAGAGATCAGTAAGCGCTAGAAGTTCATTTGGGCTAATATCTATCTGAGAAGCGTTCAATCTGCTGTTTTCGTTTGAACTCAATGTTTCATTGTAATAGGTTTCGAAATATTCCCTGTCAAATACAATCCTTAAATCTGGTTGCAGACCTTCAAGCTTCAGATAATTGATGAAATCATTAGCAGTTACATCTCCAATTTTGGTATAATCTGATATTCTTTCTGTAAAATGCAAGTATTCAATGAATGTAATTGGCAGAAGTCTGAAGAGCTTTGATCTTCCGCCTCCTAATCGGTAACGTTGCAACTTCATCATGTGCGCAGGAGAAGATCCAGTGATTATGCACTTGAATCTCCAGCCTTTTTCACCTGCTGCCATTTCATATAGCGTTTGAGCCAGCATGTCATCGTACTCGTTTAAATAAGTGATTTCATCTATTAAAAGCAAAGAAGTAGGATTATTTAAAAAACGATCATAAAGCTCTGCAAACCCATCCTTTGAGCTTAGCATGTCTATGTATACCGCATCATTATATTTTGAAGCCAATTGCTTCAATACTGTAGTCTTGCCTATTCTTCTAATGCCAGAAATCAAGGCCACAGGGCATACGCTATCCTTGTTATCTATAAAATCCACTAACTCCTGCACTATCAACCTTTCTTTCACAAATAACCCTCCATTCCATTGCGAGTCCTAAGCGCGCAGAAACATATATGGTTTCCAGTCAAATTCGCCCTAATGATTTGATAAAGGCGAGCGCACACTCGTGACTTTAGTCGTGAGTAAGCGAGCAGGTCTTACTATCTATGATTTTAAACATATATTATCTATAAGCCGTACAGAAATATGATATTGCGATATACATTGCCTCTGCATATGTTATAATGAATTTGGAGGCGATGGTATCGCTAATGTATATCATGGGCGCGGTTATGTATACTCCATTCAATATCATTTGGCTTGGCGCGTTAAACATCTCCATGAATTATTATTAGGCGATGTAGAGGAATCGTCAAAGCAGATCTTAGTTGAGATTGCCAATGAACATGGAATACCTATATCTGAAATGGAAACGGATAAAGGCCATATTCACTTATTAATCGAATGCAGGCCTCAGCATTATATTCCAAGCATTGCAAAAGCGCTGAAAGGCGTTTCCGCCAGACGGATGTTTATAAAGCATCCTGAATTAAAATCCCGCATATGGGGCGGGCGTCTATGGAATCCCAGCTGCTTTGCAGCTGCTGTTTCTGATCAGGCGGAACAGCAGCTGCGCGAGTACATTCAAAGCCAACAGCAAAAGCGAAAAAGCGGGCCGCGATATACCGCTTTTCATCAAATGTTCCTTTTTTGGAGCTTGATTATCCATTGAAGCCTGTATAATCAAGCTCCAAAAAAGGCAATTTTATATGAAAAGCAGTATAGCTGGGGTGTGAATTATGAAACAGCGGAAAACAGTCAAAATCAAGACAGTGAAAAATGCGAGATCATTCGATAAGACATTAGAGATTTACAGCAACGCGCTGCCTTATCTTCTCAGAATTTGCCGCGCTGAGCTAGACATGCCGTATAATGAGCCAAATAAGCCCGCGCAGAGAATGATCGAATTAATGATCCATGCGTCAAAGAAAAATCCCAATCCTAAATATGCTGATTTCGATAAGTTGCTTTATAAATTTCCCTCATGCCTTAGACGAGCCGCAATTACATCCGCGCATGGCAAATGGCAGCCTTGGCGCTCAAATAATCTAAATTGGGAAAAAGAACGCTCCGAAGCCATAGAGCGGCATGAAAAGCTTTACAGGAAAGCGCCGGCCTGCCAGTTTGATCATAAAGATTTTCCTGTCTTGTGCAAGGATAGCATGTTCAAGCAAGAAAACGGCATTGCGTACATCAAAGCGTTTAAAAGCAATGATTGGGTTTGTCGGGATGTTGAATTGCGCAAAGTGGATCTTAAAAAGCGCGGCGCAGCCGCATGGAAACCATTCAACCCCAAATTAGTCAAAAAAGGCGGGAAGCATTATCTGCGCTTTACTTTTGAAAAAGAAACGGAATTGCATAGCAAAAAGGATTTAGACGCCCGCATTCTTTCGGTAGATCTGGGATTAGCGAATACCGCGGCTTGCGGTGTGATGGATAGAGATGGAACTGTCGCCCCCCGTAAATCTATCAAGCAGGCGGCAGAAAAAGACCATTTCCATCATCTGGCAAACCAGCTGAAGAAATTCCAGCGTAGAGCATATGGCGCGAAATGTACACGGCATAGGAACAAAAACAGAGGGCTGCAAACACAACTTGCAAATGACGCAAGCCATAAGATTATTCAGTTTGCGGAAGAAGACAATGTCGATGCGATTGTGTTTGAATGCCTGGGAAAAATGAAAGTGCCTAAAGGCATGTTCGGCGCAAAAAGATTAAGGTTCAAGCTTCATTGCCGGCGTAAAGCAGGCATCCAGAACAAAGCAGGGCAAATGGCGCATTGCCGCGGCATGAGGCTCAGCCGAGTTTTAGCGGCGGGCGCAAGTAAATATGCCTTTGACGGCTCTGGAGAAGCAGAAGAACGCCGAGAAAAGATTTGCGCGCATTCCCAACAGGCAGGCATTATCACGCTGATTTAAACGCAAGTTACAATATAGGCGCTCGATTTTATATGCGCGCTATAACAAAACCTTTGCTGGAAACAGTAAAGTTGGCACTTTCGGCAGAAGAGCCGAATGTGTTAGCGAGGACAAAACAAACGTTGGCTACGCTAATTAATCTGAGCACAGCAACAACAGCAGGAGCTGTCCACTAGCTTAGATTGTATCTTAGTCAATGGTTGGCGCGTATGCGCCTTAGAAGCCCCCGACTTTAGTCGTGGGAGGTTCACAAGTTCTGCAATATACCGATTTGCAGCCATTTGTACCGGTTACTGCGCTTGATTTTCCATTGAGTGGTGCGAAATGCCGGTACCGGCATTTCGCACTCGCTGTATAATCAAGCTCCATAATCGGAACTTTCTTTTGCTGTTATGATTGATTTTTCAAACATCAAAGAATCTTTACAATATGGACAAATAACACTGCTGTCATCGTAGACAACATAAAAGTGAATTAATGCAAAAACAATCATAACATATAATGGATCATTGTTCAAGGTGATATTCATTTCATTGTTACCAGTCAAAAATAGGGTTTAGCTTTGTGGAGCTGTTGCCTGGAGCAATGATTAAAGAGTTTTTAAACTCTAGAGGGGACTGCCCTGCGTTCATTGACTCAAACGCTGATTTTACAAGGTTTTACTGTGCATTCTCGCTTTTTGCCCGACTATACTGATTTTCATAGAAACCCCTATGAAGCTTCGCTTCACCACTAATGATGAAAATATTAAGCCATTTGTGTGTTTGTGGCATGGACAAATGTCCATAAAATGTATTTTCATAGAGAATCAGTATAGAAAGGTTGTTCCTGCGCAAGCAGGAGGGAACCGCAACATGCGAAATTGTCGGCTGGCTGAACGAAAGCGGCGTGCCAACCCAGGGGCGTTACCGCTTCATCAAGGGATATTTTCCGCAACAAGCGCTGGGAGAGTCCGAGCTGGTTGTGCACCGCGCAGCAAATTCTAGCCAACGCAGTATATCTTGGCCGCATGCAGCTGGGGAAGCGCACGGTTGACCAGAATCAGACGCGCCGTTTCTCCAGCGCCTAGATCCCTTCCGTCATCTGATTGCCGGAGGAAGCGGCGCGGCGGATTTTACTCCCATTGAGCTGCTCATCGGCGAAGACTTCAAACAGCTTTTACCCAGAGGCTGTCACAGCCTCATTTACAGCAGCGACCGCAACGCGCTCTTGCAGGAGCGGATCCTAGCCAGCTATCCGACTATGACTGCAGCAATGCATTGGTTTTCCATTTCAGGCGCGCGCCAGGGCGCAACCGCAGCGGACTTTCCTGCCTATATGCCTTAATTCGCGCTCTTTTTGCCGGGTGGCTTATGATGCGCCTTCAGCCGCTGAACTGCGTCAAAGTTTTCACGGGGTACAACCGGTTGTGGATCTCAGATCATCAAAATGAAAAGCTTGAGCTTTACACCCGCTATAGCGACGGAATGATAGGCAAGGCTGAATATGCCCGGTTGCAGTTGAATCACGGGTGTAGATATTTATTTTGGGTATCTTCGCGACACGTCGCTACATTCTTCATTCACGCGCTTAATATTAGCCCTTCTAGGCCTTGGCTGAAACCCACTACCCAAAATTTATATACCGCTTTTCATCAAATGTTTCTTTTTTGGAGCTTGATTATCCATTGAGGGTACGAAATGCCGAATCGGCATTTCGCACTACCTGTATAATCAAGCTCCAAAAAAGGAAATTTTATATGAAAAGCAG
>JAISZB010000028.1 GCA_031269465.1 Clostridiales bacterium | reverse complement strand
TTTAGGTTTTCGTCTAGGTTGGCCCCGTACTCAGCTTTTGCAGCATGATCCACGCCAACCGCCTTCTTGCCGCCGAGTTCCTGATGGCACTCTCCAAGCAAGCCTGTGTTTATGAGGCGGTGCAGCGGCGCGGACGCCATTTGGGGGTTTTGAGCCGGCAGTTCACTTATCCCGTCCAGTTTTGTTGCCATTCAACCGCCTATCCCTGGGCATGGCGGATGCGTCCCTTGGCCGGGGCCCATTTGTGCGCCGTCCTTTCCTATTCTGGCATTGCCCGGCATCATCGGTACTACGGCGGCATCCGACTCCCAAATCGTCTTCTGGCTTCCTCCGTTTGCAGCGTTGTACGCCATACTTCCAATTGTGGAAGAACAATTTGGGTCTCCCGAGCTGCCACCCGCACATTGTACATCATGCCTGGCTCTCCGACCCCGGGCTGCCGCCGCCCGCTTGCCTTATCGCTTTGCGGCATATTGCCTTCCGGCTGGGCAAAACCGTCGGCGCACTCCGCACTCAATTTTTTCGGGGCTCTATCACTTTCAGGCCCAGCGCCCAGCTTCCGACGCTTAAAATGCTCCACTGCTGAAGCACTCCCACGGCTCGCTGCCAGTGGTATGCCTCTGCCTTCCTGGACGGGGTTCCCGCCCGTTAATGTGTGCGGCATTGCTCGGTCGCCCTGCCTATATATTCTTGGACAGCGTAGTCTCTTGATGGAAACTTAGGCTAGTCAATCAGGACTTATTGCTAAGCCCCTACCTTTAGCTATGGGGTGATTGACATTTAGCTTGTTCAATCCTGACAGCCACTTTTAACGAAAGAATTGAGTAAAATATCTCAGGTCAAGCTGCATAATAGGCAGTTTGATAAGCAAATCAGTATATCCAGAAAATTGTATCATAAAAGAGAGGCTGATTCAATCTTTGACAAGGATGACTCCTCTCCTTGCCGTGGTTTAAGTTCCTGAAAAACTAGCCATGAGTCACATAAATCGTAGCTATTCCGACGGTTTGCAAAGCGACTACATTTTTGAATGCGCCAGGCTGTCGCCTAATACCCGGCTAACCACTGGGAACCTGTCAACCAGCGAAACCGCAGAATGGCGGCAAGGGGACTTTTACGGCGTCCTACGGGCAGGATTCCAGCATAACCGCAAGCTCCTCTCCTGTTGGTGTCGCCGTTGGCTCGCCGTACGGCAACGGCCAACGGAAACCGCCTTAAACAACGTCCCAGGGATTTCTAGAGATAATTTCTTGCTATCATTCGCTAGTTAATTAATTTTTGAGGCTTAATAACCCTTCATGACAAAATGATCTCAAGAATCACGCTTTATTGGAGAGACAATGCGCCATCATAGAAGCATGATGATTCCATCCCATCTAGGAATTTTGAATTCTGCTTAAACTTTGAGTTTTCAACGCTTCTTAAAATTTAGAGCTTTTTATGCTGAAAATGCTTTACTCTGAAATGCTTTAATCTGAAGAAGCTTTATTCTGAAGAAGCTTTATTCTGAAAAAGCTTTATTCTAAAAACCCTCTCTGTGCCCAAACATGGATGAGGCAAAATCAAGGCTAAAAAAGCAAGCGCTCAGCGCCTTTTTTCGCCTCTTCCGCAAGAAGAATTTTGGGCGATTTCAAAAAGCGCTTTTGCGCAGCCTATTGGCTTTTGATGAGAGTTGCAAGCTATTATGCCTTACCGGTTCTTCTTCGGAGTTTCATGCGCGTGTATGCCATTGTTGAAATCACAGCCATGCGGCAGCTACCCAAAATCGCTCGTTCGAGATTTTGAGCGCGAACCGTCGGCAGCATTAAGCAAGCGCACGCAAGTTTCAGACTGTCAGATAATTATACGACATTTTTAACGCCGAGTTTCAGCAGCGGGATGCATTCAGCTTCGCATGAGTCTTTTCAGAAAAGCTCTCCCCCATTGACAGCGTTCTTTATTAACTGAAGTTTTTTATGGGCGCTTCCCCTCTTTATGCCTTGACGCATGTGTCAGCTCCCAATTTCCCGGCTTTTTCTCATCCATATCGGACGGACGGCCTTTCCTCCGTTTCTCCGGGACATAATGATGCTCTGCAGGACAATGAAGAAGCACAGCATCGCCCCGGTTGTTATACCTTGCCACCACGGGCCTTTAAGCCCCATGGAAACGACTATGTTATTGATAGTGACAAGAGAGATAACCCCGAAAAGCGTGCCCAGTATATTTCCCACGCCGCCGCTCAGCAGGAAGCCTCCGATTATCGAAGCCGCAATAGCCTTCATCTCCGTACCCGTCGCTTGGGTGACAGCGCCCGAGCCTGTGTGCAGCAGATAGATGAATCCGCCCAATCCCGCTAAACCGCCGCATAAAAGATAAGCGAAAAATTTTGTGCGCTTTATGTTTATGCCCAGCATAAGAGCGCTCTGGCTGTTGCCGCCTATGGCGTAGAGATTGCGGCCGAATCTCGTCCACTTAAACATCGCAAAGACGGCTATCAGCACTATCAGAGCAATTATTACGCCAAGCTCAATTTTAGAGTTTATAAAGTTGCCGTTTTTGGCGTAGTAGCCAATCCCGGGAATGCGAATTTCAATTTTCCGCAAGGCGGCGAAGCCCGCGTGCGTCACCGTGATGGGGTTCACCTCTACCATTGTCGCGGCACCGCGCGCGAGAAACATTCCCGCAAGCGTAATAATGAATGGCTGCACATCCAGATACGCCACCAGCAAACCTTGAATCAACCCGAACGCTACGCCGATTGCGAGCGCCAAAATCAGTGAAGCAGGCACATTTCCACCCTGTCCTTGCAGATGCACAGCGCAGCACACCGTGACAAGCGCTGTAACGCCGCCTACGGAAATGTCGATGCCCGCCGTCACCATTACGATGGAAAGCCCGCACGCCAATACAATAAGCGACGCGTTTTCATTAAAAAGGTTGAGGAACTGCTGAGGATTCAGAAACCCTCCTCCGAATGCAATCATAGAAATTATATACATTGCCGCGAATATAGAGACGGTAATTACAAGCAGAAGATTGCTGTCTGTCAGTGGCTGCCCGCCCTTACCGAAACGGAGTTTCGGCATATCACACGACCTCCCTTGCAATGTCTTTCTTTCTGAGCATCCTGATCTTTGAAACCCCATTCTTCACAACCGGAGAACTTATGCTGACAAGCAAAATAATAACCAAAGCTTTGTAAAATCTGATTGATTCGGACGTCACGCCCGGCATGGAATAAAGCGTTACCATAAGAGCCTGAATCGTGTACGCGCCCAGTATTGAGCCGCCGATGCTGAATTTGCCTCCGCCAAGCGCGTTTCCTCCTATTGCCACCGCCAAAATCGCATCCATTTCTATGTCCTGCGCTATGGAGCTGTAGTTCACGGTGCTCATTCTGCTCACTTTTATAAAGCCCGAAATGGCGACGCACACTCCGATTATTAGAAATGTAAGGAATTTAATCCACAATGGGTTCAATCCGTTAAGGCGAGCGGACTTTTCATTGATTCCCACGCTTTGCGTATACAATCTGAGCGTTGTAAATCTAAGCGCGAGGACAATTGCTGCAATGCAGGCAATCGTTATAATAATAGGAGTTGGTATAGGCACTCCGGGAATGAACCCCCCGAAATAGCTGAAAAACGGATCGGATATTTTCGCGATTTGTCCGCCGCCTACCCAGTAGCCTATAGAGCGTCCCGCTGTATAAAGTATCAATGTGGCAATCATCGGCTGTATCTTGAAAACGGAAACCAGCATGCCGTTAAACGCGCCGAATAGCATCGCCACCGCGCAGCATGCGAGAAACGCGACGATAATCGGCGCGTGAAGCGAGGCGGGAGCGGCTTCGTTCCCGCAAAGGACGCGCAGAACAACTCCGCCCGCGATTGCGATGTTGGCGCCGACGCTGATATCCTGTCCGCCCGTCGCGGCGGTTACTAGAGTCATGCCTATCGCAAGAATCGCCAGTTCCGATCCATTGTCCAAAATGCTTATGATATTCCCGGCAAAAACGGAGTTCCCCGCGTTGTTAACCCGCAAAGCCAGCGTGAAAAAGGCGGGATTCACAATCAAATTGATTACAATCACCGCGAGCAGTGAAAGAAGCGGTATTAACAACTGAGCGTATCTTTGCATAAGCGCCTTACGCTTGGGCATTCGCCGCACCCCCCGCTATGGTCCGCATAATCTTATCCTGAGTCAGCTCGCTCCCGGTCAGCTCTCCTACCACATTGCGATCCCGCATGACAATCATCCTCGAGCAAACGCGCAGCATCTCCTCTATCTCCGAAGAAATAAACGTGATTGCCATGCCCTCCGAGGCAAGCCTCAGCACCAGCTTCTGTATCTCAACCTTCGTGCCTATGTCAATGCCGCGCGTCGGCTCGTCGAGTATCAAATAATCGGGGTGCGTGAGCAGCCAGCGCGCGAGGATGACCTTTTGCTGATTGCCGCCCGACAGCGAACCTACCGGAGCATCCGCCGAGGCGGTTTTGATTCCGAGCAGCTCTATGTACTCTGTAGCGAAATCCTCCGCCTCTTGCTTGGAAAACGGGCGAAAAGCGCCGCGCATTACCTGTAGGGCCATGATGATATTGTCCCGGACGGATAAGTCGGCGATAATGCCATCGCGCTTCCTGTCCTCGGGCAAATATCCGATGCGCGCCTTCATGGCGTCAAAAGGCTTTGCAATCCGGGCGGGTTTCCCTCCAACTCGGATATCGCCGCTAAGCGCCTTGTCCGCGCCGAATATTGTACGCACGCTCTCGCTCCTCCCAGAACCTAGAAGCCCCGTGAATCCGTTCACTTCGCCCCTGCGGATGCTGAAGTCAAAAGGCTTTGTGCCGTTAGAGCCAGACAGGTTTTTCGCCTCGTAAACGAAATCGCTTTCGCTTTCATGCACCATTGACGCGGCTTCAGAAATTTCTGAAAGGCTGCTGAGCTCCTTCCCCATCATCTTGGCAATCAGATCCAAGCGCGGAAGCTCCTCCACAGAATACTCCCCTACAAACTCTCCGCTGCGAAGCACCGTTATCTTGTCGCAGACCTCATAGACCTGCTCCAAAAAATGCGTGACGAACACAATCCCTACCCCGCGCGAGCGCAAGTCGCGCATAAGCGAGAACAGCTTTACAACTTCCTGTTCGTCGAGGGAAGACGTAGGCTCATCCAAAATAAGCGCCTTGCAGTCCATATCTACCGCGCGGGCAATTGCGACCATCTGCTGCACCCCAAGCGAACAGCTCGCGAGTTGTTGCGCGGGCTTTGCCGGGATGCCCAAGTTATCGAGGAGCATTTTCGCCTTCCTATTCATCTCCGCCCACTTGACAAATGAATATTTGCCTCGGCCAATGAACATATTCTCCGCGACCGTCAGGTTCGGACACAGCGTAACTTCCTGGTATACAGTGCTGATGCCAAAAGCTTGCGCGTCCTGCGGGGATTTTATCTTTATGGGTTTGCCTGAAAGGCAAATCTGTCCGGAGTCCATTGAATAAACTCCTGTCAAAACCTTTATAAGAGTTGACTTGCCCGCGCCGTTTTCGCCCATCAGAGCGTGAATTTCGCCCTCTCTAAGCGTGAAGCTCACATTTTGCAAGGCTTTTACACCCGGAAATTCCTTGGATATGTTCCGCATCTCCAACACGGTCTCTTTCATATGCCAGCCTCCAAAGAGTGAGGATCAAAAGCGCGGCGCTAACAGGGTAAACCCCGCTGTCAGCACCGCGCGGTTATGCGAGGTTACACTAGAATTTCATTTTCGGGCCCGCCCTTTAGCCAAGGCCGTAAGTATTAACATCGTCCTCGGTAATAGTTTTCGCGTCGAAGCCCTTTTCTTCCGATATAATTTTCTTCACGCTCGGAGCAACGCCTTTTTCCAAGTCTTTGATAATCCCGTCGATTACATCCGCCTGGAACGGGCTGCACTGCCCGTCATAGTTCCAATTTCCGCTGAGAAGCTCCTGCAAAGCCCATTTATTGCAGTCGAATCCCATAATGACCACATCGCCATTCACGCCGTGGGTAATACCCGCCGCGTCAAGCGCCTGAACCGCGCCTTGCGCCATGTTGTCATTTTCCGCGTAGACGACATTAAAAGCTGTTCCCGCATTTATTACGGATTCAACGATGGCTTTCGCTTCCGCATCGCTCCAATTGCCTGTCTGCTGAATGACTTTATTCATCGCTCCGGAATCAAACTCTTTGTTCAGAGCTGCGGTTCTGCCGATCTGCGCGTCCGAACCCATAACGCCCTGGATATGTATGACATCATAATGGTCAAGATTTTGCCCTTTCAGCCAGTCCACCGCCGTTGTGCCTTCTTGAGCCATATCGGAAACCACAGCCGCCTCGTAAAGGGCGTCGCTCGCCGATACCATGCGGTCGAACAGAAGAATCTTTATTCCAGCTTCATTCGCGCTCTCAAACGCAGCGTCCCAACCGTCGGTCGCCGCAGCCGAAAGCAGAATGTAGTCTACGCCATCCGTCACAAACTGGTTAAATGACGCAAGCTGCTCCTCAAATTTCAAGCTGTAGGCAAACTGCGGATCATAGCCGTTCTCAGTTGTGAAAACTTTTTGGAAGTCGGCTACATTAGCGGCGCGATAGCCAGACTCTTCCGGCGGATTGTTGATAATGCCGACTTTGATTGGTCCCCCGCCGGCGGCAGGCTGCTGGCTGCCTGCGCAAGAGCTTAGCGAGAAAACAAACATGAGCGCGAGTGCTAAACACATAACTTTCTTCATTTTCTTCCTCCTTTTATTGTCGCCACTGCGAACATTTTTCATCCGAATAGAGAATTTTAAAGCCAGTGCAGGACACTCCTTCTCTTGCGCTTGTTCTTTATTTGACGCTTAATGACAAATCCTTCAGTTCATTTTCAGTGAAAGAAATCAGGGAAAAAACGGCAGTACAAGTAAAAGCAAGACTTGAAAGCCATTGATTTTCGCAATGCTCAGAATCTGCGGCAGGCCTGTTCTTGGCGCACTCCAAGCATTACAAAAGCTTCGCCTGCGAAGAAATGCTTTTAGATAAGCGCTTTCAAAATCTGAATCCTTTCAATAAAGCATCCAGGCGCGACCGGAGTCGTTTATGGCGGGATGAAAATCTAAGCTTAGCGCGCAGGCAAAACAGCGCTTCATATAAATATAAATGATGGCTATAAGCGCTTTTGAAAGGATTTTTATAAACTCGTGAAAATAGAAATTGGAAAGATCAAAGCCGGAAAAATTGAACAAAGACAAAACTGGCTGTTAATGCGCATTTCCGCGCATTTAGCAGAATCTAGCGGTTGAAGTCATGCAGGGGAGACCTAAGTCAATTTACGCTCCGCACTAGATATATTTATATTTTTTATGGGATAAGGCTTGGGCATGCGAAAGTGCAGGATTCCTAATAAGCATGACCGTTTTTGTACATATTGACAATGAATTAATGGAATAAATGCAATTTCAACTAAATCCTTGCGAAAATATTTTTAAATTTGTCAGATTCTCTATTCGGATATTGTTATAAGTATACACTGCTTGTACTGACAAGTCAATATCTATTTTAAGATTTTCTCAGAAAATTTTATGTAGGTATAAGTTTCACAGAAGCTCTCTCCACCAGTTTAGGCTCGAATATAACATCTGCAATTTCCTCGTTGGGATTCGCTATAAGCTGCAACAGCACCTCTGCGACTTTCTTTCCAAGTTCTTGCTTCGGGTGTTGAACCGTTGTGAGAGGCACCTCGCAAATGCCCGCTCTCTTGGCATCGTCAATTCCTACGATGGATACGTCAACCGGCACGTTTATCCCGTGCTGCTTGCAAAATTCAAGCAACTCAACCGCCAGATAATCGTTGTAGCAAACGATTCCCGTGCTGTCCGCCAGGAGATTAAGCAGCTTTTTCTCGTATACAGACATTATTTCATCCCTGTCCTGCGAGGAAAACCACATGACCCTATTTTCCGGAGCTGATACGCCCGATGCGAGCAGGCTCTTCATAAAGCCTTTGTAGCGCAGATGCCCTTGTATGTCATCGAGCAAAAATATTGCGGAAATCTTCCTGTGCCTGCAGGCGATAAGATGATCGGCGGCAATTCTCCCCGCCGTTATATCATCCATCGCAACGTAGGGGAATGATGATTCTGGATATTTGGCATTGAAAAAGACCAGCGGGATATTTCGCAGCCGAATCTCGTTGTATATCTCAGCGTTCAGGCTGGGCAGTCCGCTTTGGGAGGGCTCTACAATCAGGCCGTCGATATCTTGCGATAGCATGGCGCGCAATGCCCGCGCCTCCTCGGTGACTTGATTGTGCGTAGTTGAGATCTGCAAGTTAATATGGTTCTTTTTAAGCACCTGCTCTATGCCCGTGATGATGCTTGGGAAAATATAGTCGCTGAAATATGTAGAGATAAGTCCCACTGTAACAGTTTTCTCATCTGAATGCCTGCTCTGCGCTTGCACAAAGGTACCGCTTCCCTGCCTGCGCAGTATTATGCCTTCCCTTTCCAAAATTGCAAGCGCCTGGCGCACTGTCTGCCTGCTTACATTATGAATTTCACATAGCTCTGTCTCAGAAAAGAAACGGTCGCCGCTGATCAATCCGCGATCGATTATAGACTCCTTCGCCCATTCGATTATAGCTGTGTATTTATAGCTCTCCATATTTTCACCTCTACTTGTATATATTTTATCAGATAGAGTTAATTTGTCAATACAAGTTGAAGCGTATTATGGGCTGTTCTGTCCAAAGTTGTTTTTTGCAAAATGCATGTAAAGTCGATTGCTCCAGCACAATGAGCCTAAGACCGGCTCCATGCTATGCTTGAACAGCATCCTCGAATGAGTGCCGCGTTGATAGCGAGGGTTCCTCAAAACCGAGAAAAACAGCGATGAGCAGGCATATTGCAAACAGAACCTGGTGTTTGTAAAACGAATGTTTTGCAGGCGGTTTTGTTTTTATGCAGACGCTCCGTTCTTCCTCACCAGTGCGCCGTATCCGGGCCGCTCATCTATCATGGAGTTTTTCTGAACCTCAAGGGAATGCTTTCAGCCGTTTCTCGGCGGCGTCGCAGTCATCGGGGTTCAGGTCAATCCCGAAATGCCGCCTGCCGACCCGTAGGGCAACCTCGCCGGTTGCGCCGGAACAGAAAAGCGGATTCAATACTAAAGTCGTAAGTCAGACATTTTTTCAGCGCTCTGTCCTCCGGCTCCGGCCAGGATCACAATCACTCAGGTATCGGCATACATGTCACGAGACGCCGCGATTGCTGCAACTGCATAGCGCAAACTACTCTGCATCGCTTGACAATTATGTTTGATGCAAATATCCTTTGTGTAGGCAAAAACGGTAACCGCCTTGTCGATCGGTTACCGTTTTAATGTAAATTGTTATTTATATGATTGATTTAATTCATAGACAAATGCTCAGTTCATAATTTTATGTATAAGCGCTGATTGCACAATATACCGCTTTTCATCAAATGTTCCTTTTTTATATGAAAAGAAGTATATCAAAGTAATCAACATCTCCACTGAGAATGAGTTCTCTCGCTGTATCAACATCTTATCTACATTATCAGATATTTTATACGCAGAATATAATTTGTTATACTATGGAAAATTCAATGGTGCGAGTTTTTACTGGATAGGGTTTCATCAGTTTCATCAGAAAGCGCGTCAACACAAAGCTGTTCAGCTTCTTTATATTTTTGACAAGATATCGCTTTATCAAAGGCAACTTCTCTGATCCTTGGAAAAAGCAGATTATCGGAAACAAAAATATCTGCAGCCATTCTCCGTCAATTTTTCGGACAATTCAAGCTGGATCAGCTTCAATTTTTCTTCGCTCCATTAAGGACCTTCTAATTCTGAGAAGTTCTCAGAAGAGACTAATTATGCAGATATACCCAACAGCTTGTCTTTCTTGACAAGTTCTTCTTCAAACTCCGGCTTTCGGAAGAGTAAAGAATTTAGAGTTCTGCTTGGCATATTCCACGAGAAAGTCAATAATTGTCTCCTTGCTTATTTTCTGAAGAATATCTTAAATGTTATGTTCAGAATTTTCAGAGCCGGTGCAATCCATAATTCATACCCCTACCAGATTTATTATCTAACAATGTGTTTTACTGCTTTATCTATCGGAAGTTAGCGAACCAGGTTCTGTAGTCATCAGAGTTGTTCTGCGGCGGATACCCCCGCTTTTAGGCATGGGGAGGAAGCCGCATGCTCCTTTCCGTCAATATTGTTTTGCGCTTCTCTAAAGGCTTGAGTTTTTTGCGGCTGATTCCCGCAGACAGCCTTTCTCCATCCAGCGAGCGAACGTCAAAACTTCCGCTTGATCGCCTTCCGAAGATGAAACCTTTGCGTCCGTCTGGCAGTTGCACTCTATCAAACAGCTGATAGCCATGCACATACTTTGGAGATTGATTCAACTTCCTCTTTCCGCCCTTGTTGATAGCAGCCTTATGGATTTGGCGATTGCGCTTCCTTACAGCTTTCTGCATATAAACTACATCCAATGGAATGGATTTTGGTTTCCGCTGATGCATCTCGCGTCCACCGCATGATCTTTTTCCAACCCATTTCTGATTCTCGTGTTTTTAGTGATATAGCCGTATGTCATACCTACATCAGTGTATTCTTCCTTCAGCCTGTTGTAGAAGGCCCATCTCATAATCCCCATGAATGCGGCGTCTCTGAAAGATTGCCCTCTCTTTAGGTTAAGCTTAAACTTGCCAGCGTAGCGCCCATGAAAGCGGCGCATCGGTAGTCGTTGTGACAATCTTCGCATAATGTGATTAGATTGTTCGGGGCGTCGCCGCCTACCTTGCGGCTTTCTATGTGATGGACGTTCAGTATGGGGTTCTTGCATCCTTTTCTGCCGTGGCACGCATGCCCATCCCTAAACAAGACATATTCCCGAACATTCCAGAAGCCCATCTGATCTCCTTGCTGATAATCCTTTCCTGATACAGCGGGATTTTTGATTTTCTGAATATCGAAAGCTGCAACCTCTACAACTATCTTTGTGATCGGCAATATCCTATGTATATTTACCACTGTTTTAATATGCGTCTGGATCTTGTTCTCTATAGAAGGAGC
>JAISZB010000049.1 GCA_031269465.1 Clostridiales bacterium | reverse complement strand
GTTGAATTTCAGTACTCAAGCCAGCGCGCAGCAGCGCATTGGATAATAGGCGGTACTCTAAGGCCATGCGGTTAGGCTGGTTCACGCGGCTGTACCGGCAAATAGCGATGAACCTATCCTGCTTGCTTTTATTTTTGCCGATTCTATTGGAAATAAAACTTTGCCTAAGGTCTGGTTTCATCCTTGGCGGTGAAGCGCAGCGTCATAGGGGTTTATGTGAAAATCAGTATAAATTTCAGGTTAAGAATATAGATTTGATATATTGATTTTTAACCAAATGCACCGATTTTATGGTCGAATTATCTGCATTAAAGGTATAAAATGACGATATAGTCATTTGGAGCTAATTGCATAGTCAGACCGCAAAATCGATACTTTGCAATGCAATTCAGCATAGACTCCATACAGTTTACAATTGCGACAATATTTGCTATAATTTGATTAACGGCAAATTATTGACGCAAAAAATATCTCCGAACAGCTGAAAACGCGATGGACATCATGATCCAGCCAAGCATGCCCCGGTATTGGAGGAGCGGCGGAATTCATCCCCGAAGCGAGATAGAAAATAAAGCGAGAGGCGAATCAAGCTTCTGTTTGACGTTGCAATTGTGTCCACCTGCAACGAATATTTCCATTCATAACGGATAATAGGATATCAGGGGCCTACGAGATCAATAATGCGACGCTCTCCTCGGAGGAGGCCTTCGGATGCGCCTGGATCCAGGCAAGGGAGCGAAGGCGGCCAGACTTCGGCCTTACACGCTATGGCTGAAATACGTCTGGATTAGCTTTGGAGCATACTTTGATCAGTTAAATAACTTTATGCCTGCACCGATTCCCAAAAATACACGTATGTAGCCTTATTGTGGAGGTTTGATTATGTTATATATTGTATTGCTTATTACTCTTTTAGTCGCGCTTGTTTTAGCGGAAATACATTTATCTCAATATAAAAAGATATGTTGGTTTCTACCTTCCCTAACTTTCTTCTTTTCTTTTTTTATATCTTTTGTAGTAGTTTATAATACAAGAGTTCAAGAAATGCATGCAGCAGATAATTTTAAAACTGTAATTGCCGTATTCACTATAGCCAACATTCCAACAATCATTCTTTTATTGGTGAAATTTCTCAAAACAAGCAAAAAATGAATGTGATCAATGGCGAAACTGCTTCCAAGGGCTGTTTGACGATGCTTTCAGGGATAAAAAATTTGCCTTTGAAGACTTTTTCGGGATCGAATATGCTGAAATCATCTTAAAATCTTCCTTTGCGGATATCTTATGGCATGGCAACCTTTGCCGGTTTTCATGTTGCGTTCTTCCACGGGAAAAGGATTTTCCTTTATAGGACTGCAGTATGCCGAGCGGAGGCTCCCGTGGAGGTCTAGACCTATTCGTCCGTACCACAAGCAGGATTGAATATTTCCTGCCGCAGTTTGATGCGAGGGTACGGATATGGAGTTTCATCGGCATGCCATCTCTTGATCGCCAATCCGGAAAATTATCCGCAGCAGCTGAAGCTGTGTGCGGAGCCTCCGCCGCTAAACTGCCGGCCTGGCTCTTCCGGACGAATATTATCGCTGTCGAGCTCGCTGCATTCATTGGCCGGTTCCAGCGCATCGCCGCAAAGGGCTTGCATTGCCGGGGACGCTCGCCATGCCGCCCCTCGCTGTATATGCAGGGCTCTTTCATGGAAAGTCCAAGCCGATAATATTATGCATTTCCACAGGTTCAACAGTCCCGCTATATTCAGATCATCAATGTTGCCGATAAACATAGGCGCAAAAAAGCACAAAAACCCCCGCAGCGGCGTGAGAGCCGGACGCTAGGGCTATTTTTGAGCATTCAAGTGCCTTTCCTAAATATCATAACCTTGTTTTATAAAAAAAGAGCTTCACCGGTTCTCTGGCTTGAAAGTGAAACGCACCCGTTGATTTACAGCAAAGCTCTGCGTCGTCGATTTTTTGCCCGTCGCAAGCTCGAGGCGGGAACGATGGCGGCTTGCGGGGGATTCTCCGACTTTGGCAGCCAATATGCCTTGAACAATTGGCCCTGCAGGATGCATTCGCATGGCAAGTTGCAAGTGTCGAGTCGGTTTTGCGCGCCCTCCTGCTCCGGAGGGCCTTGCCAGGCCATAAACCCGGCGCGCCCAAGCATTAGCTGAACCGCCTCAAGCGTGTGAATGGCGCTGTCGATGCAGGAATGGCCAAGTGGCGAAGCAGACAGGCATTCAGTTGCTGGCCGCATCCACAATCACCCTAGATTTAAGCGTGGCTATGCCTCCTCGCCAGAGGTGGATTCCCTTTCGCAGATGATTCAATTTGCCAGTGCCCGCAATGCCCCTCCGTAGATTGCATCCATAAGCGAACTATCCTGAATGCGCAGGAAATCTTCGACTGCAGCCAAAGGCTCGCGGGCATTGGCGAGCGTGCGGGGCAGAAGCCGTTTGCTATCTGGCGGCATGGCTGCATCGGCGGCAGGCGTTGAATTAAGAGCGCGGGCTTTTCAGCCTCCGTCATAAGCGCTGCCTCTGAATAGCGAATCTATCATTCCATTAATGTCTTCCTTTAAGGCAATAGCCTTGTCCGCATACTCAACCTCTCCTCGCGGATAGTCCCGGTGTTGAGCCTCATCAGCATGGCTTGAAGGGCTGGCGCTGCGCCAATGCCCATATAGCGTACGATGCAGTCGGCGGCTTTTGCCCTACAGTCAGTATGCTCTGTTTCATAGCCCATGAGGTCGGGCAGTTCCGCTTCATCGGCTTGCCAGACTCTGCCGCGCAGGCCGAACCGCCGATTTATCAATCAGATGGTACGCGATGGAGTTCCATATGGCGTCAAAATAGTGGTTTCTATCACATCTTTAAATGAATGCAGTTGCGTCTTAGCATATTTCCTCACTAATTGTCTGTTTCTGTCTCGTGTCATTTCTGAATTTATTAGTATCTATTTATTGTATTCAAAATGCTATTCGCAACCCCACGAGAAACGATTATGCTCTTAAAAATCGTGGACACATCATCGCAAGCGGCCATAATCTCATCTATTTGTTCTTTTGTAGCATTATCGTAATGTATTCCGCATTCAACGCATACAGGAGCATTGCACACTTTTCCCAATTCTCTGGCAAAACGTCCGGTGATTACACTTTCTCTGTGGCTGGGAACATTCAAGGTGATGCCTTCTCCTCCAGAAACATAAAGGCTAACCGAACCGATATGGCTTTTTTGTCCGCCGACGATAAGAACGCTTGCGCCATAGTCAAGCAATGTTAGGATGAATGAGATTTTACTTCCGAATAATTCTCTGATTTCAACTATCTGCTTCATACGCCTCTCCAACGGCAAAACCTGTCATACTCTATGCCGAATTGGTCAAGTATTTTTCCGACAATATGCTCTGTCGCATCATCAATCGTCTGCGGTTTGTTATAATAAGACAGCACCGGCGGCAAGATAACCGCTCCGCAGCGCGAAAGCTCATACATATTCCTCAAATGGATTTCACTCAGAGGGCATTCGCGGGTTACAAGCACCAATTTTCTGTGTTCTTTCAGCGTTGCGTCCGCCCCGCGAAGCAAAAGATTATCGCTGTATCCAGAATAAATGCCCGCAACTGTTTTCATGCTGCAAGGAACAACAATCATGCCGCGCGTCTTGAAACTGCCGCTTGCAATCGCCGCCCCGATATTTCCATTGTCATATGACGCGGAGCTAAGTTCCGAAACTTGAGAAATCGCAAGCTCTGTTTCTGCTTTTATTGTTTCCTCGCCGCCCTTTGTGATGATGAGATGCGTTTCAACAGAAGTCTTTCTTAACGCTTTCAACAGTTTTATCGCAATCGGAGCGCCGGACGCGCCGCTTATGCCTATAATCAATCTGTCATCCATTTTTGATAATCCACCTCTAAAAAGCGGGCGCGCTTGAATTTAGCTTTAAGTCCAAACGGAACAGTACAGTCAAAAATCGTCTTGCAACCAATTCCGCGTTCCGAGACGCGCGGATTGTATTCCTGCGTTTCAGTAGGGTCAAGCGGATGACAGCGCACCCCCGGTATGAAAATTGTGTCCATATCGCCTTGATAACGGGTATTTAAAGCCCAAAGAACATCGGTTGCATCGAAAATATCAACATCATCGTCGACAAGAATGACATTTTTGAGTTCTGAAAATGCCGAAAACGCGATTAACGCCGCTTGGCGTTGCCGTCCCTCATCGCTGGGCACGGACTTTTTGAATTGTATTATTGCCATATATTTGCCGCCGCCCGCAGAATGCGCGTAAACATTTTGAACACGCCCCGGCATTGCTTTTTCGCAGGCATCCAATATACTTGCCTCTGTCGGAATTCCCGCCATGCTGACGTGTTCCTCGGAAGGCCCGATACAAGTCTGCATAATCGGATTTTTCCGGTGCGTTATGGCTGTTGCTTTAATCAGAGAGCATTCGGCTGAGGCTTCTCCCGTGTATCCGGGGAATTCCGGCATTGCGCAGCCTGAATTTGTGTTTTGGTCTTCCCGAATGCGGGCTTTGGGAATAATCTTGCCTTCAATTACTATTTCGGCGTTCGCAATCGCGTTCTCTTTTACACTCACGCAAGGCGTAAGTTCCACTGCTTTTCCGCGAAGCGCACCTGCGATAGACAACTCGTTAAATCCAAGCGGCGTTGTGGGCGGCTCAAAACAGGAGGCTATCTCGATAGCCGGGTCAACGCCGATTGAGATGGAAATCGGAAGTTCTATATTCAATTCTTCCGCACGTGCCGCCATCGCTCCGATGTGCCTTGCGCCGGGCGTAAAGAATATGGAGAGTTCGTCTTTTCCCTGAATGCAAAGCCTGTGAATCGTCACATCCGAAAGCCCCGTATCGGGATGGGTGGCGTAACACATGCCAAGCGTTATATAAGGGCCGGCGTCGTCCGGCGTATTGGTCGGCGCGGGTACAATTTTACGCAAATCAAAACCTTCATCGCTTGCAAGGTGAATTTCTTCCCTACAGGGCGCATTATCCGTAATTATCGGCGGCATGGGATTATTAACGCTGTTTTTCAGCAGCCATCCGAGTTTTTCAGGCTTTTCGCCAAGCAATAATCCCACACGTTTTCTGCTTGAGAGCAGGCCGATGAGAACCTTTGAATTCGGGAAGCCCTTTATGCTGTTAAACATCATAGCCGGACCGGTTTTTGTAGGTCTTTCGACTGTCCCGCCCGCTCCGATATAGCGATAAACTCCGGAAAGCTCAGCTTCCGGGTTTACTTCGGTGTTTGTTTCGATATATTCGCCGTCCTGCGTCTTCAAAAACAGGAGCGCGGAACGCAAATCAAATATGTCAGGCATTTGCTGCTTTCCTCCTCAAATCCTCGGCAATTATAAAAATATCGCTGAAATCAGTTATATTGCAATCACCCGCCTGCTTTTTCCATGCGTCGCCCATCGCGAGCGATGCCATACCCGCAGACCGCCCTGCGTCACAACCGGACGCCTTGTCTTACACAACAATGCAGTCTGATTACTGTTCTCCCAAAGATTCAGCCGCCTTTATAAACACTTTTCCTGTGAAAATCAGTATATATTGCCGCCATCCCAAATCGCCTCAAAGTTTTCTAAAATTCCAGCTTGTCGAAGTATCGTCTTAGCGTTGCGGCTAGACGAGCCAATTGCCAATTTATAACCGCTCCGCCGAAGATTCATAAGAGTTTTGCTTGCTTCCATCCCCGAGTCAGACGGCGTCATCGCCAGGAAATCTACATAATAACTGTTTTTTCGTTGGCAAGCATCTCTTTTTCTGTGAGAAAGCGCGATGCCCGCATTTTCGAGAATGATATCAAGGCTATCCTTTCGTGACGCGCCGCCAAGCTGGTTGTTGATGCTTTCATCGAATGGCGCTCCTCCTGTTTTGGCGGAGATTTTCTTCCAAGCCTCAAAATGCAGTTTGTCTGTGTGAACAATTACCCCATAGGGGTCAAATATAATGGCTTTTATCATAATCTGGCGTCCCAAAGCCCGCAGAACGCGTCAACCGGGCTTTTTCCTTTGAACGGAATCTCTCCGAAAAGCGCCTTTATGACCGCTTCAATCGTATCCGAATTAGCAGTATACGCATTGATATAAGTTTTTACCCTTGGAACGTCCTGCAAATGATAGGGATTTGCTAGTGACACGAATATATGGGGGCTTTCATTGATAAATCGTGGCATATCAAGAGCAAACTTCTCGCTCCAAAACAGTCTGACGACGGTTTGATCGCTTTTTTGCTCACAGTTGGCAAAATAAAGAGTTAGAAGGTCTTTGGTAAATCCAGCCGAACCGCGCATATTTTCTTTTTCTATATTAAATGTTTCTGCAACAATACCTCGTTTTTGAAGTAAACGGCTGGCAATATCGGAGATTATGCCGTCGGGACAGTTTGGGTTGCCTTTTATAATCAAACGGACTTTGCTGATGTTTTCCGCCTTAAGAGGCAACAAATTCTCAGCGTTTTTAATAAGGGTTATTGATTTTTCGGCGCATTCTCGCCGCCACTTTTTGGCGGGCAACTGAGAGGCAACATTAATGCGATTTTCAAACAATCCTAAACTTTCTTTCAAAGCCACTATGCGCGATACCGCTTCGTCAAGGCGTTCCTCGGCAAGTATTCCATTTCGCACTCCTTCAATGATGTAAGCGCAGTCTTCCTCAAAGTCAGTATTAAATACAAACATATCACAACCCGCAGCTATCGCTCTCGGTATGGCAAGCCTACGCTCCACTGCCTGGCAAAACCCCCCCATAATGGTGGCATCTGTCGTAACCACGCCGTTAAATCCGAATTTTTCGCGCAAAACCCCGACAAGCAGATCTTTATTCAGCGAGGCGGGGAGAGGGTTATCGCTTAAGTTTGGTTGGCATATATGACCTGCCATAATGCTTTTCACCCCGGAATCTATTGCCGCTTTGTAGATTTTGCCGTAAGTCTTATGCCATTCATCGGAGGACAGCGAATTGACGGATGGATGAAGATGATGATCACGAAAGTCAACGCCGTCGCCGGGGAAGTGTTTTACGCAAGCCGCTATATGGCCGGTTTCTTGGACTGCGGAAATATATTTCAGCGCGTATTTCTCGACGGTTTCAGCATCGCTTCCGAAAGTCCGCGTATTTGTTATTGGATTGCGAAAGTTCAGGTCAATATCGACTACAGGCGAAAAAGTCCAGTTAATACCCGATGATTCACCATCAGACGCGCATACTTTCCCTAAATATTCCGCATAGGCATCATCACCGGTCGCTGCGACTTGCAACGGATTGGCGAATAAGAAACCGTCAGAAATCGCTCCGTCAGAGCCGCTTTCCATATTCGCTGCTTTTAAGAGCGGCATTGCGGCGCACTTGTCAAGTTCATCAAACTTTGCTTGCAAAGCGGCTTTAGGGCTGGGACGAAAAAGCACACCGCCAATGCAACGTTTCCTCACCATAAATTTAAGCGTTTCTTCATCATACAACTCGCCGAGAACGCAAAACAGCTGCCCCGCCTTTTCTTCAAGCGTCATATCCCGCACATTCACTCGCCTCACCTCAGTCTTTCGGGATTATAAATAATCTTTGCCGTTTTGTATTCGACGCGTAAGCCCACGCCCGCGAATGTCTTATGCGGAGTACCTGCAATCTCGCCATTTAGGATTTTCCCCGTGAGTATCGGCATATCATGGATAACATCCGTGTTTTCCGGAGCGGGTATATGTCCCGCTAAAATCCTGTCTATTTCCGGCGCGTTTTGCTCAAAATCCGCAACCGATTTATGATAGGCTTCCAGCGCAGTTGAGTAATCGAGATACAGCCACAAATCAAGCGTGTGCAAAGCGTCGCCTGAAAACAGCGTTTTCGTTTGACTGTCATAAAGCATCACGCTGCCGTGCGTATGCCCTGGAATATGGTAGAGAGTTAAGATGCGTCCGCCTAAATCAATATTTTGCGCAACATCCAGAGGAAGCGTTTTCGGAGCGAATTTTATAATGGATTTTTCAAATTCAGGCGCACTGCAACCTAAAATCTTATTAACGTCTGAAAGTCTGAACTCTTCCGTACACATTTCGTTATATACGTCGGCATCCGCCGGATGCAAATACGCGGGGAGGTCAAATTCCCCGTTTCCTCCAGCGTGGTCAGGGTGGCCGTGCGTGTTGACAACAATAAGAGGCAGATGGGTTAATTTGTTAATTACCGCTTTCAGCGAGCCTATGCCCATTCCCGTATCGATAACAAGGGCTTGCTTTTCTCCGAGGACAAGGTAAATCTGTTCCTTCATTGGAGCGGTGACGGCATAAATGCCGCCCCCGCAGTTTTTGATCTCAAAGTCTATTCTCATTTTATCACTCCGTCCAAAAAATCGGTTAACTGTTTCAAGCCAATTTCAGTATAGAACATATCATCCATATGCGCCGCGCCCGGAACAAGCTCATAATTCACGTTGCCATCGCCTAACTTGACTTTAAGCGCGTCGCGCAGCCGTTCGGACTGTGCATAGGGCACGCTGGCGTCCGCGTCGCCATGTCTGATAAACACTTTTAGATTGGCGGCAGGAGGCAATGAATCCGCAAGGGCAATCGCGTCAATGTCTTTCTTTTCAGCATCATCAAGCATTCCGATGTTTTTGCCCATAAATTTACTCTCGAAACTGTCATCGGAGTTTGTCAGGCCGCCGCTCAAAGGCGATTTGCGCTGTTCTTCGGTTACGCCAAGCGCCGCGAAGTCAGCATCCATCTTGTCAAACTGCATAGGTCCGTAAAAGTCGATAAGCGCCGCTACAGGCAGAGAAAACGCCGCTCTTGCCGCAAGATACGCACCCGCTGATTCGCCGCCGACAGCGATTTTGCTCGTATCAATATTGTAATCCTTGCCTTTTGAAAGGAAAAACTCTACTGCGGCTTTTGCATCGTCAACGGCGGCTGGATAAAACGCCTCGCCCGACAAGCGATATTCAACGCTTGCCACAGCGTAGCCTGACTTGGTCAGCGCAAATAACTTGCTAATTGGAGACATGGTTTTATCGCCAATTGTAAATCCACCGCCGTGGAACAGAATAACAAGCGGGAAAGATCCTTCGCCTTCCGGCATATAGAGGTCGAGTTTCTGACTTTCACTATCCGCGCCATAGGCGATGTCCGTCAGTTCTGCATTAGTGGCAGGCGGCGTTTCTCCGCTTGTAGAAGAATCACCGCCGACTGGCGTGAATGTACCGTCTCCATTAAGCGTTATCGCAGCATTGCCGCTTGCTGGTTCAATCCAATCCCAGAGTCCCGGTTCCTGATACTCTGATGATTTGTCTTTGTTTTTCAACCCGGCAATCGTTACCGTACTGCCGTCCTTGGTATAAGTTCCCGCGTAAACATCAGCTATCATCTCGTTTCCGGGAATGTTGAATTCCGCCGTGCCGTCGGCTTTTAGCGCAAACTGGCAGGTTTCTTCCCCGAACGCGCCCTGATATGTATAGGTTACGGTTTCGTCCGCCGCAGGTTCGGCGGAGAGCGTCTCGTTTTCAGTAGTTCCTACTGCAGGGGGTTCAGACGCGGCGGGCGAATTGCCGCCGCAAGCCACCGCGAGGGATACGCACATTATGATGCCGAGCATAAGACAGAGAGCTTTTTTCATGGTTAATTTCCTCCAATGTTTTTTTGTATAAATGACCATACAATTTTCATATTGGCATCGCTTTCAAACTCATCATCCTCGTGGTCTGCATTATCCAGAGGGACGAATTCACAGCGCTCTGCCCCGATTTTCTCTTTTATAGCAGCGGCGAAAATAACGGACTGTTCAAACGGAACGAGTTTATCCATGCGCCCGTGTTCAATTAAAATCGGACACATCGCCTCGGATATATATGTCATTGGGTTGGCTTTCGCGGCAAAATCGGGGTCTACTTCTCCGAGTGGTTTGCCCATGTAGCAGCTTTCAGCAGAATAACTCTCTCCATGGTCGGTGAAACTTACGCCGTTCGCCGCCGCTTGTTTATCCATAACCATAAAGTCGGTAGGCCCGAACCAGTCAATGGCAGCCGTAATCGTCGCGTCAAATCTAACATTCGAGGTCTGATCTTCGCCCAGAAATTCCGGTATATTCATAGCGAGAATAGCGGATAAATTACCTCCAGCACTGCCGCCGATAGTAGCTATTCTGTCGGGAATAATAGAATGCTTTTCGGCGTTTGCTTTCAAAAAGCGTATGGCTGCCCGGCAATCGAGTACTGCCGCCGGAAAAACCGCCTCATCGCTCAGGCGATAGTTGATTGACGCAAAAGCATAACCTTTTTTGATGCTGTCAAGCAATTTCTTTACGTGACCGTCGCGCTTGTCGCCGACAGCAAATCCACCGCCGTGAATATGGATTAAGAGCGGGAAAGGACCGGCTCCTTCGTCCGGCAGAAAAATATCCAAAATCTGCGACGGCGACTCATTGCCATATTTCACATCAAGGAAACTGCGCTTTACAAAGCTGACATCCACAAGCGGCGGCATATTATCCAGGGGAGGTTTGCCTCCGCTGAACTTGAAGCCTTTCGGAGGCATGCCGCTGTTGAAATCCGGCTTGCCGTGATGATGTTCGTGTTTACCATGCTCCATGATTCTATTTCCTCCATTCATATTATCGTGATGACCGTGAAGCCCATGCTTTTTGCGGACTCTCGGACGCGGCTTATTCTTAATCACGTCAAAGCCTACCGCCGCAAGCAGGATAATCCCTTTTACAATGTACTGCTGATAACTTCCCCAACCGGCGAGTTGCATGCCATTGGCAATTAGCTGCATAATAAATATACCTACGACAAGCCCCGCGACGTTGCCTTTGCCGCCCATCATAGAGATACCGCCGATAATCGCCGCAGTAAGGCAGACGAACTCCGTTCCGGGGCCTGTAGTCGCACTTGTCATATTCTGCTGAGCCAGCATAACGAGCGAGGCAATGGCGAATATCGCGCCGCACAGTCCGTAGCAAAGCATCGTAATAAAATCGGCGTCTATGCCTGAAAGCCTCGCGCACTCCTTATTGCCGCCAACCGCCAAAATATCTCGTCCGAGATGCGTTTTATTCAGGACGAACCAAGTTGCGGCTACAGCGATTATCACGATATAAATATCGAGAGGAAGCCCTAAAATCTTTGTGGTATAAATCGCACGGAAACTTGCAGGCATGCCTGAAAACGTCTGCGCTTTTGTAATGTTAAACGCTATGCCCTTAAAAACCTCGCTTGTAGCAAGAGTAATGATAAGCGGAAACAGTTTGAGCTTTGCTGTCAGCACGCCGTTAAGCGTTCCCATCGCAAATCCTAAACAAACTGCAATCAGTATAATCAGCGGGAGGGGCACGCCGTAGCTTGTCATTAAAATTGCCGAAGTCGAACTGATAATCGCCATTTGATACCCGACTGACAGGTCGATGCCGCCGGAAATCATAACAAAGCAAATCCCCATGCCCGCTATGATATAGTAGGTTGACTGCGAGACCACGTTAAAGATATTCTGCGGACTGAAAATCCGTGAATTAAACATCCCGAAAAACAGCAGCAGCGCAATGAATATGATATAAGTCGTTCCCTCTCGGTAGAGGAATTTCCCGAAATGATTTATTTTTTTGCCTATTGGCATTGATTTGTCCATTAAGCTATCCCCTCTACTACGCCGGAAGCGAGTTTCAGCACGTTTTCCTGCGAAAATTCGGATTTTTTTAGCTCCCCTGAAATCTCCCCTTCATATAAAACGATAATCCTATCTGACATGCCTAGAATTTCTTCCATATCGGAACTTATCATTATGATTGACTTGCCTTGCTTGGTCATATCTCTCATAAGTTCGTAAATTTCACGCTTTGCCCCAATGTCTATGCCCTTCGTCGGCTCGTCAAATATAATAATGTCCAAATCAGCGGCGAGCGTTTTGGCGACAACGACTTTTTGCTGATTGCCTCCTGAAAGGTTTATTACGCTGCTATTTATACTCGGCGCTTTAATTTGCAGTTTCCTTTTGTATTCCTCCGCTATTGCCCGCTGTCTTTTGCCCGAAATAATACCGAAGCTGCAATATTTCTTTATCGCTGAAAGCGTAATATTAAACTTAACGCTGTTAAACATAATGCAGCCGGCTGTCTTGCGCTCTTCGGGAATCAACCCAATCCCAAGAGCGATAGCGTCGCTTGGAGAGTGGATATTTACCTTTTTGCCTCCTACCCGAATCTCGCCGCTGCCGAGTTTTTTGCTGCCAGCCAACAATTCGGCCGTTTCGCTCCTGCCCGAACCCACAAGTCCGGACATTCCCAAGATTTCTCCGCGTTTTAGCAAGAAAGAAATATCCATTACGCTGTTTCCAGTAAGGTTCTTCGCTTCAAGCACCGTTTCGCCGATTTCAGCCGTCCGTTTCGGGAAAGAACCTGCAAGTTTACGCCCGACCATAAGGGATATAAGTTCCTCGCGGCTTGTTTTCGACGTGTCCAGCGTGGCAGCGTATTTCCCGTCCCGCAAAATGCTCACGCGCTCGGTTATCGCAAACACCTCGTCAAGCCGATGTGATATATAGACAATCGTTACGTTTCTGGCTTTCAGTTTTGCGATGATTCCAAATAATCTGTCAACTTCATCAGAAGCGAGGGCTGCAGTCGGTTCGTCAAGGATTAAAATCCGCGCGTTGTTCTGCATGGCTTTACAGATTTCCACCAACTGCTGACTTGCCGACGGGAGCGACATAACAGGAGCTGCAGGGTCTAAATCGAATCCATATTCCTCAAAAAAGGATTTAGCCATTTTGCAAAGTTCAGATAGAGCAAACAGTTTTCCGAATTTGCGCCTCATATAGATGTTTTCAGCTACCGAAAGAGCTGGAACAAGGTTTATATCCTGATAGATAACAGCAAGACCCAGCTTCTTTGACAGCGCGGGAGTCATCTTGTCGTAACTCTCTCCATCAAATTCGATGCTGCCTTTGTCAAACGGTATCGCTCCCGCTACTGCTTTTATCAGAGTGGATTTGCCCGCCCCGTTTTCACCCATAAGAGCGTGCACCTCGCCTGCCGCGAAATCAAGTGATACATTATCAAGAGCAACTACGCCGGGGTATATCTTTGTAAGATTTCTTACAGCAAGCATAAATCTCCCTCCTCAGTTGCTCGGCCATTTAATAACAGTGTTCGCGTCGGCAAGCGTCGATTTTGGGTCGAAATCCTTTACCGCTTCGCCGTCAACCGTAAAGCAAGCAAGTTTGCCGTCCGCTACGTACCAAACGCCGATTGTCTCCGTGGTTTGCTTTTGGTAGTCAACACCTTCCGCGCCGTTATAGACTTTAAACGCTAAATCCGCGACGCCTTGAGCCGCATCCGCGCCGCCGAAAGAAACCGCCCCGCGAAATACCGATTTTATGCCCTCTGTGTCAGAGATAGAACCGATAAGATAATCCTGCTCATTGCCTTGAACGCCGCCGGAGAATACTGCGTACTCGTCATTGTTATAGTTTCCGTCAACGATGTACTGGCTGATTCCGGGCGTTACGCCGGACATATATACAAGCGCTAATTTTATGTTCGGATACTGCGTGAGATAGCCTGAAATCAGTTCGTTTCCTGTCTGCGAAAGTCCCATTGTGCCTGTATGAACCGGATTGTTCGCGACAAGCTCACAGTACGCCGGATTGGGCGAACCGTTGGGAAGCGTTTTTTCGGTGATCGACTTCATGCCGTTTGAGCGGGCGATACCGTCTTCGTTTAAGTCGGAGCAGAGTATCAATGTATCGAAGCTTTGACCTGCTAGATTTTCTTCCACCCAATGTTTTCCAAGGAGCGCAATGTAACTTCCTACTAGATATTCATTGCTGTTGGTAATCGCGTCATAGGCGTCATCTTTCGCAGAAGCGCCGCTGACAACGATTTTTATTCCTTTTTGCCGGGCATTGGCGAGAGTTTCTTCAAGCGCTTCAATCTCGGTGGGAACAACGACAATCATATTTGCGCCCATTGTGACAAAACCGTTGATTTGAGAAATCTGCGTTGATACGTCATTGTCCGCGCTTTGGACTTGAACCTTTTTTCCTTCAAACGACTTCTCCACCGCCTCGCCAATTCTGGCGTTCAGAGTAGTTGACGTGTTAGGCAGAGCGACGCCTATAATTTCCTCCTTTGACCCCGAACAGCTGGAGAGTACGCCGGCCAGCAGCAACCCGCCAAGTGACAGCGTCGCGACTTTACGAATGCTGAACATATATTGGCCTCCTTCTTATTGTGGAATTAATCTCATATGCAAATTATACAAAGAAGCCTCTTGACTGGCTATTCAGATTTGTGCTATAATTTATTCCATAATAGAATAAATTACGGAGGTGGACTGCGAAATGGAAACAAACTATATACGAGAGTTTGTCGTATTGGCTGAGACAATGAACTTTTTGAATGCGTCTGAAGAACTGTTTGTTTCGCAGTCCTCGCTTTCCAAACATATACAAGCCCTTGAAAGAGACTTGGGCGTTTCTCTTTTTAATCGCAGCACTCGAAAAGTAGCGCTCAGCGAATACGGGAGGGCATTTTTGCCTTATGCCAAGAAAATTTCATCTGCTTGCCAAAAGACGGTGGACGAGATTTTGCAACTTAAAACGCACGGCTATGTGAACGTGGGTTCTATCCCCTCTATGGCGCAGTATAATATAACCGACATTCTGTTCCGCTTTCAGAAAGACAACGTGAAGTTTGCGCTTAATATGCTTGAGAGCGACACGCTGGAGCTTGTGGAGTCACTTGCAAATGGCGGCATAGAACTTGCATTCTTGCGAGAAATAACTGATGAGAATCCCGGTCTAGAGCGAATTCCCTGTGCCGTGGACTGTCTTTGCGCCGTATTTCCCCAAAAACATCCTCTTTCTCACAGTTTTGAAGTGGAGTTGACGCAACTGCAAGAGGAAGAGTTGCTCCTGCTTGCTAAAGATACGATGCTGTATAATCTTTGCATCAATAAATGTTCGGATGCGGGCTTTGATCCTAACATTTTGTTTTCCGGCCATCGGCTTGACAATATAGCGGATTATGTAACAAAGGGAACAGGTGTCGCCTTGCTTGCCAAAGGACAGACTAGGTTTATACGAAACCCTAAGATTGCCGTTGTGGATATTGCGCCAAGGGTTTCGATGCGGATAAATCTTTGCTGGAAGCGCGGCGCTGAGCTTTCGCTTGCGGCAAAGCACTTTATAAGGTGCGCTAAATTCTGTGTGGATGATGCTCCGTTTGACGCGACTGGCGATTTTATCATTGATGGTTTTCCCGAAGGCATTGAGGGGCTGGTCTCTGATTTTGCCTTAAATGCAGAAGGCAGAATTAATCATGAGTAATAAACTTGAACAACAAAACCTCGCCGAATACGGCGAGATTATATCCATAATTGAGTGCGCCCGCAAGAATGCGCTCCACGCCGTAAACCCAAAGTTGATTTCGATGTTTAAGGATATCCGCAAACATACAACTTTTCATTCAATATTTCTTTTTTTGGATCTTTATAATTAACCTGGCAAAATGTTAAAACATGTAAAAAAAATCCCATAAAATCCACTTATAATGAAATGGACGCAGGGTTAACCCACTTAAGTTTAAAGACCCCTTTTTTTGAGCTTGACTGTCCATAGAGCGGTGCGAAATGCAGATATCGTCATTTCGCGCTAACTGTATAATCAAGCGCCAAAAAAGGTTATTTTCTATGAAAATCAATATATGTCGACGGTATTCCAACTCAGGATTATTCCGACTTGCTCTTGTCTAACAGAGCGTTATCGCGAATTGTGGCTATAAAATTAAAGCCAGCTGAATATTTGCTGCAATAGGTATAAAATTGAGGTGGCGGATACTAGATATTGAGAGAACTGCGTGCAACCGGCTGCAACATCGCGCCTCATTTATATAAATTTGACGAGTACGGCGTCCCTCAAGCAAGTCATAGAGTCACTATTGTGGGGATTTGGAAAATTTAGATGTTTCTTTCAAAGTTCCGCCTGCGGCTCCCTATGTCGGCGCGGACAACACTTCCGCACGGCAATTGAAGCGCCCCCTATACCATCCGGACGCGGAAATCTGCGATTGTCGTTGAGCGCCAAAGCGTATATTGCCGTGTCAAAATGCTTTCACGGCAGATATTCCGGAAGAATTGCGGCTTAACGTATCCGGAGCGAAAACCAGCCAAATATACAAGAGGTTGGATCCCTGCAAGCCGGCATATACGGTGACCGGAAGCGGCGGCGAGGGCACTCATATTTATCATTGGTACGAACCTCGCGCTTTAACAAATAGGGAAAGGGCGAGGCTGCAAATCTTCCCCGACGAATATGAATTTATAGACAGCAAGGAAAGCGTTCGAAGGCAAATCGGCATGGCAGTGCCATATAGAGAGGCAAGGGTTATCTTTGAGGCGATATTGAAAGGCTTTTCTGGAATTGAGTATGATTCTATTCCTTCAAATATACCGCTTTTCATCAAATGTTCCTTTTTTGGAGCTTGACTGTCCATTGAGTGGTGCTAAATGCCGATATCGGCATTTAGCGCTCGCTGTATAATCAAGCTCCAAAAAAGGCAGTTTTATATGAAAAGCAGTATATAAGTGAATAACAGCAGAAAAAAGTTTGAAAATATCTTTCAAGACGGACATAGCTCAAGCAGGCGCTATCAGTCTCGCGTCAAATGTCCCTACCTTTGAGCTTGGTTGCCCACTGAGCGGTGCGAAATGACGATATAGGCATTTCGCGCTTGCTGTATAATCAAGCTCAAAAATCGGGACTTTCTTAAGCAAATCATTAAATGGGGCGGTCAAGAAATGGCCAGCGACGGACGAAGCCTGAGACTGCGTTAGGTTCTGCAATCAGTAGCGGAATGGGAGGCGGTGAGATGAACAAACCGCACGGAATTATTATTTTCGGCCCAAACGGAAGCGGAAAGACCACGCTTGGACGTGAACTCGCCCGCCTTCTGAACTTCAAAAGCATGGATATTGAGGATTATTACTTTCAGCAAGCGGATATCCCGTACACAAAGCCCCGTTCACGGGAAGATTGCGTGAATTTGATGCTTGCCGATATTGAAAAGTATTTCGCATTTGTTATTTCCGCTGTCAATGGAGATTTTGGGGCGAATATTAACAAACTATATGATTTAGCGGTATTTCTGAGCGCCCCGACAGAAGTGAGAATTAGGCGCGTGAAGCAACGCGCCTATGAGCAATACGGCAAACGCGTCTGCGAGGGCGGAGACATGTACGAACAAGAATTGAAATTTTATGATTTCGTTGAATCTCGTTCACTAATGCCAGTTGAGCAGTGGTGCAGGACGCTTGCATGTACTGTGATTCGTGTGGATGGTACGGCGGATTATAAAACAACTGCCTCCGAACTGGCAGCGTTCTATGCCAGCCGATTCATTTAGGTTGGCTTGCCTGCTTTCTGATGATAATCCCGAGGCAACTCGTAGGTATCGGCTCGCGGCGTATGCGTCTGCAATGGCTAAGCGCTGATGATAAAATACCAGTGGCCGGGTTACGCCTTAAATCCATAAATAGCACAATGTTGCTATTTCCACTTTAGGCATATGTATTTGTCATCCCTAAACAGCACAAGTTGGGGTTTTGAAATGTCATTTTCATGTCTGTGAAAAGCTTCGACAAAGAAATTATTGACGCAGAGATCAACGCCAATCTCTATGGAAACGGGGGTGCCGCCGCCGAGGACCGCCGTCCGGAGCTCAAGCCCCTTCAGAGGCGCACAGAGACTAAATCAAGGCCAACATCGTAGACTGGTATTTTGCATTTGCGGGTTAAATGGAAGCTATATTTGCCGAAACTCAATAGATCATCCTTGCAGGCTTCCGCCTCCCATTCTATGTACGCGCCTCTTTCAAGACAACATCATAGATGTAGTTGAAATTCTCACTTTTTCTAAGTCGTCATCTCCTGTTTGCAAAGTGTCATTTTCAAGGAGCATTATATGCTTGCAACTGATCCGCGTCAAATTCAAGTTAATAGGCGAACAGGCGTTGCGCAACAGGGCGTTTAAACACCGCAAAAGGCTTTCATACGGCAATCTAGCGGCGTAAAGCCTTTGGGCCTAGGCTCGAATGTTTATTTTTATCTGTTTGGACGCAGATGGCTTCTTTTGGACTGTATAGGCGATTCCCTTTGCCATTAAACATCCACGGAAATCGAGCTCCAACATAGAAGGTTTCATGTGACAATCAGTGCTTTGTAAACACATCAGTGTTAAGTAAACACATCAGTGTTGCGTAAAGACGCCCCAGCCCTCGTTTGGTTCTAGTCGGAAAGGTTGTCACCAGCAGCTTCCAATTACTGAGACTCATTAATTTCAGTCAGTTATACTGATTTTTTTTGGAGCTTGATTATACAGCGAGTGCGAAATGCTGATATCTGCATTTCGCACTCGCTGTATAATCAAGCTCCAAAAAAGGAACATGTGATGAAAATCGGTATATCCTTCATCGCGTATAAGTTCTAAACAGTGATTTAGGAAATGTGCCAAGATGCTTCAACAGCTTGAATGCAATGAGCGAATTCTCCATTCAACTCGCCTTTATAAGCCGTCTAATTCGTTCCAGTAAATACAGGTCAGTCGGTTCATGGTATAAATGCCTTCTCTGCTGATGCGCATAAATCCTTTCCGAACAGCATCGCAGTAGGACTCATAATACTCGTCGCTTACCGAGGGCGAAGAAGAATGTGACAGCATAAAAGCCAGAAAAGCGTCGCCGCTGAAAGAAATCGGATTCGCGAACTCGGCGTATTGCTCCTTGCGGGCAAAAAACGCAGAAATTGTTTCGATGCGGGCTTTATAGGAATGGGTAGGAGGGTGCAATTCATCCCACCAATTCAACTCGTGCAGAATTGGCTCATCGCCGCCTGGCGCATTATATACCACAAAGACCTTGCCATGCGGCTTCAAAATCCGCAAGCACTCTTTCTTAAATCCGGTTGGCTCAAACCAATGAAACGCCTGCGCGCAAACTGCGGCATCCACACTATGCTCAGCAATCGTTGTATTCTCGGCGGTACCGCCCAATGCGACGGCGTTTTGATACGGCGAGAGAGTTTTAATAAGGGCATTCCTCATATCATCATTTGGCTCAACAGCGAATAATGATACGCCGCGCTGAGCAAGCAGAACGGAGAATTTCCCGGTGCCTGCACCGATGTCAGCGACCATCGGATTTTCAGGAAGCTGCGACAGGAGATAGCTAATCGCAGCGTTGGGGTACCCTGGCCGCGCTTTGGCGTAGACTTCTGCTTTGCCGCTAAATAGGTTTGTGTTATCCATGCGCTAATTCCTCCACTGCCTCAATAAATTCCCGTCAGTCGTGAATATGCAAGGTGATAGTCGGAATAAGGGCTGAGAACCTGTTTGGGATCTAATAACGACATTATATGGATACTAATGTATGTATACCGCTTTTCATCAAATGTTCCTTTTTTGGAGCTTGATTATCCATTGAGTGGTGCAATTGATATCGGCATTTTGCACTCGCTGTATAATCAAGCTCCAAAAAAGGTGATTTTATATGAAAAGCAGTATACCAGCGAGGATCGTCTCGACGGAATCCTTCAAATCCGCCGATTCCCGCCCTATTATGGGCAGCGCGCCGCTGCGGCCTGAAGCATTCGCCGGCGCGGCGCCGACGGCGGACGGCAGCCCGAGGGCGCCGGCCGCGATGTGGATTTCCGCCCCTGAGATCAACCTTCCGCCATCACGCCCCTTTATTTCCGCGCTTCTTGAACCGGCGATGATCATCGGCGGCTTGCCTTTTCTTCCATTTACCGCGCGCTCCCCCGGCATCAGCCCGCCCGGGGCGTTGTCGATCGCGCCCTTTCCAGATCCGCCCTTTTCCGGCCAAGATCTGAAATGGCGGCAGGCTGCGTTCCAATTCGGGAGGCTGTCTGGAAGATCCCTCCATGCCGCGCCTGTTTTGAGGACGCAGAGTATCGCGCAAAATACTTCATAATTCGAGATCTAGCAGTTTCGCAGTCTTTTTCGTCTCAAAGAAAGGCCTTATAATTTCAAACTGCTTCCTAGCTGTGCCGCTTGAATATACCTTTCTCATTTTGCATCTCCCTTTTTTAAAAATCGATAACATACTAAATTATTTCATATTGTCACCGTTGGAGATGAACCTGTGGAACCAAATATCCGAATTGCCCAGGCCCGGGCGGACGCCGGCCTGTCAGCGCAGGAACTGTCCGACAAGTTGGGCGTTGATGTGACGACCGTCCGAAACTGGGAGGCGGGCCGGCGACGGATGGCGCTGGATAAGCTGGTTCAAACCGCGCAGGTGTTGGGCGTGAGCGTCACGTACCTGCTCGGTCTTGACGAGCGGGTAAATTTTACAACGCCGGTCGGGGCGGCGGCGCTGCCGGTTCTGCACCGGACGCCGGTCTGGCCGCGGCGTCGTGGGTGGGCGCTTGTAAACGCTGGTCGCGGGAACACTGGTATTCGCCGATAAAAGCGAGGTTCCGTTTGCCGAGGCACAGGAGCCGGTGTACGCCGTACCACTGGCGTTTACGTTAAGCCTGCTCGGAGTGTGCGAGCCGTTAGACGTGGATGGCCTGCTATCCCGCGACAAGCTCTGGGTAGAGCCTATCACGGCGGATACGGATTTGGCCGCCGAACTGCGCGGATGGTATCACCCACGCGGGCGGCGGTTGGTCGAGAATGAGTATGGGAATCGGTTCTATCTGGATGTCTACGGCGCGAAATGGCTGGCGTTCGAGGAGTGTCTGGACAGCGACAAAGGAACGGTTTAAGCAAGTTCTTTTTCGTTTAAGAAAACGCTTGCAAAAATTGCAAGCGTTTGTCATTATACACTGCGACGATAGCGAAGCCATTGTTATCGCCCGAAAGGGGAATTCGCAATGAATAAACTCATTGAAGGCAAAGGGTATTTAGACCAACTTGCTATGTGGCGCGAAGAAGAGATGATAAAGGTTGTTACCGGTATTCGCCGCGCGGGAAATCAACGCTGTTTGATTTGTATATCGGCCGTCTGAAATCCGACGGCGTGACCGACGAGCAGATTGTCTTTGTCAATTTGGAGGACGAAGACTTTTCGGAATTGCTCGACTACAAGAAACTGCACGAATATGTGAAAACCCGCATTGTTCCCGGAAAGTGGACTTATGTGTTTATCCACGAGATCCAAAACTGCGCGGACTACGAAAAAGCGGTGCAAGCCTGTACCTCAAAAAGCAGCTTGACCTGATACCACAGGTTCAAACGCCTATATGCTCTCTGGCGAGCTTGCGACGAAACTGACGGCGAGGTATATTGAGATAGATATGATCCCGCTTTCGTTTGCGGAGTATGGCGAAGCCGTATCTACCACCGATAAGCGCGAACGCTTTAGCCAGTATATGAACCTCGGCGCGTTCCCGTATGCCACGCGCTTTGTGGACAATTCTCTCGCTCACAGCCAGTATTTAGAGGGGATTTACAATACGGTGTTAGTTAAAGACGTAATGACGCGCAAAAAACTGACCGACATCACGATCGTGAAGTCTATCGCGAGTTTTTTGAGCAGCAATGTCGGAAGCCATGTATCAGCAAAGAAAATCGCCGATGCGCTCACGTCAAATGGGCATCCGACAGGCGTCGCTACGGTGGAAACATATATTGAAGCGCTGACCGACAGCTATCTGTTCTACAAAGTACAGCGGTACGACATTAAGGGCAAAATGCACCTGAAATCCGAGAGCAAGTATTACATCTGCGATACGAGACTCCGTAATACGATACTTGGGACGCAGGGCATGGGTATAGGGCATCAGATTGAAAATATCGTTTATTTGGAGCTTCTGCGCGCGGTACACGGTAAGCATCGGCAAGTCCGGGCGCGGCACGGTGGTTGACTTTGTAGCTGTACGCGATATGCGAACGGAGTATTATCAGGTGTCCGCTTACGTGTTGGACGAGGGCGCATTGGGGCGGGAGCTTGCTCCGCTGAATCGAATTAAGGACAACTATCCCAAGTTTTTGGTTACGCTCGACGATTTCCAGAGCGACCACGACGGCATACGTGGCGTCAATTTGATTGACTGGCTGAGCGAGACGGTCAGCTTTGACAACCGGAAGGTTTAATAGCGGAATAGGTTCCCCGTTATCCGTGCTCTTTCGCCGTCCAAAGCCTCGCCATGATGCGCTCACGCGGCACAAACGGCTCGTCCCAATACCGCGAGTCGATAGAATTCTCCCGGTTGTCGCCTGCCATGAAATAGCAGCCGACCGGCACGGTCAGAGCTTCGCCTCGAACCGCAACCATGTCTCAGAGCAGCGCCGCGATCCGCTTGACCAGCACGCGACCCTCGTACTCGAAGGCGACCACATCACCGCGCTCCAGATCTCCAACAACTCTAACGCCGAAGATGAACGAGTCCTTGCGAATTGCGGGGTCTATGGACGCCGCCGGCACATAGCCCACGAAGAAACGAATTTCAGCGGAAACAAAAAAAGCAGGCCGCACCCGACGGGTACGGCCCAGTTTTTTATAAGTCTGAGAAATGCGCCCCGTTGCGCGTTTGTTTTGTCCGGCTTCATATTGCGTCCCTCAGCGCCGCGATGGCCGGATCCGCTTGCAGAAATTTACGAGCGCGGGCCACTCATGCCGAGACATTGTTCGCACTGACCCCCCACATCCGCTCGCCAATCTCACGGTGTGTGTATTCCTCCGCGAGCAGGCGGATCGCCTCGATGCCTTTCGCGGTGACGCCGGAGATCCTCGTGAGTGCGGCGTCCAGCGCATGATTAAGCGTGTCCCATGTGCCGTCGGGCAACTCCCGCGCCGGCGCGCCCGGCAGCTCCTCAGGCTCCGTGACCGGCTCGCGGTTCCGCCGCAGTGCAGCGTACTCCAGCGCATCGAAGATCTCGTTGCGGATCAGGGCGTAGGCGCAGGCGGAAAACTTGGTCTTTCCGGGCTTGTACGCGACCGCCGCTTCGCAGAGCCCCTCGCAGCCGATCTGGAAACGGCCGCCGCAAGTAAATATTCCGATGCCGTGTATATACCGGACGTGGTTCCGGATCCTGCCGCCGGCAAGCCCTCTGCTCTCCTCGGCTAGCCTGCGCTACTCATTGCTTAACCGCATATAACGCACCTCCTGACAACGACCGGCGTCTGGAACGCCCCGGCGTCGGTCTCGAGCTAGAATTCCAACCCGGCCCACTGCGTGCCGAGCTGGAGAACCAGATTGTCCGGCTGGTTGGTGATTTGAATCTCGCTGCCGTTGGTGTCGGCGTAAGCGAACGGAGTCAACATCGTCGCAAGCAGCAGACACAGTAAGGGCGCGATCTTTTTCAGTAGGTTCATCCGTTTGCCTCCTTGACATCATAGCATAAAACAGCTATAATATGGTTAGAATATTACAACGAAAGGGGCTAGTTCTGTGCAAATCAAGCCATCCGCAGCCATTCGCCAAAACTACAACGAAATCGCCGAGCTGTGCCGCGCCACAAAAGAGCCTGTTTTTCTCACCAAGAACGGCGAGGGTGACCTTGTCGTCATGGATATGGGCACCTACGCCCGCCGGGAAAAAATGCTGAAGCTCCGGGAAGAGCTGCTGTCCGTTGAGGAAGATCGCGCGGCGGGCCGCGTGGGCGTTACGCCGGACGAACTCGAAAGCTACTTGGACGGCATTATCAGCGAGGTGGAACATGGCACAGGCTCGGTATAAGGTGATCGTATCCGACCGCGCCAGGACAATGCTCGGCGCGCACATCAAATTTTTGGCACAGGTGAGCCCGGACGCCGCGAGGGATACCAAGACCCGACTGCTCACAGCGATTCGATCGCTTGCGGCTATGCCGGAACGGTATCCCTTTCTGGACGAGGAACACATTCCGAAAGGCAAGTACCACAAGATATTTGTGGATAACTGGTATCTCGTCCTGTATCAGATCAAGGATCAGACCGTATACGCTGACTACATCTTTGATTGCCGGCAGGACTATGGCTGGCTGGTTCGCTGAATTCAGGGCGAGGTGCTTGACGCGTTACCCGGTCAGCAGGTGATAAGCCCGCCCGGACTCCTCGGCGTTGCGCTCCAGTATCTCCATAAACCTGGACTTGGTCAGCTCCGCGTCCAGCCAGTGCGCCGCCCGGTAGGAATGGCAGCCCGCCTCGGTATTGACCGCGTGGCTGCCCAGCACGCTCTTGAGATTGAGTTCGTTGACGATCCAGCTGTCCTTCCGGTTTCCGAGCCGGTCGAGGACGCGCGCCAGATAGAATAGCATCAGCGTTTGCGATACCAGCGCCCGCGCCTGACCGGTGAATTTCCGGAGTCAGGCGCGTTCCTGTTTATTTATCGTGTAATCCATTATATAGCTTCCTTCTCCAAGGGCGGCGCCGTCTCCGTTCTCCAACCTCATATGACAGTCGTCATGTGCGTGATGCGCCCCAAATCCGGTTGCTCTCGTGATTGACACCGATGATTCTCACCGTGACTCTGGCCCAGCAGGGCGACCGACCGCGTTTGGGATATACCGCTTTTCATCAAATGTTCCTTTTTTCGAGTGGTGCGAAATGCCGATATCAGCATTTTGCACTCGCTGTATAATCAAGCTCCCAAAAAGGTAATTTATGTGAAAAGCAGTATAGCTGCAGGCAGTCGATGCTGCCGTCCACACTGACAAACACGCCATTGGTGTCCACCAGACTCACCGTGCCGACATAACGGCTACCGGGCGTATATTTTTTGGAACTGTTCCGACAACTCTATCTGCATTATTTACCAGTCAAAAGAGCATAAAATTCTTGCAGAATAGTCCAAAATTGAAGAGAATATATGTTTGAATTTGCAAAACTTATCAATCTATAATTCTTAGATGATGTATATGTTTTAACAGCTCTGAATAAAACTGTATTTTGGATATCTTTTCATATATTCACTAATAAATATTATTTAAGATATATAAAAACATTTTAATATATTTCAAAATTAGGTTTGGTTTCAGAATATATATTAGTCGGGTTGGCGAATAATCATCCTGCTCAGGTCGGATCCTTAGAAAATCTTATAAAAAATAAGATATTTGCTGTACATCCTTCCAAATTATGCTATAATATACAGGAAACAGGTGCATATTGGATG
>JAISZB010000266.1 GCA_031269465.1 Clostridiales bacterium | reverse complement strand
AAAAATCACAAAATATCTAACAGTATAAACGTGACTTTTGAAATCAGTCTTAAAATTAATTGTAAAAAGTGTATAACAATCCAAGCGGCAAAGTCTGCATTATAGTTGCAATTCAGTTCATTATACTTAAAAAGCATATACTATTGAAAACATTTCTGCTAGATCGAAAAATGCACATTAGGAGTTAGTTTATTTTTTGCAGCTCCATCTGAAGTCGGGGCAAAGGGGAGCAGAAACTGCTTCTGACGCGGCGCAACTTTCCTGAATATGCCGATTTGCAGTCAAATGTACCTTAGGCGCTTTCAATGCAAATCAGTATACTTGCATGAGGTTCATTTGATTCGACAGTTCCGCCGTTTTCACGCCTTTATTTGTTCATAAACTCTGCCTCCGCCCAATATGCACCTGATTTGCCATTAATATTCATGAATTGGGAGGTTGTAAATATATTTCACATGTTTTCAGAGAAAAGACAGCTGGGAAGCTGAATCAAAATTAGGCAGTTCTTCGCACTGTTGTAGTCACCCTTAAATAACCTCTTTTTTTCAATTCCAGCTTCTTCTTTTATTTTCGTGAACTCTCTCCAATTCCTCAAGCGTCTCAAAAAGCGTCTTGCCATCGCAAGCCTTGAATTCTTCTACAGGCACAAGATCATATCCCCTGAAATAGGTTTCGCCCAGGGTTTTAAGCAGAGGCGAATCCGCCGGCACGAAAATTGTGGCGCCGTATTCGAATTCAAGCTCTCCCCCCTCTATGCTGGATAGGCTGGAGGGCGCGATGATGTTGGGACGGCAGGAGAGCCTTCTGAATACATGACGGTCGATGCTAGTCACTCCTTCAGGTATTACTATCCACGATGCAAAACTCAGGTCGTTAAAAGCGTCGGGGTTGATAAATGTAACGCCCTCTGGAATTTCTATGATTCTGTCATCAGAATATCTTCTCTTAAAGTTGTAGCGTTCATGATCATAATCGCTCCCTGCAGAGACTAGAATGCTATTTATCACGGCAAGCTTGTTGCAGCGGTGATTTGACTCCAGCCATTCTGTATATCGGAAAGCTTCCTCCCCTATGGAGCTGACGCTTTTAGGAAATGTTACCTCCTCCAAGCCGACGCACTGCATGAACGCGCTAGAGCCGATAGTTTCCAGACTTTCGCTGGCTGACACGCTTTTCAACTTGGTATTGCCATAAAAAGCGCAATTGCCGATCGCCTTGACGCTCTCAGGAATGATGACATCGCCAGAGGCTTCCTCTCCGTCAATCAAGATGCCATTTACGATTACCAAAGAGTTCTCTGCCCTTCTATCAGAAAGCCATTTTGTGCCGCTGAAGGCGAATTCGCCTAAGCTTGTCAATTGTTCCGGGCAAGCGATGCCATCCAAAGCCTTGCACTGAGAGAAAGCTGATCTTCCAATGGATTTCAGGGAATTTGGGAGGGTTGCTTCTTTCAGGTTTTCACAGCCTGAGAAAGCATGGTCTTCTATGTGAATGAGAGAGTTTTGGAAGACAGCGCGGACTAGATTCTTGCAGTTTTCAAAGGCGCTGTCTCCTATGGAAGAAACATGGCAGGGAATTTCAATTTCCTGGAGGTTTTCACAGCCTCTGAAAGCCCTTTTTTTTATTTCAGTGACATTATTGGGGATTTCTAAATGATGAAGGTTAAAGCAGCCTTCAAAGGAGTAGGAGTTTATCAAAGTCAGGCTTTCAGGCAGCTTGACCTCGGTTATTCCTACGCAGTTTCTGAACGCGCCAGAGTTGTAGCCTCCATCACCCAGCTGGGTCACGGGAAGGCCTTCTATCTCGGAAGGAACCTCCACAATGAAATCGGGGAGTGACTGAAACTCCTCGGGAAGCTCGAAGCCGCTTGCCAGCATTTCATAGTCGTAATCCCCAAACCGGGGGCACTCTCCTATGTACTTGATTATCCGAACGCCTTCGCTTGAAGCTTCATATGTAAAATCAGAGAAAACCTTGGCTTGAGCCTCTTCCTTGTACTTCCCGCCTGGTACATCCAAAGGATCGATCCGCTCGTAAAACTCTTCCATATCGTTGAGCCTGAGGCACCCAAGTTGGCCCCGTCCGTCCAGAGCGGCGCAGGCGCAATCTATTCCGATGTTTCCGTTGCGGCGAAAAATGCGGCCAGGATACCAGTCTGTATATCTCGGCGTGATTGTATGGCCGAAAATCACCTTCTCAGGGCGCTTTATAGCATAAGGCAAAAAATGGCCCCAAACCTGTTCGGTTCGACCGTAGTAGGGGGAAGAAAGAGAGCTGTACCTACGTTCAGCTGCCTTGCGCTCGTCATCGGTCATGTTGGGCCTGCCATGAACGAGCAGATAGCGCGTTTCGCCAACATCGACAGTTTTTTCAAAATCCAGATTCTCCACGAAATCCAGAATGGCCTCCCTCTCGTTTTCGGGAAGGGAAAAAAGCGCGTCGTATGTAGACTTGCCTTTGTTGTCGTCTGTCCAAAGAGAAAGTTTCTGCTTATGCCACTCTCCGTCGTGGCGCAGCATGTCGATCATCATATATTCGTGGTTTCCCATCAGCATGACTATGTTTTCATGGGCTATGATGAATTTGAGGATCATAACGCCATGCAAGCCTCTATCGATGACATCTCCGAGGATGAACAGCTGATCAGATTCCTTGAATTCGATTCTCTTGAGCATGTTCTGAAACGTATTGAAGCAGCCATGAATATCGCTCATTACATAAATCATTTGAAATGCCCCTTCGCATTTGAGTGAGTGATGATTTTTTGTTAGTTAGATATAATTCTTTTTTATATTATCACAAACATAATTTTTGTCAATAAACTATACCTGTTTGTGTAAAATCAATTAGTTTAGGAGCAGAATTAATGCGTCTTTGAAACGGGAAAATGCGCGAGTTGCAATGCGCCTTTGCCTCCTAGTTTGGCATATTCAAGCTTCAAGGAGAAAATGTTTTGATGCGGTTGGTATAAATCATAGGACTAATGCTGTAAATTCTATATGCGGGCTTGCTGGCAATAAGTCCAATATCGGGATTATGCAGATACGCAGGCGGATGTATGACGATTTTCATCAAATGTTTTTTTAGGAGCTTGATTATCCATTGAGTGGTGAGAAATGCCGATATCAATCACACTTGCTGTATATTCGCTCCTAAAAAGGTAATTTTTAATGAAAATAAGTATGCATATTGGAAGCTTGATTATTCAAGAGAATGCAGTGCAATCAAGCTCCTAAATAGGAAATTTCGTATGAAAATCAGCATGCGTTCTTCCTGTGCCTGCCGTACGCCTTCTGCTCCGCGCACGGTCATGCATAGCGCTGCGCTAGCATTGGATAGTTCCTATTTTGAGGTTGGATTTTACAATTAGTGCGAAATTTAGATATAATCATTTCGCGTCTTTTAATGGATAATCCAGCCTCAAAATTTGGCTGCAAATCAATATGCCTTGCCACGAGGCTCTAAGGGTTTACACTCTTGGATGCAGAGTGAAGCGCTTGGGAACTCTCCGTCTCGCGCACGCTGACGCGCAACTGAAAGAGGCCTGTTAATCCATTGGATTAGCAGGCCTTATAATCAGCCCATTATGGCTGTCATTTCGTCTATGAGGTCATTTCTTCCGGGAGCGCAGCCTCTGGATACATAAAAGCTGGAGGCTGAGTTCGCAACAGCCAGCCGACTCAAAATATCCAGAGACCCCAGGCTTGCCGATATGTATCCTCCGTTGAAAGTATCGCCAGCTCCTACTGTTTTCTTTGCTTTGATGCAGTGCCTTTGAGGAATAGAAGCGGTTCCTTCCGCAACGGATGCGCCAGCCGCAAAATGAGGAGTATGAACGATAAGTTCGTCTATTCCTATCCGACGCCTTACAGAGTCGAGGCTGGCCTCATATTCTTGGGCGTCGGCGCCGCACTTTTCTGAGAAGCATGAAAAAAGAGTTTCAGCCTCATTGTCGTTAAGGCTGAGGGTCATAGGAGCAATTTGGTTCAGCCTTTTTAGGTTGTTCAATGTAAACTCCAGAGCTGACCTCGTCCTTTTTTTAAGATCCGCAAAATCAAAGAAAAATTTTATCGGCCTTTTATTATCGACATACTCGCAGATATTTTCTAAAATAGCGTCAAACTCAGTCATGCTTGACCAGTAGCCAATTGTAATAATATCCGGAGTAGAAAAAATATCCTTAAGCGCATCTGAATCGAGTTTATCTTCTAAGCTATTCCAGTTCACTGATATAATCGACTCTACATAAGGAAACATGATCTTTCCGTCATCGAATTCAAAGATATGGCATACAGCCGGATCGCCTAAAGAGATGAGCTTGCACGAATTCGGGAATTCTTTGAAGACAGGATCTATCGCTTCCCTGCCAAACATTCCTATCATAACCGGCTTGATGCCTAGACAGGAAAGAGCGTTTCCTGTGTTGCATGTGAAGCCCCCCCAGTTTCTGTGCTTTCTGAGAATCTCGACGCCCATGCCGCTGCCTTCCCGGTTCAAAATGAGCTTCCCGAATTCGCTCATGCTTTCATAGATTGAGCATTCAGAGACGCTCCTTCTCTCTTTTACCAGCAACCACACCTCATCGATTATGCCGTCAATGCCCAGTACAACATTTCCGGATACAGATGAGTAATAATCCTTAATATTCTGAATGTCAATGCGATTCCAATTGCGGTCAGCCATATAATAGACATCTCCTTCGCATTGCATGAGGGCGCGCTGATTTGCAAAATCCAAATTAGGAGCATTTGACTGCAAATCGGCATAAAAGAATCTATTTTTTGAGTCTTTAGCATGGTTGGAAGCCAATTGACTAAAAGCGGTTTTGCGCATCTTTCTTTTCATATCCAAATCAGCACTTATGGATATTGTACAATAAATTCTAAAATATGCAAGTGTAAATTTCTATTGCTCCAGAAGAATTTTTAATGCTTAACTCTTTTTTCAAGAAGACTTCTCAAATTCCCTGTCGTAAATCCCATAGGGCATACAGTGCACCATGTGCGCGGCTTGAAGATCATCCCGACAAGGAGGGCGAGTCCGGTAGCAATCTCCATGAAAATAAGAATAGCATTGCCAAGCGTATAAACTCCTTTCGGAACTGCCCAAACAATCAAAACAGCAAAGGTTCCCATCATCATACTCCAAAGAAGCCAGCGGAACCATCTAGAGTTCATGACAGCAGGCTTTTTTAGCCCCAATGAGATTTTTCCGGCAAAAAGTCCGATAAACGAGCCCCTGGGGCATACTCTGGCGCAGTGCATTTTGCCGCGTCCTGAAAGGGCTATTGCAATTGGAGTGAACATGCATGCAAGACCAAAAAGACCAAACGGTTTCCAGATATTTGCTATCGTCATCCAAACAACGGTTATTAACCATGACCATCCTTGAATGCTTTTGATCCATATTTTCTTCTTTCGATGCGATGATTCCACTTCACTGGGCCTCCCTTGTAAGACTTATGCCGATTTACAGTTAAATGCGCCTATTTTTGAGCTTGATAATTCTTGGGACATTGTATAATCAATTTTAAAAATAGGAACTAAGAAAAGCAAATCAGCACAATATAATCATATAAAATATATATGAATTATATTACTACTTAATAAACTCAATGTCAATTCTTAAGGTTCCTAATTTGATTTGCAGTCATGGACGCTTATTTTGGAGCTGGATTACCCAACATAAGTGTAGAGTAAAGCTCCAAAAATTTACTGTACCAGATGCAAATCAGGATATACCGCTTTTCATCAAATGTTACTTTTTTGGAGCTTGATTATCCATTGAATGGTGCGAAATGCCGAAATCGGCATTTTGCACTCGCTGTATAATCAAGCTCCAAAAAAGGTAATTTTATATGAAAAGCAGTATAGATGGCGGAGGATATGTTATAATTGTCATGATAAGCGCTTAATGAAGAAAAGAAGCTGAATGCTTACCTATATGCAGGTATGCATGGCAATTTGCTGTCACGCTCATTATCCACTTTCAAGGCGCGATTTATATCGGCATTTCGCGCTCGCCGTGCAGCAAAGCTAAAATATGCAGTTTCATCTGCTGATCAGTATGTTGCGGTCAATGGCAAGTTCCGCTTTTTGAGGCGGATTGTACGATGCTTCATGGATAATCCAGGCCTAAAATCGGTGCATAGAGCGCATATGCATAGCAAAAAACTCCTAACCCGTTGTTTGAGCCGCTTTGAGCAAACGCGGAAACGCCGCTTCAGAATCCAGCGATATTTTATGCATTTCGTAGCGAGCTTTAAAGAAAGCATCCAAGAGAGGTGGGTTATTGCATGGAATCCTGGGATGTCTATGACAGGAATCGCATGTCTACAGGCAGAAAGATGATCAGAGGGGATAAATTCGAGGCGGGATCATACCACTTAGTGGTTCATGTGTGCATCTTCAACTCAAAATGTGAAATGTTGATACAACTGCGCCATCCTCAAAAGGACGCCTGGCCTGGCTTATGGGATATGACAGTTGGAGGCAGTGCCATTTCAGGAGATTCCAGCCAAATGGCCGCAGAAAGGGAAGCGTTTGAGGAACTTGGCTGCAAGTTGGATTTATCAAATATTCGTCCTCATCTATGCATTAATTTTGAACAGGGATTTGATGACTACTATTTGCTAAACATCGATATTGATATAGAGAAGCTCACGCTGCAACAAGAAGAGGTAAGCGAAGTGAAGTGGGCTTCAAGGGAAGAGATTCTAAGCTTAATCGCAAAAGGCGAATTCATCCCGTATCATGAAAGCTTGATTGATCTGCTATTTAGCATGAGAAAGCGCTATGGAGCCTTGAATGAATAGACCTGTGGAAGGCAAGAGGTGAAGCGTATGAAGAAAATCTACAATAAGCTCGTCAGAGACAACATCCCCCAAATAATAATTTCTCAAGGAAAATATCCAAAGATTCGTGTTCTGGCAGACAATAGCTTTGAAAAATACCTGAAGGTCAATCACCCCATAGCTAAAGCTAGGGGCTTAGCAATAAGTCCTGATTGACTAGCCTAAGCTTCCATCGAGAAGCTACGCTGTCCAAGAATATATAGGTACTCCGGAGCGTTTGCTCTAACTCCGGACACTACGGTCTGCGGTTAAACAGTCCTCTAGGGGAAGGGACAGTGCTGCAGGCATATAAAACCTTGGAACAGCATTGGCGAAGGGCAGCCTACCCTAGAGATAGGGGATTATGCGCCAGCAGCGCATAGGAGGAAGATATATGGTTTATGTCCTGAATAAGAATGGAAAGCCCCTGATGCCTACAAAGCGTCACGGGAAAGTAAAACATTTGCTAAAGGATGGAATGGCTAAAGTTGCAAAGCTTGAGCCTTTTACAATCCAATTGCTGTACGATAGCGCGGAATATACTCAGCCGATAAGTCTGGGAGTAGATGCGGGAAGCAAGACTATTGGCATTTCCGCGACTGCGGAGAAAGAAGAATTGTATTGCGCTGAAGTGAAGCTGAGGACTGATATAGTAGATTTGCTCTCGACGAGAAGAGCTTTCAGGCGTGCGAGGCGCAATAGGAAAACGCGCTGCAGGAAGCCGAGATTCAACAATCGCGTCAGATCAAAGC
>JAISZB010000253.1 GCA_031269465.1 Clostridiales bacterium | reverse complement strand
TTGAATGGTGCTAACTGCCTATCGCGGCATTACCCACCATTCAATGTATAATCAAGCTCCAAAAAGGAGCATTTGGTGAAAACCGGCATGAATTCGCTTATTTGATGAAAATCAGCATGCATATGCTGCTTTGCACTTGATAGTTCCGATTTTGATGTCTGATTATACAATTAGTGCGAAATGTGGATATAGTCATTTCGCACCCTTCAATGGACTCTCAAGCATCAAAATCGGTACATTTGACTGCAAAGCGGTATATATGCCGCAGTTTATGGCTATTGCGCTCTTTTCATCCTGCGGGCGCTTCAGCGCTTCTGACAGCCAATTACAGGCCTTTATGGGGCGCAATCCGGCAGGGCTTGCCGATGAATCAGGGGATTTGCTGGCGAAGCGACTCGAAGCAGCATATCCGTCTATTTACGGGCAAGCTCTTAATATTCTGCCCCAATGAGGGCTTACGGGCAAGTTTCCTTGCCAGTTCGCCGCAACCGCCTCGTTATTCATCAAATCCATAAAGGTTGCGCCGCGCTTGCCCAAATTGATCTCGGCGGGATTTTTTGTGGGATTTACGGCAATGATCACCGTTTCATCTCCAAAGCTTCTTTCAAAGGCGAAGGGCTTGCCGTATTCCAGAAAAACTTGTCTGTAGCTCCCATGCATAAGCGCTTGGCTGGACTTTCTTATCTCTGCAAGATGCTTGATGACTCCTTCAAGCTCCGGCTCGTCCCTATGCGCGGATTCCAGTTCTATGCAGGGGCGTATTCCAGCGTCGGAGCCATTTTCCCTCTTGCCTCTAATCCCCCACTCGCCTCCGTAATATATTGATGGAATGCCGGGAATTGTAAACAGAAGCATGTATATGGTATATAGATAGGCGGGAATCTCCACCATGCTCGCCAGCCTGTTTTGATCATGATTCTCCGCGAAGTTGTAGAGATATTTTTCGCGGTACAGGCCCCCCGGGCCGAACTCCCTGTCAAGCGTATGCGCAAGCTCATAGAGATTCCTGTCATTGTGGCTGGAATGCAAGCTTTTAAACATTTCGTAGTTTGTAGCGCTGTGAAGGGCATTGGGGTTCGCCCATTTGTTGTAGTCTCCATGGACGACCTCCCCCATAAGCCAGAAATCAGGCTTGAGTTTTTCCGCCTGCTCGCGAAGGAGCTTCATGAAGCCGAAGTCCAAGATGTCGGCGCAGTCAAGCCTTAATCCGTCTATGTCAAATTCGGCTGTCCAATACTTGGCTGCGTCAAGCAGATGCTTGACAACTTCCGGATTTTTCAGGTTTAGCTTCACCAATTCTAAATAGCCGTTCCATGAGTCGTAGGAAAAGCCGTCGTTTAAGGCATTGTTTCTTTGAAAGTTGATGCCTGATATCCAGTTTTTAAAAGCTGAGCCCTCCCGCTTTTCGCAAACATCCCTAAAAGCGGCGAAATCTCTGCCGCAGTGGTTGAAAACTCCATCCAGCACCACCTTGATTCCTTCGCTGTGAAATTTCGACACTAAATCTTTGAAGCCTTCATTTTCTCCTATGCGATTGTCTATATGAAAGTAGTCAGTCGTATCATAGCCATGAGTCTTGGATTTGAAAACAGGGCTCAGAAGCAACGCGTTGCACCCGAGTGACTTCATTTGCGGAATCCATTTTTCGATTTCCCATAGCCGATTGCAATTTGAGAGGTACTCATTCTGAAACGGCGCCCCGCATTGGCTCAAAGCGTATATGCTGTAGAAAACGGCTTCCTCGTACCAATAGCCCATCTTAATTGCATCTCCTTTTAGGAATATATTCCATGCATGAACTGATTTACCAAATCTTCAGCCTCTTCTTTGCCAATCTCTCCCTGGCCGATCATCCAGCTTCCAATGGCTGAATTAATTAAGGCGTAGAAATATCTGGAGATTTTCATTTCCTTCCCCCTCAGGTTTCCATGGCTCTCAGAAATTTTCATAAACATTTCAGCGAGTATTTCATGCTGCATGCTTGAATGCGGTGCCGAGGCTCTTCTTGCGGATGCCATTTCAGGGGAAAAGGAGACCGATAGCAAGAGAGCGTAGAATTTCGGATTGCTTTTTGCGAACTCAAAGTAGGCATTTGCCACTCTTGCCAGAAGAGGGCGCACATCCTCCCAATATTTCTGAGGGCGGGGAATATATTCCGCCGCTTCTTTAAGCCTGATGTTGAAGAGCTCATAGTTTGCCCTGAAGATCTCTTTCAGCAGCCCCTCTTTGCTGCCAAAATAATAATACACCATGGGCTTGCCAACTTTAGCTTCTTCAACTATTTCCGAAACGCTGGCCGATTCGTACCCCTTGCTAGAAAACAAGGCCAATGCGGCATCCATAATCCGAAGCTTAGATAAATTTTCCATGTATTTATTATATACCTACCGCTCGGTAAAGTCAAGAGGCTGATATAAATCCAAAATAGGTGCATTTGACCGCAAATCGGTATATATATTATACTGGTGAGCACAGGAAAGCTCCGATTTTTGAAATTGGATGTGCAGAGCCTCGACGGACAATCAATATCAATAATCGGCGCGCATGGCTGCGCGTCCTTTGATTTAACATGAAACATTTGAGCAGTTAAAGTCAATGTCGAGTTTGAACGCTTTCAAATAGGCTTCATTAAGGCCTTCAGGATAATGGGCCTATATTCTAATATGCTCGCAGAGCTTAATTTGCAGGACGTACTCATCGAGAGCCTCATCACTGGAGAACGCATGACTTGTACTATATGGATATTTGGATTTTGAAGCTTGACTTCACAAAGAGTGCGATTGATATAGACATTTCGCGCCTTGAAAGTTGATGATCAAGCTCCAAAATCTGTGCATTTGACTGCAATCAAGCATGTCAAAAAGAGATTGGAGACAGACATGTGCACGCTTTGCCCAAGAAACTGCAACGCAGATCGCATCTCATCCTTCGGCTTATGCAAAGCGGGAAACATCCCGCGCGTAGCCAAGTCGCTCATCCACTTTGGCGAAGAACCTTGCATAAGCGGAAAAACGGGATCAGGAGCAGTGTTTTTCTCCGGCTGCAATCTGAAATGCGTATACTGCCAGAACTACAAGATCAGCGAATGCCAAAGGGGAGAGGTGAAAACCCAGGCGGAGCTTGTCGATCTATTTTTTTCCCTCAGGGATAAGGGAGCTGGAAACATCAACCTGGTAACTCCCACCCCGCATATCCCCTCAATAAGCTCGGCGCTCCTAGAAGCCAGGGAACGCGGGCTGAACATTCCCATAATCTATAATACCTCATCCTATGAGAGCGTTGAAGCGCTCAAGACCCTGGACGGGCTCGTAGACGTCTACCTTCCCGATCTAAAGTATTTCTCAAGCGAATGCTCTCTCAAGTGCTCCGGCATACCGGACTATTTCGAGCATGCCAGCCGAGCCGTCTTAGAAATGTCCCGTCAAGTCGGCGGAGCGGTTTTTAGCGGAGACGGGATGATTTCCAGAGGCCTTGTCGTCCGCCATCTGGTTCTTCCAGGCATGCGCATAGACTCATTCAAGATCCTGGACTTCATTCGCGCTAGCCTCCCTGATTCAACTTATGTAAGCCTAATGGCCCAGTACTTCCCCGAACACAAGGCTAAGGGCATCAAAGGCTTGAACCGGCGCGTGACTACCTATGAATATGAATCGGTCAAGAGCCACTTTTTCGAAATCGGCTTGTCGCACGGATACATGCAATCAAGAAAATCGGCGGGAAGCGAGTATGTTCCGGATTTTTCATCCTGACAAGCTTCAAGCCCTTTTAGATATGCTGATTTGCATATAGAAGCATCGATTTTGGAGCTTGATTATACAGAGCGAAAGTGCGCAGTCGAGCTCCAAAATCGGTGTTGCACAGTGAGTCGAAATGCCGATACCGCATCTTGAAAGCGCACCGCCAAGATACATCTATACTGATTCGCAGATGCAAATCATCAGTTATGCCATTTGATGAAAATCGGTATAGATGCATATGTAGCCAGCATAGCAAATCTCATAGACGCTTTCTAAAAGCTAACGCTTTCATGCAAAGCCTTTTTCTTTATGCAACTTAGACAACAATCAGACTCTAAAGCTCGTTAAATTTTTATTTAGTCAAATTCACTATTATTTTTGAGGATGAATATGCTATTAAACCATTTACCATATTAAAATAACATTTATTTACATTACCCTGGATTGCGTAGCATTACAATTGCCAAAATAATAAAGTTTAAACAAAAATAATATAGCATATTGACTTCTAATTGAAAGCGTGTTAAGCTCTATATATCTTTTATCGTTAAAATCTGAAACGTCCATAATGTCAACATTGCATGCACTTCGCACAACCATAACCTAAAGGAGGCGCTGCCTATGCATAAATCGCGCAAAACAGAAGCAAAGGCCGTCAAAAAGAAGCTTCGCAGCTCAGTCACCCTGCCGTTTATGATTATGCTCCTGCCAGGGCTCCTTGTCCTTCTCATCAACAACTACATACCAATGCTTGGGGCTGTGATGGCTTTTCAGCAGTACAGGTTCAGAACCAATTTCATCAACAGCCTGCTGACAAGCAAATGGGTCGGATTCAGCAACTTCAAATTCCTTCTCAGAAACCCAACATTATGGATCAATCTTCGCAATACTTTAGGATACAACCTTGTATTCATAATTCTTGGCATGATAGTCCCGGTTGCCTTTGCGATAGCAATGAACGAGATTTGGAGCTCCAAGCTGGCGAAAATCTACCAGACGCTTCTATTCCTGCCGTACTTTCTCTCCTGGGTGGTCGTCTCTTATCTGGTCTTTGCGGTTCTTCAAACCAACGGAGCGCTCAATTCAATGATTTTAAAGCCTTTAGGCATTCAGAGCGTGGACTGGTATAGAAACATAGGATTTTGGCCTTTCCTTCTTGTTTTTTTGCAAATGTGGAAGTATCTTGGATATAATTCAGTCGTCTACCTGGCATCCCTCACGGGAATAAGCTCCGACTACTATGAGGCGGCCATGATCGACGGAGTCGGCAAGTGGCAGCAAATTTGGTACATAACACTTCCGATGCTTAAATCCACCATCATTATTTTGAGCCTTCTGGCAGTCGGCCGCATCTTCAACTCAGACTTCGGCCTATTCTACAATGTCCCCATGGGTAGGAGCACTCTGTATCCAGTCACCGAAGTGCTTGACACTTTCATTTACCGAGGCATGCGAGGCACGACCGATTTCGGGATGCCCTTGGCCTCCAGCATGTTCCAGTCAATTATCGGATTTATCGCCATCATGAGCGTGAACTGGATCGTCCGAAAGCTTGATCCAGAATCGGCGCTGTTTTAAGGGGGGATATGTTTGAGCGAAATCGGAGTTCAGAAAAGGGAGAAAAAGCGATCCTATGTCGCAAACAGGATCTCCTACCCGGTGAACATCGTTTGGAACATCCTATTCGCACTGGCTTCTCTTTCATGCATACTTCCTCTTATCCTGGTAATAATGGTGTCCTTGACTGACGAGAAGAGCCTGGTTCAGTATGGGTACAGCTTTTTTCCGCATGTATTCGGACTCTCAGGCTACGAATACATTATGAAAAAGGGCGGAGCTGTGCTCAGCTCTTACTCAGTCTCGATTTTGGTCGCTCTTGTCGGGACGGTTTTAAGCACTATGGTCATAGCGCTGTACGCCTACCCTCTTTCCAGGCCCAATTTCAAGTACAAAGGCCTCTTTACAGGCTTGGTCTTCGTTACCATGCTGTTTTCCGGCGGCCTTGTGCCATGGTATATCATGTACACTCAGGTTCTGGGCATCGGAAACACAATTGCTGTTCTTATAATTCCTTATCTTATGAACGCCTGGTATGTGTTGATTTTGCGCACATTCTTCAAGAGCGCGGTTCCCGAGGAGCTTTTGGAGTCCGCCCGCATCGACGGGGCGAACGAATTCCACATCTTCGCCGGAATAGCGTTGCCGCTGAGCACGGCAGGCCTGGCGACCGTCGGGCTCTTTTCAATGATACTCTACTGGAACGACTGGTATCTGCCCCTCATGTTCATAAGAAGCGAGAATTTGTACAACGTGCAGTACCTGCTTAAGTCCATTCTGGAGAATGTCCAGTTCCTTGCGCGCATGTCCACGCAGGTGGCTGGAATCGGCGGCGCAGTCAAGGATCTCCCATCTGAAACCATCCGCATGTCCATAGCGGTTATCGCAGTGGGTCCAATCATCCTGGCTTACCCGTTCTTCCAGCGGTATTTCATCAAGGGCCTTACAATAGGCGCTGTAAAAGGCTGAGCAAGCTTTGGCGGCGCGCAAGTTGCCACTGAATCAAAGCTTTATCCTCAAGCTTCGAAAAACCTTCTTGCGCCTTCTTCGCCGGACAACTTCTGCCAGCCAAAATGAAAGGAGCATAACAATCGATGGCTAAGCTTAAAAGGGCTTCAACTGCAATTCTGTGTCTTCTGGCTGCGCTGGCGCTTCTAGCCGGCTGCGGCAATGGAGCGGCGCCGGCGGGATCTGGAGCCGCGTCTGATGAATCAGGACTCAAGGCCGTGACCATCAAGTTTCAGACAATCGGTGACATGCAATCCGATATGCCAAGAATCGTTCAAGCGGTAAACGACTACCTCAAAAGCATAGGCAGGCCATACAGCGTCGAACTCGCCATAGAGGGCTGGGGCACTTACAATGACGTCGTCAATCTCATGCTCAACACCGGAGAAAAGTTTGATGTTGTATTTACAGCCAACTGGGCGGCATCCTACCTGACAAACGCGCCTAACGGCGTATTCGCGGACTTGGGGCCGTACCTTGAAAAGAATCCCGAAATAGAGCAGATACTCACTGCCGACTTCATGAACGCTTCCAGAATAGGCGGGATAAATTACGCGCTTCCGACAAACAAGGAGAAGGCTCGCCAAATAGGATGGCTCTTGCGGAAAGATTTCGTAGATCAGATGGGACTTGACTTGTCGACCGTCAAATCCAATGAGGATCTCGAGCCTTGGTTCATAAAGGCCAAAGAAGAGTTCAATGTATGGGTGTATCCTTCATTCGTTCCAAGCAACTACATGTATGACCGCATAGAAGAGCCGATAATCGGAATGGAAACAGAAGACGGCTCTAATACGGTGCTGGCGGTGGATCTTACGGATCGCTTCAAGGACGCGGTCAGACTCTACAACAAATGGTTCAAGCTGGGGCTCATCAACCCGGATCTCAACCGAGAGTCTCAAGTGCAGACGGAATTCGCCTCAGGCAAATACCTTGGCGCGACATATCAGCTAAAGCCCGGCAAAGCCGCCGAGGAAGCCGCGTCCATAGGATATGATCTTGTCCAGGTGGAGCTTAACGAACCAGAAATCGCAAGTTCTGAGACTACAGGCGCAATGCTTGCCATCCCGGCGGCATCTGAAAACAAGAATGAAGCCTTTGATTTCATCAAGCTTTTGTACACTGACGAGAAGATTCTCAATCTCTTCGTCTGGGGCGAGGACGGCAAGGACTACAATACCGTAAGCCCTGGAATCATCGAACTCATTCCCGACTCCGGATGGGCGTGGGGCCAAGGCTGGACAATGGGCAACCAGTTCAACAACTATCTTACTACCGCGGAAGATCCTGAGAAATGGAAGAAGTTTGAGGAATTCAATGAAGCGGGAAGACCGGTTCCGTCTCTTGGGTTCATCCCGGATACCACCGACACAGAAATGCAGACGGCGATAAAGGCGATGAAAGCCGTTCGTGAAAACTATACAGACCTGTTCTTTGGATATGTCGATGATATTGACGGATCATTCGCCAAGCTGGAATCCGACTACAAAGCCGCCGGCATGGATGGATTGCTTGCCGCGTATCAGAAGCAGTTCGATGAATGGAAGGCTGCCCAGTAAGGGCATTCCGTCTGGGTCGATAAGAGCGGCTTCAAACTCATCCTTGGCTTTTACGCCCTCAAGCTGTTTTTAGAAACCTCTCCAACATAATTCTTTCCGATTTAGGAGCTTGATTATGCAACGATAAGGCGCTGATATTAAGACTATCCGCGCCTGAGGATAATCAAGCTCCTAATCCATGCTAATGACTGCTCATTTACTTAAATCCGCTTTCACTTTTTAAACTCTCAGAGCAAAATAAAAAAGCGCGTTCAAAAACCCATATTGACTTTTTCGGATCAATGTAATATAACTGTATCATGCAGAGATGCTTTGAGATGATTTTTTTCTTCCTGCTTCCGCAAAAAAACTCAATCGCTTCAACGCCTCCAAGAAGGGCGGCGTTTCCCAGTGCAGATATTCTTAAATGCGCGCCTCTAATTATACTGCCGCGCAAAGGAGCGCTTCGATGCGAAGCTTGGCCGCGCAACGTCTGAAAGGTCGGCCAAGCGCCAAAAAACGCTCTTCGACATAGTCTTATGAAATTTAACGTTGCTCTATGGTTGTACATCATGCATAAATATAAGCGATGCGCGTATTTAAGAATATCTGCGCCAAGGGGTCGATGTCTCCCCTAAAGCTTTTCACTCGCGAGCATGCCTTTGCGCATCCAAATGCTTTGATTTGGATGCTTGATATTCTGATTGCATGCGGAACTGCCTGTTTTGGAGCTTGACTGCGCCGCGTCTATATGGACGGCCAGGCTACAAAACAGGCGCATTCAACTGCAAATCATCGTAAAACCCGGCTGCTGCATAGCCCGGCTTCGCAATCGGCAGGCAATGACAAGCGCGCAAGAAAGCTTCCCCAAGAATACTAGCCGCGTCAAGCGGCAGCAAGGAGTGCATTCAAATGAGCCTGCTTTCCGAAAGCGGCGGCGTACTGGATGGAGTGAGGACAGCCAGTCGACCGTCAGAACTTAGAATCACTGACATGCGTTTTGCAAACCTCTATAGCGCGCCAGGGCATTCAATCCTGATGAAGCTTTATACCAACCAGGGATTAGTCGGCTACGGCGAGGTTCGAGACAACGGCAGCAAGACTTACGCTTTGATGCTCAAGCATCTTCTCATTGGAAGAAATCCTTGCGAAATAGACAAGATCTTCCGCAGAATCAAGCAATTCGGATATCACTCAAGGCAAGCCGGAGGGGTATGCGCGGTTGAGGTTGCGCTATGGGATTTGGCTGGCAAAGCGTATGGAATTCCGATTTATCAGATGCTGGGAGGAAAATTCAGAGACAGCGTGCGCATGTACTGCGATACGGACATCCACGGCAGGCATTCCGGACGCGACATGGGGCTGGCGCTGAAGGAGCGAATGGAAAAAGGCTATACATTCCTGAAGATGGACGTAGGCATTTTCCAGCTCATTGGCGTACCAAACGCATTGAGCGCCCCCGTGGGCTTTCTGGAAGAGTACGAATCAAGGGGAAAGGCCTACCAAGCCGCCAAGGAGCATAAGGGCGAGGACATGCTGGCCTACTATGGCAGATGGCATGATCAGTATGACATCAATGCAGTGTCTCATCCATTTACCTGCATTCACATCACAGAAACGGGCCTTGACCTGCTCGAGGAATATGTCAGTCAAGTTCGCGGGATCATAGGCTATGAAATCCCCTTGGCAATAGATCATTTCGGCCACGCCCCCGTCGAGGACTGCATAAAGCTTGCAAGGCGCCTGGAGAAGTACAATCTTGCCTGGGCTGAGGATATGGTTCCTTGGCAGCTCACTGAACAGTACAAGCTGCTGAAGTCCTCCACGACCGTCCCCATTGCGACTGGAGAAGACATATACCTCAAGGAGGGCTTCAAGCCGCTTCTTGAGGCGCAGGCTGTAAATGTGATCCACCCGGATATACTAACATCAGGCGGTATCCTTGAAACTAAGAAAATCGGAGACATCGCGCAAGAATATGGAGTGGCGATGGCCATTCACATGGCTGAGAGTCCGATAGCCTGCATGGCATGCGTGCATGCGGCAGCCGCTTCCGAGAACTTCATAGCGCTGGAAAACCATGCGGTAGACGTCCCTTGGTGGGAAGACTTAGTTTTAGGCCTGCCTAAACCTCTGGTCAAAGATGGATTCATTTCGGTTCCGGATTCGCCTGGCCTCGGCATTGAGGCGCTTAATGACGAACTCATAGCAGAGCATTTGAACCCTAATGTACCGGGAATGTGGGAAGATACCTCCAATTGGGATTTAGACACTTCCCATGACAGGCTGTGGAGCTGACAAAGGAGCTGTGCGAAAATGAAATTCAGCGCTTATGATGATATAGTGCATTGCACAAAAACTTGGACTGGGGAAAGATCAGCCGACGGCAGGCCTAGGGTTTCTGAGAACATCCTTCGGAGAATGCGTTCCATAACGCTGGAAGAAGCCTGGGGTCCGCTATGGAACGCTGGATTCAAGACTCAGTTCCAAGGCGGCTTTAAATGCTCAGCGCCTGGAGAAAAGCTGGTCGGCCGCGCTGTGACGGCAGTCATGGTTCCAAAGCGCCCCGATTTGGATGAGACTTTCATGCGCTATGGAATTGATGAGGAAGGCCGACATGGATTCTTCAACCAATGGGTCATAGATTCTCTGACAGAAGATGACGTTGTAGTCGTAGATCTTTTTGACAAAGTATTTGAAGGCACATATGTAGGCGGAAACCTCTCAACCGCGATAAAGAGCCGCACAAAGCGCGGCGGGGCCGTAATATGGGGAGGCGTGCGCGACTTGGAGCAGATAGTCAAGATTTCCGGCTATCAAGTGTTCTTTCGCGGAAATGATCCGACCGGCATCGGCAATGTGACGATGACAGGCATGAACACCCCATGTCGAATCGGAGACGCGGTCTGCCTTCCTGGCGATGTGGTGCTGGGCACCATATCGGGAGTTCTTTTCATCCCTCCGCAACTGGCTGAGAAATGCGTAGTCGGCGCTGAAAAATCTCACATACGAGACATATTCGGATTTTTAAGGCTCTCTGATAGAACTTACACAACCGCGCAGATAGATGCTCCATGGACTTTGCCGATGTGGGAGGATTTCCTCAGATGGTTTGAAAAAGCTCCTGAATCCTCCGATTATCTTCACCTTAATTGGGATGATGAGCTAAATGGCGCAAAGAGCTTTTCGGATGGGACTTCAGTCAGGCTGTAGCGAAAGCGGCTTTTTTACAACCGCATAGGGGGAATGAATATGAAATTGGAGAGGCGAATTGCGTTGATAACAGACGGCTTCTCCCCTATAGGACGAGAAATAGCCAAGCTTTTCACCGACGAAGGCGCCGAGGTTTTTTGCCCTTGTATAAATCCTGCGTCTAAGCTTGAAGTTGACGCCGCAGTTTCAAATATATTCGGAGATCGCGGAAAAATCGACATATTGGTCTCCAACTGCGATGAAATAGTTAAAGCGTCAATTGAGCGCTGTTCCCAGGAGCTGCTGGAGCGCTGCCTTGCAATAAACGCCAAGAGCGCATTCCTCTATACCCAAGCGGTCGGGCGCTTCATGAAAGAAGCGCGTTCGGGCAAGATAATCTATATAACATCCATACACGCCGAAAAGCCGACGGGAAGCGCTTTCGCTTACAGCGCCGCGAAAGCCGCGGTGAAGATGCTTTGCAAGGAAGCCTCATTGGATTTGGGGATGTACGGCGTAAGCGTCAACTCAGTAGAGATTGGCGCCATGGAAGGAGACGACTTGAAGTTAATGGGAGAGGAATCCCCTTTTTACATTGACATGCTCAAGAAGATCCCCAGGCACGCGCCTGGCCTTCCCATCGAAGCCGCAAAGCTGGCGCTGTTTCTGGCATCAGATGACAGCTCGTTGCTAAACGGCGCTGAGCTTCGCGCTGATGCAGGCATGACCCTGAGCTATTTTCCAAGGCTCACCTACGAGGAATATGAAAAGATGGCGTCCGAGCCGAGCATGGACTGGGATTTTTAGAAATTCTCAGGCTCATCGGCATTGCGGCTACAATAAAAACGTTTTCATAAAACATCATGGACTAGTTGCGCTTTTCATCCCTCTTTGCCTATGCGCAGTCTAATGCAGAATTTGCCTGCTTGTTTTTGATTTGCATATGAATCCTAATTGAAGCTTGGATGTACAGCAAGCGTGAAATGCCTATATCAATCGCGCCTTGAAAGCAGGCGGTCAAGCTCCAAAACAGGCGCATTCGACTGCAAATCAGAATAGAAGGCGCGAATTCATTTCGTTTGATCGCGCATCGGCATTTATTTTGAGAGTTTACATTATTCCTCGCATAGGGGGCTCTATGATGAGTCTAGAAGGTAAAGTCGCAGTAGTGACGGGAAGCGCCACGGGCATAGGACAGGGAGTAGCCGTGGCTCTTGCTGGAAACGGAGCCCGCGTTGTGGTTACATCTCATTTGGCGCCCGCAGATGAGACCATGTCTCTTATCAAGGCTGTCGGAGGCGAAGCCGTATTAGTTCAAGGCGACCTCTCAGTGAGAGAGGGCGCAAGAAATCTATTCGACAAAGCATACAAGGCCTTTGGAGCCGTTGACATTCTTGTGAACAACGCCGCGCTTCAAATAAACCATTGGCTTTTAGAATGCACTGAAGCAGAGTATGATCTGCTCTTCAAGGTCAACGTCATAGGATATTGGATGTGCACCCAAGAAGCCTTGCCGCTTTTGAAGGAATCCAAGCATGGACGCATAATAAATACAGCGTCAATACATGCAAAAAGGCCGACAAACTTTGATGTTGCCTATTCAATGACAAAGGGCGCCATTAAAATGCTCACAAGGGAGTCGGCAGTGGAGTTTGCAAAGTACGGCATTACCGTCAACATGATGACTCTGGGCGCAGTAAAAATTGCGTCGAAGTCGGGAAATCCAAAATGGAAGCCGCCGGTTTTCTGGAATCCCGCCAATCAGCCAAAGGGCGGATTTCTGTCAGGGAGAGTCGGATTGCCGGAAGATGTGGGTTGGATAGTTAATTTTCTCGCCGATGAACGCAGCCAATACATAACCGGCTCCGCTTTGAGGGCTGACGGAGGAGCTATGATGGTGTAGGCGCGGGAAATCATAAAATCAGCGGTATTCAAAACGCTTCAGGCGACTGAGGCGCCCTTTCGGACGCTTCAGTCGCCTTAGCGCAGTAAACTTATGCCTATGCGCCTTAAAATGCAGCGTCATATCGGCATAACTGCACTATGCTATGCCGCCGTCTTCATGGTAGCCGTTGGGGTTGCTTTTCTGCCATCGATAGGAGTCCCTGACCATTTCGTCCAAATTCCTTTCAGCGCGCCACGCAAGCACCCTGCGAGCCTTTGCTGGATCAGCGAAGCACACTGCCAAATCTCCAGGCCTTCTTCCCGCTATCTCATAAGGAATCTCAACTGAATTCACGCGGCGGTACGCTTCTATTATCTCCAGGACGCTTGCGCCCTTTCCGGTTCCAAGGTTGAAGACTTCAACCCCTCTATGCTTCACGCTGTAGTCCACCGCAGCAATGTGGGCTTTGGCCAAGTCCACGACATGCAGGTAGTCCCTAACGCCTGTCCCATCCGGCGTATCGTAGTCATTGCCGTACACCATGACCTTTTCCCGCTTTCCTATCGCCGTCTGCGAAATAAAGGGGACGAGATTGTTGGGGATGCCTAGAGGATCTTCTCCGATTCGGCCGCTTTCATGAGCGCCAATGGGATTGAAGTACCTCAGGAGCACAACTGACATTTCCGGATAGGCATGTGCCGCGTCGCGCGCAATGATCTCCCCCATGAACTTGGTCCATCCGTATGGATTTGAGCAGCCGCCGCAGGCGGCTTCCTCCGCAAGCGGCATTGAGTTTCCTGCGCTGTATACGGTGGCGGATGAGGAAAATACAAAAGACTTAACATTGTTTTTCTTCATTGCCTTAAGTACGGAAAGCGTTACATTCAGGTTGCAGCTGTAGTATTCAAGCGGCATGGATACCGACTCCCCCACAGCCTTAAGCCCAGCCAAATGAATCACCGCGTCTATCGCGTGCTCTTTGAAGATTATGTCGAGCTTGTCTTCATCACGAACGTCAATCTCGTAAAACGGCAGAATCCTTCCCGCTATTTCCTCAACTCTCTTTACCGCTTCAAGGCAGCTGTTAGAAAGATTGTCGGCAGCAATGCAGCCATGCCCGCTCATGAGCAATTCAACGCATATATGGGTGCCTATGAACCCGGCGCCCCCGGTAACTAAAACAGTCATGTATTCCTCCAGCTTGATTGGATTTTAATTCCGCCCAAAGATATGCCGACTTGCAGTCAAATGTACCTGTTTTGGAGCTTGATTATCCATTGAGTGGTGCGAAATGACGGTTCTGCATTTCGCACTCGCTGTATAATCAAGCTCCAAATAGGAACTTTCATTGCAAATCAGTATAATCAAAGGATGATGTCAGTCAAAGTCGTGCCTATCATCATCGTCATCATTGATGCTATCGATAAATAATTCCTTGCCCATTGTTTTCTTTTTAAGCCTTTCAGCCTCTACAAGATCCGAGAGTAGCTCTTTGACGGCAGATGACTTTTTTATGTTTTTAATGGTAATTTCAGGGCATGATTTGTCTGATGAGCATACATGAATTGATCCTAAACCGAACATTTTCTGTCCGAACGTCCTGCGAAGCGATACATCAAGAATTCTGTACAGGCGAATCTCATCTTCAAGAGTTGTGAAGAAGCCTGTGCTGATGTACAGCTTTTCTTCTGTAAGCACATATTTGGTAAACGACAATGGCAACCCAAGGAACGTCCTTTTCCTGTCTGACCATCTGATATCCCTTTTATCCACTGGCAATACCTCCTTCCTAATTGAACCGTTGCTTTCTCAGGCAAGCTTTCTGCAGGAGCATTTTGATATGCCGGTGCGCAGCAATTCTTTCCGCCTTGAAATTAAGCATGCAACGCGCAATCTGATAATTCGGCCCCAAAATCAGCGCTTTAGGCTACATATCAATATACATTTCCAAACGGCGGATGTCGCGGCTTCAGAGACTCTATTTTATCATCGCTATACCGATTTTCATCAAATGTTCCTTTTTGGGGCTTGACTATCCTTGGATGGCGCGAAATGCAGATATCAATCGCACTCGCTGTATAATCAAGCTTCAAAAAGGAAGTTTTCAATGAAAATCCGAGAGCGGCCCGCTCGAATCAGCATAGCATCAGCTGCGCCTCATGCTAGATTCGCTATGCTTAAAAACAGCATCGTTTGGAATAATCCTGCAGCTTACCTCGTGTCCGCTTATGAGATTGGAATTGTGGTTGAAGAATATCCTCCCGTCGCAGGGAGCAAGAAGCCTTTCAGCTATTTCACCGGAATAGGCATCCAGGATGTCGGCGAGAACCCCGCCCTTTTTCACTTCTTCTCCGACGAAGCTTCTATGGATGAATATCCCGCCCTTGGAGGACAGGACATTTACAAGATCTTCTTCGCTGAAGTGGATTGGATGGAAGGGATAGTACTTGCCCTGCGTTTCACGGGCGTCAATCCCTTTTAGCATGCCTTGGGAATTCATGAATGAAAATGTCGCCTCTATAGCTTGGACTGCCGATTCATCGTGCACATTCTTCGTCTCTTTGGAGTATATGGAGAATGCTTTTGTGTCGAATACTTGCCAGTTGTAATTTAAAGTTCCGGTGTCTATAGGAAGGGGCTTTGAGAGCATAACATACGGCAGCCCGAAATAGTCGCAGAGATCCAGATCATGGTATCCGGTATCCAGCACGCGGACGTGAGGCACAAAGTTTCCGGGCAAGTAGAATGAGCTTAGCTGTATGCCGTACACGTAGCCGCGCAGATGATCAAACAGGCTTGCGGCTATGCGCTGGGTGGTTTCGCCCTTCGCATAGCCAGGGAACATTCTGTTTATGTCAGTATTGTCAACCGCCCAGAAGCGCTTTCCCAAGTTCATCGAGAAGGGATTGACGCAGGGTATTACAAGTATCTGGCACCCTTCAGTTATCATGCCGTCTTCTTCATATCTTTTCAGGCATTTCACCAGTTGCGAGCAAATGTAGAGCTGCTGCACCTCATTGCCTCTTAAAGATCCGACTATTGCAAGGGTTTTTTCGCCTGAGCCGAAGAACAAGCCCGTCACTGGTATAGGCTGGCGGTACAGGGTGTTTATGGAGAATAAAGTTTCCGCTATCACATGTTCGCCTCCATCCATGGTTCGGAGCCCTCAGATGGATCTCCAGGATCCCCGTGAAGAATTCGGGCGAGCAGAGAGCCCTCATATACTACGGGGTATTCTCGAAGCGTAAAAAGAAGTCCCGTCACAGGGCTGTTTATGCGCTCGAGCACTCGGCCGGACAGTGGATCTGCGATGAATCCCAGCCGCTGGCCCTGCTGTACCGTTGAAATATGCGAAACTTCAGATATGAAAATGCCGGAATGATTGGAATTTATAAAGGCGACCTGCCAATCGCTTGAGACAATGGGAGGAATAGTTGGGGGCGTCTTCCGGGACCAGATCCCCAGATGGGACATAAGAGAAAAAATCCCGTCTACCAGCTGCTCCCCATACTCCTTCGTAATCCTCATGCCCACCCCCATCTCAACTACGAGCGTAGGCGTTCCTAGCGAATTCAAGCTGTGCGCCAGCGTGCTTTCAAGAACTGTGGCGGAAGCGTGTATCCAAATAAGAGGCATATTCATTCGCCTTGCGAGAGGAAGCAAATCCTCCGCCATCAATTCGTTTATTCTTATCTGCGGAAGCTCGCGGAGGAAGATATTGCTTGCGTGTATGTCGATGCAGGCATCGGCGCCTTTCATGTCATTTAGCGCCTCGGAAGCAAGGTATTCTGCGATCGGCCCGTTGGCATTTCCAGGAAAGATGCGGTTCAAGTCCAGATCAGACAGGGGCATCCCCCGGTTGATGGAATTGATGCCCAGCGGATTGATGGCGGGATAGATGTCTACTATCCCGTGCAGATGCTTTATATGCTTATTGAGAGCATCGGATAAGCGCCAGGCTACATACTGCCCCTCCAGTTCGTCTCCATGCGTTCCCGTCACAACGCAAATGCGCTTTGGGCGTTTTCCTGAGAGGCCTCCAACAGGCTCTATCCGGTTTTTTTGAATAACCAGCGATTCTCCAACAGGCAGCTCAACGCTTGCCGCTATTTTAATCATGGCTTTTCAGACCTTTCGCTAGCCTCGCAGTTAATTGTTGCAGGCAGTCTGCCGCAGTTCTTGAAGACCTTCATCAGTTCATCCCGCACTTCCATCAGGGCGAAGCCCAAAAGATTGCAGCCGTTCCACAGGGCAGGGTTTTTTATGAGCGGATCCATTTCAGACATTCCTACGCCCCATATTTTATCGAAAGGGCTTGCCTCAATCAGGACAGAATCTCCCGTCTTGAGCAGATATTCTTTCATTTTTTCATTTTGGGTAAATTTGAGCCAATTTCCATTTAGCGCAACCGAGTGCTTTACCTTATCCCATACAGCATCATCATAGCTCTTGACCTTTCTGCCCAGAGCTTTCATATTTTTAGGGCTCTTTGAAGCCATGATTTTGGCGAGCATTTCCTCATCTTCGAAGATCCGGGCTTTTTCAGCCATCATGTACTGCTCCGCGCAAGTATAGACGCGGCCGTTCACCTTGAATATTGACGGCTGCCATTGCCCCAGGCATGATGAATTCACCTTTGGCTGCGGCTTCCAGAAGCAGGTTATATCCGCAAGCTCTCTGCCGCCCAAGGTGTTTACGAGGGCTTGCCTTGTATATTTTGCTTCCCCTCCCGGCGTCCATTGCGCTACGCCCCTCATATCCATCGGTAAGCCATGCGGCCCATCGTAGAAAGAAGGCCAGGGCGCCGGCTGCGGAAACATCTTCTTGAAAGAGGCGGCTTCGGTTTCATTCAATGCCTTGAACCACTGCTTGAATTCAGACGCATAGCCTTCGCTAGGATTCTCTAAAGTGCATGGCTCCGCCTCAGGAAAAATCCATGGCGGAGCCATGAGGGGGTTCAGTGCTGATTCCATGTCAATACACTCCTCGCATTCTGGTTTTTATATGAAGCCGACTGTTTTGGAGCATGGATTTATGCGGGCATCAGTGGAAAATAAAGCTTCAAAATAGGCGCATTTGGCTGTTAATCGATGAAATATGCCTGTAAGAAATTCCTCCTGCAAGTATGCGGGCGCGCATTCAAATGCTCCAGCTTTGAATTTGAATTATCAGCTCCAGATGTTCAAACGCTGCTCCAGATCTCTTATCTCTCTATTATCCCGCATAACCGGGAAAAGCGCAACAACTTGCCGCTCGAAAAGGCGGATGAGGAGCAGCCGCTAAAGCAAGCGCGGGTAATAATGGCCGCCCGAGGAGGGCGGCCATTATGAGCATCTTATGCTGATTTGCATTCAAACGTTTCTATTTTGGAGCTTGATTATCCATTGAAGCCTGTATAATCAAGCTCCAAAAAAGGCAATTTTATATGAAAAGCAGTATATCCACTGAGACATTGTGCAATGAAGCTGCAAAATAGGAGATTTCATTTGCAAATCAGCATATATCGCATTATCGTAGGATTTTATCGCCATGGGATCTTAAGGAAAGACTGCCCAATTAGAGCCTCTAATCCGGCGCTTATCATTAATAGTTCGCAAGCTTTGCAAATCAGGCTTTAAAGCCTCCGTTCAGGCCATGCGCCTTTTCAGCTCCAACTTCGGCTTTGCCCCTGCTTCACTTGGGAGGCCTCATAAACCTTTATCTGAACAGTCTGGCGCTGGCCGCTGTCTCCAAAGAAGACTCCCCGCTCTATCGAACAGTCGTCGAAATCCCTTCCTACGCAGAAACGCAGATAGTCATCGCTTACTTGGGAATTGCGGGTTGGATCGAAGCCGATCCAACAGCCGTCTTCATATATTTCCGCCCATGCATGGCTGGCTCCTTCTCCCACCAGAAGCCCATTGGCATATCTGGCAGGATATCCCGCCAGCCTCATAAAGCTTATGAAGGCGTGCGTATAGTCCTGGCACACTCCTGCCTTCTTGTCAAATGCCTGAGCGGCAGTAGTGCTTGTATCGGTGCTGCCCGGAATGTACTCAAAATGCTTGCCTACGGCATCCATTACTATTTCCGCGGCATCGCAGGCTTTTTCCCCCTTCTTTACGCCTATGCCCTGAAAAAAACCAAGCATGTCCGGCGAGGCTTTCGTTAGAGACGAGGGGTACCTGAAAACCGGGTTTAGCAGCGTTTCATCCCTATTGTTTTCGAATACAAAGACTTCGCCTTCAGAACTGTAGTGGAAAGAGGTATGTTCGAACGGTATGCACCCGGTTTGAACCATGTTGCCGAATCCATCCTTCAAGATGTTTATCGGCACCCGGGGCTTGATGACTACGTCGGCTCTGACTACTCTCTGCCTGCCGTTGGTCGTCGGTTCGCAGCGCAGTACGAACTGGTGCTCTCTCACAGGCTGCTCGAATTCCAAAAAGGTATCATAGTGAAAAAAAAGCCATTTCAAAGAGGCGCCTCCTTTCATTTTGGCTGCTGATTATATGACGAAAAGCGTCTCGACGCTGTGTAGCAGCAACTCAGGAGAAGGGCTGTTTCCATTTACAACCTTCTCATAGAGTGTCGCCTGGCTCGACGGCTGAACCTGGAGCTTTGACTTGTAGAGGCTTGCCAGAAGCTTCTTCAGCTCTTTTTCAGAGTCATACTGATTTATATTCAGCCGCAGATACATGCTGACGCGTTCGACGCTGACTCCGCACTTTAAAATGTTTGCGATGGTTTCATCGTCGATGTAGTCGTCGAAGCTCCCTCTGAAAGCCATTATGTCATCTAAGACCCATTGCATCGCTACCACTGGGTTGACGCTGACTGATGCCAGGTTGAGGGCGTTTACGGCCATTTGAAGGTATGACAAAGTATTGCTTGATATGGTTTCACGGAGCACCATGCCGTTTCCAAGCATTTTATCAGCTGTGGATGCTATTGAATCCGGGCTTTTTATGTCGAATGTAAATCTGTTGAGAAAGTCAGAGGCGTCGCCGTAGATATTGGGTACGGCAAGCCTTGTGCATATGTCCGGATAGTTTATGGGAGGACCGTCTATGGCTTGATCGAAAAGCCTGGTCATGTACTGGAGAGACGTATACAGCCTTTCATTGTACCTCCCCAGCCAGTAGAGCCTGTTTGCTTTGCTTAGCATAGCACCCATGTGTCTTTAAATCCTCCCCCCTGAGACGAGTTCACGATAAAGCTGGCAGGATCTGTTGAAAAGCGGGTGAGCCCGCTTGGCCATACCTTAGTCTGTCCAGCCGTAAGCACATATGCGCGGAAGTCGGCCTTCCTCTCTACCCGCTTCCCGTCTAGCATCAGCGGCAAGCCCTTGAAGTCTATCACTTCCTGGGCTATGAATCGCCTTGGATTTTCTAAAATCTTTTCTTTAAGCTCCGCCAGCTTCTCCTTTGGCAGAGAATTCCCGAACACTACGCCGTATCCGCCAGCCTCCGCAACGTCCTTTATAACGAGATTCTCTATATTTTCAAGTACGAATTTCCTGTCGCCTTCATAAAACGGCAGGTATGTTGGAGCATTCAACAGGATTGGATCTTCATTAAGATAGTATTTAATCATCTTAGGGACGAAGTAGTATATCCCCTTGTCGTCAGCTACGCCGTTTCCCGGCGCGTTTACCATGGCGACATTTCCGCTTCTGTAAACCGACATGATGTTGGGGACTCCAATAAGGGATTCCCGTTTGAAATAAAGGGGATCAATGAATTCATCGCTTATGCGCCTGTAGACTGAACCCACGCGCTGCTTTCCGTCGTAGCTTCTGTAGTAGAGGATATTTTCCTCGACCACTAGGTCTCCGACCTCGGCGAGTATCGCCTGAGACATCTCCGCTAAAAGCGAATGCTCGAAGTATGCCGCATTGTACCTGCCTGGAGTGAGGATCACATTCGCGCCTCCAGTGTTTACAAAGCCCATTACCTCCCTGAGAAGCGCGCCGTAGTTTCTGTTGTCCACAATCTTCTTTTTCCTGAATGTCTCAGGGCTGCATTTTCTGCACATTTCCCTGGCGATCAGAGGATACGACGCGCCTGAGGGTATGCGAAGATTGTCTTCAAGCACGAACCAGTCTCCGTTCTTGTCCTGAACCAGATCAATTCCGGAGATGTGGCTGTAGATGCCCTTGGGAGGCGGATATCCCTCGCATTCAGGCAAATAGCCGCTTGCAAGGTAAACAAACTCTTCCGGCACGACATTGTCTTTTATAATCGATTTTTTGGACCCGTATATGTCCTCAAGAAACGCATTGAGAGCATCTACACGCTGAATAAGCCCTTTTTCCAATCTCCTCCATTCCTCCGCGGAAACTACTCGGGATATGGCATCAAACGGAAACAGCCTCTCGTTGAAGCGCCCGTTTTTATAGATGCCGAACTTCACGCCGTATCGGCTCAGCTGTTGGTTGATCTGGCCCGCATGCTTTATAAGTTCATCCAAAATGCATGCCCCCTTATCTGTGAAATGCAAAAAGAGGTTGCTTATATAAAAGCAACCTCTTTGTCGATATAAAAAGTATATCATTTATCTTAAATATTGACAAGACTTTTTCTTTAATAAAAGAGTTGTCTGCTTTAATCTGCTGATGCACATTTATAAGGGCCGTTTGAGTTAGGATTGTACAAAATGGATAATCCTGCCCTCAGGTCAGCTTGATGTACATATTATGAAGCAAGCTGACATGCTGGCAATCATCGCAGCCTGCTGGGCGATAAATATGCTGGCGATGCTTGCGGAGATAGCGGCAGATGCCACTACATTATCGAGCTTCTGCGCATATCCCGACAATGCAATTGAAGAGGAGAATAAAAGCAAGTCTTGAGCAGTGATTGAAAATGCGCCTAAGCCTTTTTGCCCTCGCAGAAAACTCTGAGCATCATAAACATCCTGCGCTATTTCGCCAGCATCCTCAGGAAGCAATGCCAGAACGCCGAGCATTGGAAGCGCATCAGACCTATCCATTGGAATTTTGCGGCTTTTAAGCGAATATCTCAAGGCAAAAAGGCGTTTTTCCGCCTCATCTGACTCTCCACCCAAGACTAGTATCTGAGCAAGAGCCTGTGCGCTGTTTTTATCCCGGAATTCCGGTTTCAGCAGCTCATATAGCCGCTCAATTCTCTCAGCGCCGCTTAAGACATCTATTTTAGACAAGGCGAGCATCACAATAAAGACATAGTCATCCGTACCAGTATAACCAATGCTTTTTTTCATTGCGTCAAAAAATGATCTGGCGCGGCTGACTGTCACAGCGCTATCAGCATCCTCATTCAGGGCCAACTGGCATGCAGCGGCTACGAGGTGGTCCGACGCGCTGAACTTTGCGCCTTTCAGCGCTTCGTACGCGTTCAAGATGCCTTCAAAAAGCTTGTCTCGCCTATCTGAAAGGCACATAAGCGTCGCGACAAACATCGACATGTCGCTTCTGAACGAAGAAAAAACGCCTGTGTTTTTCTTGATAGAATTCATGCATTCCTTGATGCCCTCGCAGTCGACAGGCTTTCCCTCCTGTGCGAACATAAGAGCCGACAATTGCGTTGCCAGCGTATCCTGCCATAGAAACGCCTTCATAGCCGCTCGAGAATTTTCTGCAAACAAGAAAAGCTTTTCTTGAACTTCCTGTTTCACTAGAATTTATACCCCCCTGCTGCATTCCTCCACAAATGGCTGGACTTTCACTCAAAATGCCTTGCAATCCCGCATTGAAGAGAATGCACTTATATAAAAGCAACCTTTATGTCAATATAATAAGTATATCATCTAACATAAATATTGACAAGCCTTTTTCGGGTCTTTAAACTCTAGCGGGGACTGCACTGCGTCCATTGACGAAAGCGCTGATTTTACAAGGTTCTTACATGTACATTCTTGTTTTTTGCCCAGCTAAGTTTAAAGACCCCTTTTTCTTTAATAAAAGAGTTGTCTGCTTTAATCTGCTGCAGCACATTGAAAAGCGGCGTTTGAGACAGGATTGTAAATGCAAAATGGTTCCTGCCTAGATAAGATCAAGGCGGGGTTGCCGAGAATACAAGCGATAAAGTTGCGGCTTAGAAATATTCACTAATTTTCCGCATAAAAAGCTAATGGCGATAGTGCAATATTTAATTGCAAGATTAAGAGCACTCCCTCAGCAATCTCGGCGCTGAAGGACAAGAGCGTCGGAGGGTGCGGACGGACGGTTACGGCGTTCAAGGAGGGCAGCGTGTCCGCGCTGAACAATCCTTCAGGATTCTTCAACGTTTGCAGCGAGTTCACCGTCGCGCTCAACGACGCGATCAGGTACAACGGAGGGGCAGATCGGGAAAATCGAAAAGGCTGCCGTGCCGGGGGAGAGCGAGTGCTGGCCGTACAGCGTCATTGCCAAAAGCTACATCACCAACCCCAAGATTTGTGGGATCATCTCGAAAGGCTGTCCCTACAAAACCCTCGGCGAGCTTGGCGTCCACACCATCGAACCTAGATTCTTATAGAGCCGTACCTTTTGCAGGCACATACAGACGGGACATATCAACCCCTTCATGCTTAAGTAGTTTTATTTTCTTGTCAATGCCTCCCGCATAACCTGTCAGGCTGCCATTCGTACCCACAACACGATGACAGGGGATAATTATTGAGATAGGATTGTGTCCGACAGCTCCGCCGACTGCCTGGGAGGACATTCTCGGCCTGCCCATTTTTAGAGCCATTTTCTTTGCAATATCACCATATGTGGTATACTCGCCATAGGGAATCCCGCAAAGGATATCCCATACTGCCCTGCGAAAAGCGCCGCCGCCAGGCGCCAGCGATAAATCAGAAATGGCCGGCTTCCTCCCGGCGAAGTATTTATCAAGCCAGTTTTTTGCCGCAACCAATACCGGCAAATCAGATTGATCGGTTACATCTTCTGTTACTGTGCCTCCGAAATACCTTTGCCCCTCCATCCACACTCCAATAAGACCTGCGCTGTTGCCAGCCAGTAAAAGTGAACCTAAAGGCGATGAATAATTTGTTGAATAATACATATTGCCCTCCATCAGACAGTGGTTTTTTTAAATTGGCATTTTGCATGGAGTTCCATAAATTCATCATCGTGTAACTACGCCACGGCCCGCCACGCTTCAGCGAGTTTCAGCATTTCCTTTGGCGGGCGCTGCGCGAGGGCTTTATTTATCCCCGCGTCGGTTTCTAGAAACGCGTCCGGCCATTTCATCGCCAGCATTGCGATATATTGCGCCGTCCAGTTTCCTATGCCAGGAATGGTCAGCAGTTTTTGCGTTTCGGCCTCCAGCTCGGCGCAAAGCTCGAATTCTATATCGCCGTGCGCAAACATCCGCGCCAACGCCAATATAGTTCTCGCTCGCTTCGATATAATGCCCAATGCGACTTATTTATCCGATTCGTTCTCCAACGCTGCTATATCGTCGGGCGACGGGAATACGCGCGTCAGTCCATCTATGCCTGTTTGAACAGGTGCGCCATAAACTGCCGCAAACCTTGCCGCCTTTACCGCGATTTGCCGCCCCAACGCCGTCCGGACGGTCAGTTAAAAAGTGTCAAAGCAACCGGGCAAACGCGTCCCCAAAACGCAAAGGCCGGGGCGGATTTCGTTCATGGACGCAAGAGCTTGACTTACGGCGCGAGGTTAACAATACAGGTCGAAAAGATTGCGAACCTTTGCCAACACCTGGGGCAATACAGGCAAAGGTGACGCGGCAACCGTAACGAGCAAGTCGTCCTTGTTTTCGGGCTTTCCGATACAAAGCCAACCGTAAAGTTGTTTTGGGCTTTCATTTTTCTCTTGCGCCGCAAGATGCATGGTTCGCGAATATTTTCCGTTCTCCACTTTTTTCATGTCAAGAACGGCTCGTCCCGCGAGGAAATTTAACATTTGACCTCCAATGATAAGGTGGGCGATAGTCAAGCGATAAGGCATTCTCTCCGCCGATGTTTTGACCCCCGGAGGCGTGGCGGCGTAGCGCGGTTGGCGCAAGATGATACCGTTCCTTAAACAGAGCGTTGAACCGCCGCAAACTGCCGAATCCGGCGGTCATTGCAACATCGAGAACCGTTAAGTTCGTGTCCGTAAGCAGGTTTTTGGCGAGAAGCAATCTGCACGTCTGAAAATATTGTATCGGAGTTGCATTGTATTGCGCAGTGAACACCCGCCGCAGATGGCGGCCTGTATATCCCAACCGCCCGGCGAGTTCTCCAAGGCTTTGCCCGTCTCCGCAGTTTTCTTCCAACATACGCGCGGCTCGGCGAACAAGCGAATCCAAAGCGTATGTTATTGAAGTGACGGGGGTAAGCTCCGACCTGGTGTTTGATTGCCGAAGATAAGGCGTAAACCAGGATTTACGGGAACTGTTCCGACAGTTTATTACATTATTTACCGGTCAAAAGAGCATGAAATCCTTGCGGAAAAGTTCAAAAGTTAACTCGAATATACATTTAAAAATGTAAAACTTATAAATCAACCATTTATAATCTTATAGATGATATATATGTTTTCCTTATTTTATGAATTTATAATTAAAATGAAAATTTGACATCTCCTGTCTTTATCCAATTATGCAATCCGCCATTTCGTTTCAAGCACGACAACAATGCTAAATTAAAGCTTCCCCTTTG
>JAISZB010000174.1 GCA_031269465.1 Clostridiales bacterium | reverse complement strand
TTTCATATAAAATTACCTTTTTTGGAGCTTGATTAGACAGCGAGTGCAATTGCCGATATCGGCATTTCGCACCACTCAATGTTAATCTAGCTCCAAAATGAAACTTTCATATGCAAATCAGTATAAAAAGCAATGTCACAACGTTACAATGATACAATGCTATGCGCGCAAGAAGGCAGGTGAAAACCTTTGTCGTCTTTTCTATTTTCCGAAAGAAGTATTTTTATGGCTGACAAATACGTAGTCAGAAACTCAAAAACCCCGAACTGGCGGGGAAGTTACGCGAGGTTGTCAAGCAGGCCGGCCAGTGGTGGCTGAAGCTAAAACAACTTGACGAACACGTCGAGGTCAAACGCAGCCCCAAAGGCAATGCGGTACTGGTCAACGCCTATTCCCTGCTTCAAGACCATTTCTATGAGCATATGCGGGACGCTGGTTTTCTGGGCTTCGAGCGCGAGGAGCGCGGTAGCGCCGCCCTGCTTGATGCATCAATCGAAGGCAAGGGGCAGACCGCCGCCGAATTTGAAGAAAAGACCGCCAAGAAGGGGAAATAGCTTGACGCGCCCGAAAAGAAAACCGCCTCAATCAGAGAGAGTGATGGAAGAAGTGAGATTTTTTCAAGTGCGGAGGAGAGCGCCGCGCCGCTTTGATGAAGCCGTAGCAGAGATTATGCGTCGGTCGCCCGAACACAAAGAAGATGAGCGCCCCGCGCCGAAATGCAGGCGAAGCCGGGGCATGGAACGTTAAGGGGGAATGATGATGACTGACGAAAAAACAGTGGAACAGGCCAGAAACGCCGATATGCCCGCCTTTCTGGAAAGGAATATCGGCTTCGCCTCGTCCGGTGGGGCGGAGCATGCCGCTGTAAGCAGCACCCCAGCCTTGCAGTGAAAAACGACCGCAATTCATGTTATTGACACAGCTAGGGCATATACGGACGCGATGAGTTGGATTACTTGATGAAGATTGAGCAAATGCTTTTCCGTGAAGCCTTGGAAGCCGTAAAGCTTGGCATAGGCAAGCGGCAACTTTGCCATAACAGCCGACAGCGCTCTTTCTTCACGAAAAAGTCGTCATTCCCCTGCGCATGTACTACTATCTTTGTTGCAGACGCGTCATTGACGGGGAGATTGTGAACACGTTGATTCGAAAAGGAATGCTCTATGAGAACAGGCGCGGCTCGCCGCGCTTCGATGACGTCCGGGGAACGCATGACAGCCGTGCATTTCGAATGAATTTCACTGCTTGTCAGATTTTTAGAAATGCGGAGAATTGTACACAACAAAAGCTAGGGCTAAAAGCAAAAGCCATCCGCGAATGACGGATGGCTTTTGCTTCTTGTGCAGTCCGAAGGAAGAAGGCGCTTCACGTCTTTTAAGACTATAGGCAAGAATTGGCGCCTGCGCTTTCTAACGTGCCGGCGCCAATTTTGCGTCAGCGGTTAGTCCGCTACTTTTTCAAACTGTATCTGCGCATCGCTGTAAGTGAATTCAATAGGAGTGCCGCCGGTAAATCTCAAGCACCGCACAGAGATCTCAGCCCCTGCACTGAAATAGGAAATAGCTTCCATTTGCACAGTATCACGTACGCTGGGTATCATAAAGTAAACGACGCTTCTGAATGTCGTTTCATTGTTATCATTGTACAGCAAATAGACGGCTAATGTTGAGTCGTTGGTTGATGATGTCAGAGTGACTACGAAACTGTAATATATGCGATAGTATCCGGCTTCTGTCAACTGAAATCTTCCGTTATCTATCTGCCTCACCTTTGGGTTTATAGATGCCTGAAGATTTTTGAACTGGACATTTTCAGCCAGAACATCGGAAGCGGATACGTCCTGATCGGCTATATTCAGAAATTGCGCCACATTGTATGGATAGCCAGCGCCTGCAGGGCCTGCAGGACCGGGAATTCCCTGCGGTCCTTGCGGACCCATCGGACCCATTGGCCCCGGGTCGCCCTTCGCGCCTTGCACTCCTTGCGGACCCGTCGGGCCGGTGTCTCCTTGCGCGCCCTGAACGCCCTGCAAGCCTTGCGGACCCGTCGGGCCGGTGTCTCCCTGCACGCCTTGCGGACCGGTGGGGCCAGTGTCACCCTTGAGGCCCTGCTGTCCCTGGGGGCCTTGAATGGTTCCCACATTCACCCAAGCGCTGGTATTTGCGCTCCAAACATACAGGTCTCCGGCAACGAGATATGCGTCCCCGACATTTCCTGTAGGATGGGCGGCGGTAAGATCGGCAAGCGTGGCGTAAGTGCCGAGTATGCTCACCCCTGTTCCGTCCGTCCCGCGGGCGCCTTGAACGCCTGCAGGCCCGGTGTCGCCTTTATCGCCTTTGGGACCTTGCGCTCCCGCCGATCCCGGGTTGCCCTGAATGCCTTGCGGCCCCGTCGGGCCTAACGAACCGAGAGCACCTTGAACTCCCTGAATGCCTTGCGGCCCCTGAGGACCCGAAGGGCCGGTGTCGCCTTGAATGCCTTGCGAACCTTGGAGGCCTTGCGGCCCCTGGGGTCCGATGGGTCCGGTGTCGCCTTGAATGCCTTGAGGCCCCTGCGGGCCGACAGGTCCAGAATCGCCTTTAATGCCTTGCGGTCCTTGCGGTCCTTGCGGTCCAGCGGGTCCGGCTGGTCCGGTATCACAGCAGGTGTATCCGCAGTCTCTGCCGGGATCCTCATTGCAACCGTGGCCATGATGAAATTCACTTGAATAATCCAAAGTGTTCTCCTCCTTTAAAATCTCTCTTGCGTCTCGCGAATGAATCTAAAGGTTGCGCAGGCGGAAAGCCTGCTTCCAAAGATTCTTCCTGTCCGATCCATCGCATGCTTGCGTAAGAATAATGCATTATATTCTCTTTGGACAAAGTTGGTGTTATATTTGAACTTATAATTTAATATTAAATATATTAATAAATAATGGAAATTTAAGGAATTTAGACAATATTTGCGAATGGAGATGCAAACGCCGATGAATATGATTTCGGAATATTCTGACAGGAACCTCGACCGTCGAGGTCGGCGCAAAGTGCGCTCGCCTGAGTTGGCAGGGATGGCGATGATAATTTCTCACAGGCTCCATGATACCGATGCGCATAGGGAAGTTCCGATTTTGGAGGCTGGATTCTAGTCACAACGGACATTCAATAATCGGTACGTTTGACTGCCCATAGGTCTGGCTGCAGGCAGTTTGCGTCAAGGATCCGCCAGCGACGCCTCGTCTAAAAGCTTATACTTAAATTGCAGGATTGTGCATGATACAATTGATTTAAGGTCTCTTAGCTCGAGCGGGGATCGCCCGGCGTCATTGAGTCAAACGTTGACTTTATAAGGCTTTTCATGTGCGTTTTTTCTTTTCGCCAGGCTAATAAAGAACCGTAATCTAAAGATCCGAATAATCTCCGTTCGTGTTTTGTTGCCTATTTCAAATTCATCTGCTCTTTACTTCAAATATGCAAATGCCTAATTAAGAGAAGTTGACTTCTTTTTGCGCTTAAGCTATATGAAAAGCGCTGAATTAACAATTAGCTGTTTCTATAACTCTACATATCTAGTAAAGTTCATGATCTGATTTTATGCAAACGTTGATTAAATTTGAAGGAATTTATTTTTTAAGGAAAGCATAGCATATCGATTATCATCAAATGTTTCTTTTTTGGAGCTTGATTATCCATTGAGTGGTGCGATTGAAATCGGCATTTTGAACTCGCTGTATAATCAAGCTGCAAAAAAGGCAGTTTAGTACGAAAATACGTTTTATGGACATTTGTCCATGCCTCACAAATGGCTTAATATTTTCATCCTTAGTGGTGAAGAGAAACTTCATAGGGGTTTATATGAAAATCAGTATACTTGCGTACTCATGGAGGTTTAGACGCTTTAGTCAATGTAAAATGGTAGCAGAAACAATATAGAGATCCTTGAGCTTAGGGAAAGCTGAAGAATTTTTAGGAAATGAAATACAAGCAAAGGCCTCAAAAACAGCATTATATTGCCGAGCATCCAATCAAGGGCGAAAAGACGGTTCAGCCAATCAAATTGAGTTTTTAAAGGCGGAAACTGATATGGGAGTCGAGTTGAAATGCAGCCCAAAAAGCTTCAGTCGGCTCGAAAAGCTTCTTGAGAAGGATGTCTGCGGGGCCGCCACGGCGGATAATGGAGGCATGCCGCTGAAAGAGGGGAGGTGCAAGGCTCGGCGAGAATGATCCATGCATTTTCAAGTCGGATGTATAGATTGGGAAAGCGTAAAGCAAGGGGGAGTTCAAAAATGAAAGCCTGCAAAGCGCAGGCGAGCCTGCGTAAGAGGCAGCGGAAGAAGCTGAGGCAAACCGTCGGCTCATGCGGATATGCCTATACTCTCTATATTTTCAACAGCAAGGAAGTATAAGCGAAAGAAAAAGATAATTGAGGTATCAAATGCAACAGAAGCCATAGGGATTTTTTTCCTCCGGGAGACGCTGGTCGGAACCCTGGGTTTCATGCCGCGCCTTGCGCGATTTTGCGGAGCTCCTACTCGAACATTTCCGCAGGCGTCTTGCATCCCAGTATTTACCTGGGAAGGTTGTTGTTCCAGTCCGCCGCCTTGGCGATCAGGGATGCCGGCATGTCGTCGACGCTCCTCCCTTTTTCCGCGAAGCGGCGCAGAAGCCCGTTGTGGCGCTCGTTGGCCCCCTTCTCGAAGCTGGAGTAGGGATGGCAGAAATAAACGGCGCACTGCGGCTGCCATCTGCAAGGATCGGCAACGGATCATTGTATGCCTCTTGCGCATCGGTGCCGGGCGAGTGCATCAAATACGTCCCAGGCCAGGCCAGCACTGCGCCCTTTACCGGGATCGTCATCCGCGATACAGCCGATGCATGACAGAGAGGCGGGATTGCGCCCGGCATGTTCGCAGGTTGCATAACCGCTTTCACAGGCGCAAGTCAGCGTAGATTTTTGAATTCTGCATGCCGTACAGTTTTCAGGGGCTGAAATGCTTGGAGCGGAATTTTGAATGCAACCCGCCTTTTTGAGGCGGATGCGCTTTCACGTCAACCGGCAAGACCGAGACTTGGCATTCAAGATCGAATTGGAATTTTTACTGCGCCTCTCCTTAAAATGACGCAAACAATGCTGAATCCGGCAGTTTGAGTAGATTTCTGAGAGCATTTGCCTCTATGAATAGATTGCATTTATCCTAGCGGATTCGGCGCTGATGCGCGTCAGTATAGAGAAATAGAGGTTGATTTCAGGAAACCCCGTTAAACGCCATTTGAAGCTTGAACCGAAGTTTTCCTGCGGCAAATTTAAGACGTTTGCCTCATTATGAAGTGGATTAATGAAGTGGATTAACAAGTCGCAATGCTTTATCAAAGATTATCCACTTTAATGGGCCAAAAGGAATTTTGGGCCTTTAAACTCTAGTGGGTGCTGCCCTGCGTCCATTGACTCAAACTCTGATTTTACAGGTTCTTTCATGTGCATTCTTTTTTTGCCCAGCTAAGTTTAAAGACCCTGAATTTTCCAATTTCAATAGTTCATATTCACATAACCTGTTTTTTCGACGAGTTCCCTGCCCTGGGGCGAATTAATCCATTCAATCAGCTTCCTTGCGTTTTCGGCTCTCGCCTTTTCCCCTTCTGTCGCTGCTTTTGGATTGGCGATCGTGACGGCGTAAAAGCAATTGATGAAAGGGTACGAGAAATTCGCGATTGTCTCCGCAGTTGGGGCGACGCCGTCTATTTCAAGCAATTTGACTTTGCGCAGCTCAGCGTCGTTTAGCATAGTTTCAATATAATAGCGGAATGAATAGCCTATCGCGTTTTTGTAGTTCTTGTAATCAGAGTCGGCCTTATACACCCCGCCCATGTTGAATTGGTATGGCGTTGGGCTTTCGAGTATAGGTCCATCTCCCATGATTTTTTCAAGGGCGGTAAGGCTTCTTGAAGATTTAGGGTGTTGATACGCGCTTATGCTTGCGTTTGCGCCGCCAACTTCCCTCCAGTTCGCAATTTCGCCTGAGTAGATTTTACGCACCTCGTCTTGCGTAAGCCCTGACACCTTGTTCCCGATATTGACGATGAACACGAAAGCGTCGAGGCCGATTGGCGCAAGTTCGAGCTCCAGCCCGTATGACAAAGCGAACTCTTTCTGATCCTCGGACACATCCATCAGGAAGATCACATCTGCCGCGGCGTCTAGCAATTTGTAAAACGCGGTGCTTGTACCGTTGCATCCGACAGGAGTTTCCTGTTTGTTATAGGGCTTGTAATCCCCCTGTGGATAAGTCGCCCGCGCAAAAGCCGAATAAAGAGGATAGATAGCGGTCTCTCCGTCGAGTATCGGCAGATTGCCGGCAAATGCCAATGTTGCCTGTTCTTCGAGCGTTTTTACAAGCGTGGCGTCCACTCCGTAATCATCGCCGTATATGTCGCCAAACGGCATATAATCCAAAAGGTTGATTTCCATGTCGCCTTCGGCGATTTTCAATACGTTGCTTTTGTAGGCTTGAACGCCTGTGACAGATGCAAACGCGACAACTGCGGCAGCTATCAGAAATACAGAGACTAGCCGTCGCTGCTTCTCTTTTAAAGGCTTCCAAATCGCTAGAATGCATAAAGCGAGCGCTGCGTCGCAAAGCACATATCCAAGCCATAGGATTGAAGGTGCGAATATCCTCATAAACGATAGTAATTCCGCCCATATTACAGTAAAAACAAACGCGGTAAAGACAATCTCCATAAAAAGTACGCTCTCGCAAAGTCTTCTAAGTATCGGATTCTTGATGCGCAGTCCTATGAGCGGCAATCCTATGAATGCCGCAACGATAAAAAACGCTCTCACTTGTCTCTTCTTCTCCCTTCACAACCGATGCCAGCGTTCGCGAGCAGGCCCTCCTCAAATCAGGTTTTTAAAAAAGCTTTTTAGGCTGGGCATTTCGTTATAGGCCTTGAAAGCCTGGGTCTATGGCAGCTATATAGGGCGCGGATGCCGTAAATCGAGCTTGTTTCTCTTCCGCCTCTGAGTTGCAGTCAAAAGCGCCTGCTTTGGAGCTTGGTTATTCGTTGATGCATTATATAATCAAGCCCAAAATAGAAACTTCATATGCAAATTATGCATGCCGGGGTATAGGAGCGCAACTTAATTCATGCTGGCGCCGTTAAGCGGCAGTTTCAGTCCAGAGCATGCTAAAGTCGAAGCGTTCACGTTCCGAGCTTTTTATGGATGCGCATCTCCATGAGATAAAAGGCTAATGCGGTTTTATCATTTTTGCCAGTTTTGTTTCCTGCAACAATACTGGCGAGTTGCCAAAATACAACTGAACGCTAGAAGTAGTGAATTTGCGAAAAACTGGGATATTGAAATGACAAGCAATAATATTGCAAAATTTATATCTTTTGAAGATTAAGATAAATTCGTCCGGTTTTTCGTGTCAGTTAAAGGGGTTCAGTTGCTATACCGCTTTTCATCAAATATTCCTTTTTTGGAGCTTGATTATCCATTGAGCGGTGCGATTGATATCGGCATTTCTCACTCGCTGTATAATCAAGCTTTAAAAAGTAATTTTCTATGAAAATCAGTAAATTGGCCTCAATATGAAGTGGATTTAAGAGTTGCAATGCTTTATTAAGGATTATCGATTACTATGGGCCAAAAGGAATTTTCCAATTTCAATAGTTCATATTCACATAGCCTGTTTTTTCGACAAGTTTCCTGCCCTGGGGCGAATTAATCCATTCAATCAGCTTCCTTGCGTTTTCGCCTCTCGCCTTTTCCCATTCTGTCTCGCCTTTTGGATTGGCGATCGTGACGGCGTAAAAGCAATTGTTGAAAGGGTACGAGCCATCAGCGATTGTCTCCGCAGTTGGGGCGACGCCGTCTATTTCAAGCAATTTGACTTTGCGCAGCTCAGCGTCGTTTAGCATAGTTTCAATATAATAGCGGAATGAATATCCTATCGCGTTTTTGTAATTCTTATAATCACTGACGGCATTATAGAGTCCGCCCATAGTGGAGTAAACCTGTTCGCTTTTCGGCATTAGAATAGGCGCTTCACCCATTATCTTTTCAAGGGCGATTTGGCTTCCTGAAGATTCAGGGCGTTGATACGCGCTTATGCTTGCGTTTGCGCCGCCAACTTCCCTCCAGTTCGCAATTTCGCCTGAGTAGATTTTACGCACCTCGTCTTGCGTAAGCCCTGTCACCTTGTTCCCGCTATTGACGATGAACACGAAAGCGTCGAGGCCGATTGGCGCAAGCTCGAGCTCCAGCCCGCATGACGCCGCGAGCTCTCTCTGATCCTCGGACACATCCATCAGGAAAACTATATCCGCCGCGCCGTCTAGCAAATTGTAAAACGCGCCGCTTGTCCTGTTGCATCCTACGGGAGTTTCCAAATCGCCGCCGCGGCCCTCGTAAGTCTCCAGTGCGTAATAGGGATTGTAATCCCCCTGCGGATAAGTCGCCCGCGCAAAAGCCGAATAAAGAGGGTAGAGGGCGGTCGCTCCGTCGAGTATAGGCAGATTGCCGGAAAATGCCAATGTTGCCTGCTCGTCTAGCGTTTTTACAAGCGTGGCGTTTACTCCGTAATCGCCGCCGTATATGTCGCCAAACGGCATATACTTCAACAGGCTGATTTCCATGTCGCTCTCGCCGTCGGCGATTTCCAATAAGCTGTTTTTGTAGGCTTGAACGCCTGCGACAGAGGCAAGCGCGACAACTGCCGCAGCTATAAGAAAAACAGAGATGAGGCGGCGCTGCTTTTCCCTTAACGGCTTCCAAATCGCTAGAAGGCATAAAACGAGGATTACGCCGCAGAACGCAATTCCAAGCCAGAGGCTTGGAGTGCCCAGCATCCTCTTGATTTCGGGAAAATCCGCCGCTATTGCAGTAAAGAGCAGCAGAACAAAGACAATCTCAAATATAAGGACGCTTCCGCAAATTTTTCTCACTATCGGCTTTTTTAGGAGCAGTCCTATGAGCGGCAATACTATGAATGCCGCCGCGATAAAAAATGTTCTCACTTTATCGTTTCCTCTCCTTTCAAGCCAGCGTTCGCGAACAGGGCGCTCCGCCAATATGGTTTTCAAAAGCTTGCTTTATTATAGGCATTTCGTTTTGCACGCGTTTAAATCTGCGCCTATGGCAGAGATTCATGGCGCGGATGCCGTAAATCGAGCCTCTTTTTGCTTGAGGCCTGATCTCTGCTTGCAGTCAAACACATTTTAGCTTGATTATTTGTTGAGACTCTGTACAGCCAAGATTAAAATGGATATTTTCATCAGCAAATCAGTAAAGCATTCATATGCAAGACAGTTTTGTCTCAGACTCAAACGCTCAAACAAAGAGTTGGGCCTTCTTTCGGCCGCAAGCGCCGCCCGCTCGAGTTCGCGTTTAGCCTGTGAGCAAGTGGGAAAGATTTACCATTGCCATGCTGATAGTCGAGCTGAGCATACAAATGCAAAGGCGCTTTGAAGCCTGGACTGGTTTATACATCCCGGAAAGAGGTTAGATTCGTTTACTTAAAATGCTCATTTATAGATTGCTTATACATAATGACTATTATATTGCATATATCTTTTCATATCAACATAAAGTTATATAAAACAGCAACCTTTCAAGCATCTCCGTTTACGGCCTCAAGCATGCGATGGGGCTTGGCGCAGGCGCGCTCGCTTAGCTTGGATCCGCTAATGGCTTATCCTCTTTGGTTTCAATGGTGTTTTCAGAGCTATGGCGGTCAGCCGCAGTCAAGCTGCAAAATAGGAGCTTGACTGCGCAAATCAGCATATCAATGACGTGCAGCACATGCCAATGAGCGGCCTAGGAATCTACAGCCTGCTCGTCCTCCGCTGAATTCGACTTGCATAGAGAGCTCAAGGCCAAATTCAAGATAAAAGATTCATCAGTGAGAGGCTATGGGTGCAGACATCAAAAAGAGAGGGTTCTTAGCAAATTTGCCTTTTAAGCAAATTGAATGGCACTCTTTGCTCATAGCCTCTAAAATCGTAGTCTTTCGCTGGAAAGTTAGCGCTTGCAGGCGGTTGCTTGCAAAATGCTCTGCACGCTGATGCGCGGTTCAAGGCTCCGATTTCTGGATTGGATTATCTGCTTAAGCGTTGCATGATCCAAACCCAGAATCAGAATATTTCAATGTTCATTAGCAAAGCGCAGCGTCTCAGTGGATAATCAAACTCAAAAATAGGCGCATTGGCTGCATCGGAACGCGTTTTACCGCAAATCGGCGCATCATCACGGCTTCTGCGCTAAATGGGTTGCGTTAAAAGAGAAAAATCGATGTTTTGAGAAAAAATCGGTCTTTTGCCCATCGCGGCAGCCGCGGTTAATCGGCGGAAGGGATGCGCCGCCTCTCCTCCGCGACTTCACGGATCCGAAGCGGCTTGAGGATATGGGGAAGGGTTCAAAGGCGCAGCCAGAAGGCGCATGCAGAAGTTTGGGCGTTTCGGCCGGAGTCGGCATACACCGATTTTCAGTCGAATGTACTTATTTTAGCTTGATTATTCATTGAGTGGTGAGATTGATATCTGCATTTCGCGCTCGCTTTGTAATCAAGCTCCAAAATAGGAGCGTTCAGTGCATATCAGTATATGTCAAGCATAGCAAAAACGTTTGAATTATTCAAGCAGGCATGTGTCTAAGCCTTCAAGGATAATACTCCATGCTGATTATACCGATTTGCCTGCGATTTTGATGTCGGATCGCACAATGAGTGCGATATGCAATATCAGTCGCATCTGGAAATGTAAAATCAGGAATCAAAATCGTTGCGCTTGACTGCGAATCAGCATAGCATATGAAACGTCATGCGATAGTTTGAGAGTGCAAAGTCCCTATGGATGCTCGGGCTAATGCAGGCTCATCTTAAATTGGAGCAGCGTGTTGCGTATAAAGAAAGGCTTATAGGGTCAAGGCATAAATCTCTAGCATTTAGAGTCGAAATTTGCCAAACCTACTATAGGCGCTTAATGATCTGCCGCCATTTGAAGGGCGCTTTTTCTCAAAGCCCTGAAGACGCCCAAAATGGCTTGTATGAATCGCGCAGAACGAGGCAATCAACAGCCTCTCCCTGCGGCGTCATGGACGCGCAACTGCGCAACTGAGAACGCTTGGGAATCAGGGAGTGAGGCAGCGCTGCGCAAGCCGGGCTTTTGACCTGCGCCAGCAGGGACGCGCCCAGATCTGATTTGCAGTCAAACGCGCCTGCTCTGGAGTTTCACCGTCCGCTCTCACTTTATGCAGCCAAGCTCTAAAATAGGCAGCATATGCAAATCATTATAATCGATAATTCTTGGATCCATTGCGCTGGCGCAAAGTAATGCTTGCGGATGAGGGCTGGCGGCTTGGCTTTAAAGGCTTCACAAGAGCCATGCTGAGCATAGTCCGACCTCGAAATCTGTGTATTTGACTGCAAATCAGCATATCGACCCGCTCGAATGCGGCGGCCTTGCAGGTTGAAGTTTAAAGGCAATAGAGCATCCAGTTCACACTGCCGCTAAAGTGTAAAATAGGAGATTTAACTTGAAATTTCGACTATCATAAAAAGAAAAGAGATAGAACTGAGAAAAATATTGACAAATATTAAGTTATAATGTAGAATTTGTAAAGAACGGTCTTAATTTAAAAAACAAGCGCATAATAGGTAACAATTCGACAGCTGGGAATCAATCGCATAATATCGCTTCAACTGCTTGCGGCATAAATAGGCTCTTAAAATGAAGATTTAAAAGAATTTTAGAAAGAATATTGACAGAAATTAAAAAACAATGTAGAATCTGTTAAGACCGGTCTAAATGCAATTATTTAACGCCGCAAGAAATGCAATCTCGACATCTCAAGCAACGGGGCATCCCGTACAGCAGAGCGCAGCCATCCCGTCAACTACGATGGAGTGTCGCTAATTGATAAATGTGGATGGAGGGAGGAAAAGTGGGAATACGCAAGAAAAAATGCCGACGGGCATAGAAGGCATCCAGAAGTGAAGATCAGTCTAAGCATGAAGAAGTGAAGATCAGTCTAAGCATGAGCTTAAGATTTCATCACGCAGGGCTTAGGGCCTCTGGAATGATAGAGAAAGGCTCGGCCACTTTCGGCCATGAGCTTATAAAGTCAAAACTTGTAAAGATAACAAGTAAGAGTAGGGGATAAATGTGGCTAAAAGAATACGTTTGAAAGTTTTGGAGAATTACACGAAATCATTGACTGAATTAGGCATGCAGAGGTATCTGGGTCACCATAAGGTGATTAGGTTTACTTCAGAGGGGTATCCTGTCTACTCCATATCGCTGCCGCCGCTGTTAAGTCCGGCTTACGCCAATTCAGAAATCAATTCTAAATACCGCGTGATACAGAACAGGCCGCTGCCGAATTTGGCCAGCATCGCGCTGACCGACGTGTGCAACGCCAAGTGCGAGCACTGCAGCTTTTTTAACAGCCTGGACGATAAAACCAAAGAGCCGCTGTCAGTGGAAGAGATGAAGGACTTGCTGCGCCAGTCGCAGGATCTGGGCGTGTCAGTTATTGATTTCGTCGGCGGCGAGCCTTTAATGCATCCTCACTGGCGGGAGATATTCGAGTCAATCGATAAGCGGAAAAGCCATGTGTTCATATTTACCAACGGTTGGTTTTTGGCGGGCGCCGCCGCGGATTTGCGTGCTTCGGGCGTAGGCGCGGTTTATGTAAGCTTAGATGCCAGCACGGCGGAGCTGCATGATCGCAAGCGCGGCCTGCCGGGCCTGTTTGATAAAGCCATGGAAGGCATCGCAGCCGCAAAAAAAGCCGACTTAACCGTAGGCATTTCATGCTGCATCGATGAAGAGGGTTTTTCTAGCGGAGAGTTGGATAACATTATTGAATTGGGGCGTAAGCACGGCGTCCATGAAGTGTTGGTTTTTGACGCAATGCCTGTGGGGAGATTCCAAAAGCGGGATGATTTGGCTTCCGAAAAGTGGAGCCAGACAACATGGCTGGATCAAATGATGGAGCATGTGCGCAAATACAACAAGGACGAAAATTATCCCGGCATCTACATTTACGCCTACACGACAAGTTATTTAAGCAATGGGTGTACCGGAGGAACGGGCTATTTCTATGTGAGTCCCTACGGAGAAGTCTGCCCCTGCGACTTTCATCATATTAAGTACGGAGACGTCCGAGAGGAAAAGCTGTACATGATATGGGATAAAATGACCAGGCAGCTGGGCCGCAATGGCAGCAACTGGACTGGCTGCTGGGCAAAGCAAAAGAAGGAATAAATTACATACTAGGATATTCTTGCGACAGCGTAGACAGGACTGCATGAGGCAGCCGCAGGATCCGTCTTAAATGCGTTTTCGCATCTGACTGCCCTTTGCGCCTGTCCGGGCGCTAACCGCCGTAGAACTTAAAGCATAGCTTCGATGGCCTTTAAATAAGCGCGACAATTCATCTTGCAAGGCGCATCTCCAACATCAGCTTATGTTCTCCAGTCGGCTTTAGATAGCGGCTTCAGGATAAAAGCTTCCTCATAAACTTACTATAAACTGACTTTAAACTGACTTTAAACTGACTCTAACTATTGTCATCTCCTTTAAGGAATCCCTCGACATTCAGGAAGATGGGCAAACACTAGATATTTGCATACTAGACGACTAAATTGCAGACATACGTTGAGTTTCTCGGCCACACTCCAAGTCTTAGCTTGAAAGAAACTATTTTACAGCTGTTATTCGGGTTTAAGTTGCAAGTATGCTCCGAGTGCGTTGCTTTTGCAAGGCATTTAATTGAGCTGGCGCATAAGCGCCGGCCAAGGTCGAAGCTCGCCTTTTTAAAAGATGCAATCAACATTGGAGATATTCACGCAAAACATGCATAGTGCAAAGCCGCATATGTTGGAGAAGTGAGCCTGCACCCGAAATTAACGGATTTAAACGGTTTGCTTGGGCTTTAGAAGCTGCTTGGAGTGTCCGAAACGCCATTGGCCATATTCGATTATCATTGTGATGAGCCATTATGGAGGGCAGTCTAATGAGATGCATAGTTCCGAAATACTCCGGTTTTTGCTTTGATGTATCCGTAGCTGTGAAAACAGCATATGAAAACACGTACGGAGATACATACATGTATGGTGAAGTAGTAAACAACCCTGTAGTCGTAAAAGACTTGGAGTCAAAAGGGTTGACTTTGGTTCATGATCTTGACAGCATACCCAAGAAGGCGGGAGTTAAAGTGCTGGTTCGCGCTCACGGAGTTCCGGAATCCACGGTTAAAGAGATTGCCAGGCGCGGCTATAAGCTTATAGACAAGACTTGTCCCAGAGTAAAGAGAGTGCACAACACAGTCATAAACGCGTCCAACCGAGGAATGGACGTCATTCTTGTCGGAACGCCGGGGCATCCTGAAATAAATGGAGTTCTGGGTTGGGCTAAGACGAAGGTTGTGCTGATACAGGACTTGGAGCAAGCGAAAGCGGTTATCCCGAGCACGATCTTTACGGGCAAAGGGGTTTCCATGGTTGCGCAGACAACGCATAACAAGAAAAAGTATGAAGAGATTTATGCGTATTGCTCATCTTTGATACCTAACATAGAATTTCACGACACTATCTGCGACGCGACGGCAAAAAGGCAAAGCGAAATCAGGTATTTGGCGAGGCTAAGCGATGGATTCATTGTTGTAGGAGGCAAAGCCAGCTCCAATGTTTCAAAGCTGTATGAAATCGCCTCTGAGCACTGCAAAAATATTCAGCAAGTAGAAACTGTCAAAGACGTAGATTTGACAAGGCTCAGCGCTGTGGAAACATTGATAGTCGCGGGAGGCGCATCAACTCCTGATGTAAGCGTGAATGAAATTGTGTATGCGGTGAAAAACTACTGCGCTTCATACAAAATTCCATTTGAAACTGGGAAGAATCTATTTTTCCATAACTGGTAATGTTTATTCTTGCGAATATAAACCTTGGAGGCGAATATATTGAAGTCGCTCATTGATGTCAATCTCGAAGAAGTTTTCGCGAATTCCGCAGTCTTGGCTGAACTGAGCACCATGATTTTCGGTGCGGAATTAGCCTTAAATTATGCTAATGTCCCAGATAATCTGTTGAAGGCGATAACAGATAGGATTGTGCAGAGCGCGTTTGCTTCATTTTCTTCTTTCAACTATAACGCTATGTACGCTGAGTCTCAGGCAAAGAAAGTCTCAACTCCATCTTCGCCTATAATGAACGAAACACTGCCGTTTTACACCAGCGCTCCTAGCATGTACAGCCCCAAGGGGATGAAGTCTATTTCTGATTCAAGTAAAGACGATCAAAAATCAAAATCGGATCAGCAAAAGCAAAGCTCCGCGTCCGGCTTTGATTACCTGAAGCCTGACCGTTCTACCGTAAGCGTTTGACGGGGCGATTTACGCAGGGCTTATTGAAGCGCCTCAATAAAGCGCCTGCCGCCTACAGACTGAAAACTGCACACCGAAGCGGGGGAGCTTATGCAAAAAGAGCTACATAGGCTGCCGGCATCTGAGCGTATCTGGATGATAGCAGATAAAGAGTCGTTTAAAGAGTTGCATTCAGGGATCCATTTTTACGATCCTCTGAATTTCAAGGGCTATGAAGAAAGAGTAAAGCTGGCCGAAGAAAAAACCGGCCTTAAAGAGGCGGTAGTTACCGGACGCTGTTCAATTAACGGATATCCATGCGTGCTCATTGTTATGGACAGCCATTTTATGATGGGTTCGATGGGTTCTGTGGCAGGCGAAATGATCTGCGCCGCGTTTGAGTACGCTGCCGAAAGGAAGCTGCCGGTTATTACATTTGCCGCTTCTGGCGGAGCGCGAATGCAGGAGGGCGTGGCATCTCTGGCCCAAATGGCTAAGACTGCGGGAGCCGTGAAGGAACACAGCGATAAAGGCCTGCTGTATGTATCAGTAATAACAGATCCTACTTTAGGCGGTGTCTCGGCGAGTTTCGCCAGCTTAGCAGACATTATCATCGCGGAGCCGCAGGCTGTATACGGCTTTACCGGCAGAAGGATTATTCAAGACACAATCATGAAAGAATTGCCGGAAGATTTTCAAAGCTCTGAATCCGCAATGAAGCACGGAGCAATAGACATGATTGTCGAACGCGATGAACTCAAGCCGGTGCTGGGGGAATTGCTAAAACTACATATAAGATAGGAAATCCATATGCGAAGCATCGCTGAGAAAATGAGGCTGCTGCAACATAATCAGCGTCCTAACGCCAATGACATTATAAAGCGCATTTTTCCCGATTGCATTGAAATGCATGGAGACAGATTATATGGAGACGATCCTTCAATAATCGGAGGGATCTCATCGCTAAACGGAAAACCGTTGACTGTGATAGGGCAGCTCAGAGGACGCAGCTTGGAAGAAAACATAAAATACAATTTTTCGATGGGCCATCCAGAAGGTTTCCGGAAATCACTGAGGCTTATGAAACAGGCCGAAAAATTCAGCAGGCCCGTTGTGTGCTTTGTTGACACGATGGGTGCCTATCCCGGAGTTGAGGCTGAAGAGAGAGGCCAGAGCGCGGCTATTGCAAACAACCTGATGGAAATGATGATGCTCGAAATTCCTATTTTCAGCGTATTAATCGGTTACGGCGGCAGCGGCGGCGCGTTGGCGCTAGCGGTCGCAAATGAGATAGCAATGCTTGAAAACGCTCTGCTGAGCGTTATTTCTCCGCAAGGATGCGCCGAAATACTTTGGAAAGATCCGAAGCGTTATGTAGAAGCGGCCGATATGATGAAAATGACGGCCCAGGATATGTATGACATGGGGTTTGCCGACATCTTGATAAATGAGCCCGAAGGCGGAGCTCATGAGGACGCGGGCCTGATGTGTGAAAGGATCAAAGCGAATTTGGGCGCACTGTTAGAAAAATATAATCATGTCAGCGGTCATGACGCGCAAAGAATGAGGTATAGAAAATTCCGGCAAGTACGGCCCCGCTGAGATACAAACAGGAAGGCTATCATATGGAATTAACAGAAAAAATCAAAGTGTTATCTCAGACTATGAGAGCCAACAGCATCAAATTGTTGGAGTTCAAAAATCGCGACGAGGAAATAAGGATTGAGCTCTTTCCCGAGACAGAACCTCCATGCAGGGAAAGCCAGGAAAGTGAAACCCTTGAAAGCAAAACGTTGCCCATTGAAGACAGCGATACGATTCAAGCGCCTATAATGGGAGTAGCGTATACTGCGCCTTACGAAAAAGCCGGTAATTTTGTAGAGATAGGTGACAGGGTCAAAAAAGGCGACGTCTTATGTATAATTGAAGCGATGAAAGTCATGAATGAAGTCACTGCTGATTCCGATTATGAAGTTCTGGAAATCTGTTTTGAAAACGGTCAAATAATCGAATACGGACAGGATTTATTCAAGATTAAAAGGATCGAGGCGCCGGATGTACAATAAGATGTTTGTTGCTAACCGCGGTGAAATTGCCGTCAGAGTAATAAATGAATGCAAGAAGCTCGGCATAGAAACGGTCGCCGCATGTTCTGATACGGAGCGCAACGCCCTCCATATGCGCATTGCCGACAAAGGATACTGCATTGGAGCCGCCGCTGTAAAAGACAGCTACATGAACGCTCAGGCGATTATCAACGCCGCGCTTATCACCAAGTCGGACGTGATTCACCCGGGCTACGGCTTTTTGTCTGAGAATACCGAATTTGCGAAGACTTGCGAGCGGCAGGGCGTTTCATTCATCGGCCCAGACAGCGACACCTTGGTGCAGGCGGCTGACAAGCTTACCGTAAAACAAATTGCCGATTCCTTGCAAATTCCCGTTCTTAAGGGATGCTTGACGGAAACTCTTGACGACGCGCTCATGCGGGCGGAAGAGATCTGCTACCCCGTCATGCTTAAAACCAGCAATGGGGGAGGCGGCGCGGGAATGAAGCCTGTTTTCAGCGCCGATGAGATGAGGAAGACGTTTGTCAAGCTGCAATCATTAAAAGTCGGAAGGCTGTTCATTGAAAAATTCATTCAGAAAACAAGGCATATTGAAATTCAGTTTATGGCAGACAAGCATGGGAACATGCTGACAATCGGCAATAGAGAATGCTCTGTTCAACTGCGCAACAAAAAAGTGCTGGAAGAATGCCCCGCCCACAACCTGAGCGCTGAGCTTTTGAAAATGCTCTATCAAGACAGCCTTAAGCTGGCGAAGGCTTTGAAGTATGTAGGCGTTGGAACCATAGAGTTTTTGGTTGATGAACATGAAAATTACTACTTCATGGAAATCAACGCCCGCATTCAGGTAGAGCACGGCATTACGGAGATGATTACAGGCATAAATCTTGTCGAATGGCAGATAAAGATTTCGGCGGGGGAAAAAATCCCGTTCAAGCAAGAAGAAATAGCATTTGACGGCCATGCGCTGGAATGCAGGATAAACGCTCAAAGCTGCGGGAGGATTGACTCCTGGAGACTGCGCAGCAGCGAGGCGAGGTTTGATCACGCTTTAACCAGCGGCTTGAATATTTGGCCGTATTATGACTCTTTGCTGGGGAAGCTGATTTCCCATGGCAATACTAGAAGAGAAGCTATCCATAAAATGCGTGGATATCTAGACGACTTGCAGATAACCGGGGTTAAGACAAATATAGAAATGCATAAAAGCATTCTAAATAATAGCTGGTTTTTAAGCGGAGAATACTATACAAACATCTTGAATAATGAGAGGTATATCGAGAGATAGGCATGATGATTTTAAGTTTATGTCATGCAAATTTTTAGGGGAAAACATCGGAATTCAGACTTGCCCGTCAATAAAAAAGCATGACGATGAAAAGAAAAGAGAAATGCATGCTGAATTCCAGCCGAGATTTAAATAGCAGTAGATAGAGGCTGAGCGTTCAAAAAACGCGGGGCCAATAAATGCTTCCGAGAGCTTTACGATCTTGACAGAAAAAGATGAAGGGACGAAATGATAATGCGGGAGGAGTCGCCGCAATCAAAATCTACAGACAAAGAAGCAGACATTCACAGCCTTGTTAAAACAGCTTTCTTTATTGTTTTCACCGCAGCCTGCTCTCAGATTTCAATACCTCTGCCCTTCACGCCGGTTCCGCTGAACTGCGCGCTGCTCTCCGTATTTTTGTCAGGGCATATTTTAGGCAGCAAAAAAGGCGCTTTAAGCCAGTTTGCATATATACTGCTGGGATGCGCAGGCTTTCCGGTTTTCGCAGGCTTTTCCAGCGGAGTAGGAATAATCGCCGGTCCGACTGGAGGGTATTTGGCGGGATACATCTTAGCGAGCTTTATTATTGGATTCTTTAAAAAGGACGAGTGCAGTCTTGCCTTAACAGGCTTGTCAATGGCTTTGGGACTGTTTGCATGCTATTTCTTAGGCACCGCTTGGTTTGCCATATCAACAGGCGCCGGTTTCCTAGATGCCCTATTGATGTGCGTAATACCGTTTATCCCGGGCGACGCCGTGAAAATCATATGCGCTTGCGTCTTGATTAAGAGATTTGAAGCTCTGCATTTAGCATTACGATAATGTGACAAGTGAGAGGAAATGAGCGTGAATAATAAATGTGTGAAGGAACCTCAAGTTTGGATTATTACCCCGTTTGAAAGACCGGACGCGGAGTTTGCCAAGGCCGCCGCAAAAGCGGGAGCGTTCCCGTTTTTGCATCTCGGGCGCAGCCGCGCGGCGGCTGAGGAGGCGTTAAATGAACTCGCAGGCTTGAAAGAAGAGTTCGGCGTTTGCATAGCCGACAAGGCGGCGTGTGAAATAGAGCTTCCTAGTAAAGTGAAGAAAATAATCTTGCCATGCGGCATGAAAGCTCCGGAAATTGCAGGCGCGGAAATTGCTTGGCAGGCTTGTTCGGAGGAGGACGCGCAAGAGGCTTTGGCTTTAGGAGCCAAGACTCTGATTTTAAAGGGCGCAGAAGGCGCAGGCCTTTGCAGCGAGGACTCTTCTTTCATTTTATTTCAAAAACTGATTGCCGCCTGCGCAAGCGCCGGCGCGGAGGTTTTCATTCAAGGCGGAGTAGGCCTGCATACTGCGGCGGCTTATATGGCCCTTGGCGCTGCGGGCGTAATTTTAGACTCGCAAATTGCGATGTTTCCCGAATACCGCATTTCGCCTGCCCGCAAAACAATTTTGAGCAAGCTTTCAGGCAATGAAATCCGCAATTGCTCCGGATTTAATTATTATGCCTTTCCGGGTTCAAAGGCGGGAGACATTTCGGAGCTGGGCGAGCTGATTGAGCTTTTCGGATCGGATGAAGGCGGCATAGTCCCGCTGGGGCAGGATATCATATTGGCTTCGGATCTTGCGGATCAGCATAAAAGGCTGCGGCATCTGGTTCGCGCTTTGAAGAAGGCGCCTTTGGGCCATCTCAGGCAAGCCAGGATCAGGGATGTCCTTGCGCCCGGCGGTGAAACCGCAAAAGGCCTCGGGTCTCTTTATCCTCTTGTGCAAGGGCCTATGGCCCGCATAAGCGATACGCCTGAATTCCTTAGAGGCGTCGCCGACGCCGGCGCACTGCCGTTTTTGGCCATGGGATTGATGACTGGGGAGAGGGCTTCCGAAGCGCTCGCCGGCACGGCCGCCGCTATGGGCGATAAGCCTTGGGGCGCAGGCATATTAGGTTTTGCGCACCCCAAAACTGTGTTGGAGCAGACGAAACTGATTCTGGAATCAAAGCCGTCCTTTGTACTCATCGCAGGAAGCCGTCCCGGCCAGGCAAAGGTATTTGAAAGCGCAGGCATTCAGGCTCTGCTTCACGCAGCGACCCCAGGCCAGCTGGATATGCTCCTGAAAGACGGCTCACGCGCATTCATATTTGAGGGAAGGGAGAGCGGCGGACATGTCGGCCCGCTGTTTTCGGCGGTGCTCTGGGAAAAGCAAATCAACAGCATTTTCAACTTAGACAGTTTCATCGGAATCCGCATTTTCTTCGCGGGCGGCATACATGATGAGCTTTCAGCGGCGTTTGTGCGCATAATGGCGGGATCTATCGCGGCGCACGGCGTGCAAATCGGATTGCTCTGCGGAACAGCGTACCTTTATACCGAGGAAGCGGTAGAGTGCGGCGCGATTGAGAAGGCTTACCAAAGGCTAATCATAGAGAAAAATCGCACGGTTCTTCTGAAATCAGCCGTAGGGCAGGAAACGCGTTGCGTCCCGTCGCCATTTACGGAGCATTTTCTCTCCGAAAAAGAAAAGATGGAAAAAGAAGGCCTGGAATCCCTCGAAATTCTTCAAAGATTGGAAGAAATGAATCTCGGCCGCCTTCGCATCGCGTCCAAGGGCTATGAGCGGATTGACGGAGCGCTTGTCACGCTGCCGGAAAATGAGCAGCTGGAGAAAGGCCTGTACATGACGGGGGCCGTGGCCGAACTGGCAGATAAAACAACGACATTATCTCATTTGCATGAAACGCTTCTTTCAGGGAGCTTAAATTTGCTTTCAAAGATAGATTTGCCTGAAATGCAGTTCGCTCAGCCCTCGCCTGCGGATATAGCGGTTATCGGCATGGATGGCATTTTCCCGCAAGCTGCGGACGCGGATGAATTCTGGCGCAACATCATTTTCGGCTACGACTGCATCACTGAAGTCCCCAAGGATAGATGGTCCGCTGAGCTGTTCTATGACCCGGACGCGAAGGATACGGATCATGCGATATCGAAGTGGGGCGGATTTCTAGGCAAAACTGATTTCAACGCTTTGGAGTTCGGCATCACCCCTCAATCGCTGGCGTCTATAGAGCCGGTTCAGCTTCTGAGCCTTCTTGTGACGAAGAGGGCGTTTGAGAATGCGGGATTTACAGAATTAACGCGCATGGATCTGGATGACACGGCGGTGATTTTCGGATCGCAAGGAGGAGGAGAGCTCGCTGGCGCCTATGCGTCCAGGGCAGGTTTGATGCAGCTCTTTGGAATGTTCCCTGAAGAAGCGGACGAAACCCTTCCCCGCCTTACCGAGGATTCTTTGCCCGGAGTTACGGGAAACATCACTGCGGGGCGCATATCAAACAGGCTCAATACCGGCGGCCGCAACTTTACAGTAGACGCGGCCTGCGCGTCTTCGCTCGCAGCTTTGGACATAGCCATAACGGAGCTTAACTCCGGAAAAGCCAATATGGTTATCCTCGGCGGTGCGGATTTGCACAACAGCATTAACGAATTTCTTTTATTTTCCAGTACGTACGCCCTGTCAAGAAAAGGCCGCTGCGCTACATTCGATTCAGATGCCGACGGCATCGCCCTTGGAGAAGGCGTTGGGGTCGTTATCTTGAAAAGGCTGAAGGACGCGCAGGAGGATGGAAACAAGATATATGCGGTCATCAAGGGATCGGGCGGCAGCAGCGACGGGAAGAGCTTCGGAATGACGGCGCCAAGCCTGCGCGGCCAGATCCGAGCGCTGGAGCAAGCATATGAAAACACGGGGATAAAGCCGTCTGAAGTAGGCATGATTGAGCCGCACGGAACTGGAACGGTGATCGGCGACAAAATCGAGCTGCGCGCGCTTACGGACGTGTATTTGGAAGACGGGGCGGCTCCAGGCCAAACAGCCATCAGTTCGCTCAAATCACTGATCGGCCATACGAAATGCGCCGCTGGCATCGCCGCGCTGATTAAGGCCGTAAACTGCGTCCGGCATGGCGTATTCCCCCCTACCCTGCATCTTAACAAGCCTAACGCTATTTACATGGATGGCAGCCCGTTCGCGTTTCGAACGGAAAAAGCCGGATATTGGCACGCGGAACGCCGCATCGCCGGCATGAGCGGATTCGGGTTCGGCGGTACGAATTTTCATGCGCTTATAGAAAATTATGATCCGGGCAGGCCTGAAACTCTGCTCAAATCCTGGCCGGCGGAAATTTTCGCTTTCCCTGGGGAGACGCCTGAAGACGCGAAGAGGCTTATGGGGAATGTCGAAGAAATGTTTGTTTTCAATGACAAGCTTCGGCTGCGAGATGTCGCGTACAGCTTGGCCTCTCGCTGCGGCGGCGGATCCGTTCAGTACGTCATAGTGGCGGGATCGCGTGAAGAGCTCATTGACCGCATGAACTCGGCTCGCGAAGATATTTCAGATGAAAGGGTATATCCGCTGTCGCCTATTGAGGGAAAAGTAGCTTTTCTGTTTCCGGGGCAAGGCAGCCAGCGCGTGAATATGGCTGCGGATCTGTTTGTAGTATTCCCCCGCATGAGGAAGCTTCTAAACGAACTTCCGGAATACGAGCAGATACTGTTCCCGACTGCGGTTTTTACGGACGAGCAAAGAAAAGCGCAGCGCAAGGCCATTACAGATACGCGCAGCGCACAGGTCCTTCTGGGCGTCGTAGATTTGGCGATAGCCGGGTTGCTAAAGCATTTCGGCGTCTCTTGCGATATGGTTGCGGGCCACAGTTATGGGGAGCTTCCCGCGCTGTGTTTCGCGGGGGCGTTTGACGAGGAAAGCCTGCCTGGTTTAAGCCGCGCGCGCGCAGAGGCTATTCTGAGCGCCGCCGCGGATGAGCCGGGACGCATGGCAGCTGTCTTTTCAGATAGGGAAACGCTCGAGTCGCTGCTTGACGGAGAAAAGGATGTTTGGGCCGTAAATTTCAATTCGCCCAGGCAAACAGTCGTGGCGGGAACGGACGCGGGAATAGAAGCGTTTTTGAACAAGGCTGAAGAGGCGGAAGTATCATACACAGAGCTCAATGTCGCCTGCGCGTTCCATAGCCCCATTATTGCGGGCGCAGACGAGAATTTCGCGGCTGCATTGAAAGAAGTCGGCTTCAGCGCTCCAGAACTCCCTGTCTGGTCAAACACCAGCGCGGGGATTTATCCCGAAGACGGAATACAGGGGCGGCTCGCCGAACATTTGGTCAAGCCCGTGCTCTTTGCTGAAGAGATCCAGAAAATGTACGATGACGGGGCTTGCGTATTTATCGAGGCAGGTCCTGGAGAAGCGCTTACTAAGCTAGCATCTGAGATTTTAAAAGACAAGTCGACCGCCGTCATCCAAACGGAACGGAATGGAACGGAAGGCTTGACCTTCTTCCTGGAGGGGCTTGCAAAATATATCGCTACAGGAAGAATGATAGATATGGAAAAATTATTTGAAGGCAGAGACGCTGTCATGTTGAATACTGACGAACCGTCACTTAACAAGAAGAACGGCATTATATGGAATGTCGACGGGCGGTATGCTGTTCCGGAGGTTGGCGAGCTGCCGCCTCATGCGTGGAAGAGCTCATCCAAGACTATTTCACCATCGGTCCTTAAAGGCGGCGCTTCTGAATTGCTAAGCGTCGAGCATGTAATGATGGCTTATCTGGACAACATGAATAACATGATCCAGGATCAGCGGGATGTTATGATAGGCTATTTAGGCGCTCCCGAACTCGCTCCGCGAGCCGGAGTAGCGACGAGGCGGCTTGATTTGCTCTCATCAAGCGATAATTTATCCTATGAGAGCAAGGGCGTTCAAGGCGAAGAGGCCCCGGCTGACGAAGAGTCCGAGCTGCCGGATCTCCTGTCTCTCTCAGCCGAGCAAATTACTGACATGATCTTTGCCGTCGTCAGTGAAAAGACAGGATATCCTGTTGAAATGCTGGATCTTGACATGGATATGGAAGCGGATTTGAGCATAGACTCCATCAAGAAGATGGATATTGTCGCGGAGCTGCTTAAGAGGGTCAAATTCCAGCAAAGCGACGTCAACATGGATCTATTCTTTGAAAAGATTGTTTCCATCAAGAAATTCAGGGAATTGACGGCATGGATTGAAAAAATCGGCCAGGATGCCGCAGAAGGCAAGCTTACTGACCAGTCAAGCTTTGAAGGCGCGCAATTTGTCCCGAAGCTTGGAGATGAGGCGGCGCCTCCAATTGCAACTCCAACCGGCATCATTCGAATGACTTATTTTGAAAAGGATCGTCCCATTAAGAAAAAGGATTTGACCCGCATCAGCGGAAAAACGTTTGCGGTGACTAACGACGGGAACGGCCTTGCCGAAATGGTTGCGCAATCGCTTTGGAGCCTTGGGGCGAAGCCGGAGATTTTCCAAGATCCCAAGGATGATCGTTTGTCTGAGTGCGACGGCGTCATTCTCATAAACTCATCCTGCGGCGCAAATAAGTATACAGCGTTTGATTTATTCGACATGCTCAAGAGCGTGAACATAGACAGGCTGCAGTGGGCGCTTGCGTTTGACGACGCGGTGGGCGCGGCGCTTTCATCTAAGAATATATCTGGACTGCCTGAAGGCTTTAGCGGGTTCTTGAAAACGATGGCTCACGAGTATTTAGGAAAATCCTTCCGCACGGTTTTATTCGAAACTGTCTTTGATCCGGAAGCCTTTGCTGAAATCGTTGTTGACGAGCTTGCTACGGATGATTTTATCCCGGAGATATGCTATCGGAACAGGGATCGCATCCTTATGGTTCCTGAAATCAGGGAAGGGAAAGCTGAAGAAGACATAAATGTCTTGGATGGGGATTCAACCGTCGTCGTTTTAGGCGGCGCGCAAGGCATTACAGCGCACATCGCGGCGCGTTTCGCAAAGGACGTTCCCTGCAGGTACATACTCATCGGCCGCACGCCTTATGAGTCCAAAGACTACCCGGCATTTGAAGCAATTGATGAAGTCCGCAGATACCTGATTGAGCAAGAAGGCATGAAACAGCCCCGGGAGATAGAGGCTAGGGCGAAGGTTGTATTGAAGTCGACCAGGATTACGGCTTCTATAGCTCGAATTGAGGAAGCGGGCGCGAAAGCGGAATATATGCAGGCTGACGCAATGGATTCAGAGGCCTTTGCCGCTGCGCTTTCAGAGATAAAGAGCCGCTACGGGAAAATAGACGGAGTCATTCACGCCGCCGGTATTTTGGAGGATAAGTTCTTTAGCGACAAGGATAGAGATTCTTTCGAGCGCGTATATAATACTAAGGCGCAGCCGCTCATGAGCGTTGTGAAAGAGCTGCTTCCCGAACTTAAAATGCTCGTTCTGTTCAGCAGCACCTCAGCTGCGTTTGGCAACGCCGGCCAGGTTGATTACGCTGCCGGAAACAGCGCGATGGACATAACTGCGGAAATTCTCAAGAAGCTGTATCCCGCTTTGAAGGTAACCGCATTCAGCTGGGGGCCATGGAAAGGCGCAGGCATGGTTACCAGCGCCTTAGAAAAAGAATTCCTCAAAAAAGGCATCTCCTTTATTGAGCTGAGCCAAGGCGCCGATTTCTTTGCCAACGAATTGAAGTATAATGACGATGTCAAAGTGATTGCTATAGAAAGTGACGAAAAGTCTGTAACTGAATTTATCAAAATGGCGGTTAACGAAAATGAGTGATAGGAGCATGGAATCCCAAGACATAGCCATTGTCGGAATATCCGTTTTTTGCCCAGCGGGAGACGATGTTGATGAGTTTTGGAGCGGAATTGCCAGAGGCGGCGATTTCATTACAGAGGTTCCTGAGGATGCTATAGAACCCTGCTATTTCAGCGGCGAACCCAACGGAATAGATCGTTTTTACTGCAAAAGGGGCGGCTTCAGCAACGTATTCAAGGTTGATCCTATAAGATATGGAATTATGCCCATTACCGCAGGAGGAACCGATCCTGATCATCTCATTTCCTTGGCTGCGACGGATCAGGCGCTGATAGACGCAGGTGTTTTCGAGAAAAAGCTGCCGCTGCAAAATTGCAGCATCATCATAGGAAAAGGCAACTTTTCCGGCATCACTCAGTTGCGCAGCGTGGAGATCATCCGCATGGCTCAGCAGCTTTCCTCGCTGCTTAAAAGCGCGCTGCCGGATCTAACGGATGAAGACCTTGAGAAGGTCCGAAAAGCCTATCAAAGCAAGCAGGGCCGCTATCAACCGGATATGGCGATCGGCACCATGCCCAACCTTGTGGCGTCTCTTGTGGCGAACAGGTTCGATATGCATGGCCCGGCATATACGGTAGACGCCGCTTGCTCCAGCGGAATCGTCGCCATCAACCATTCCATCAGCCTCCTTCGCAGCGGCCAGTGCGACCTAGCGGTAGCAGGCGGGATGCACAGCGCGCATAACGCCATGTTTTGGGGAGCGTTCGACTTGCTTGGAGCAATGTCTCGCAAGCAGGTCATAGCGCCCTTCAGCGAAGACGCCGACGGATTGCTGATCGGGCAGGGCGGGGGGTTTGTCGTACTAAAGACGCTTAAAAAAGCGTTGGAGGACGACGATCGTATTTACGCAGTTATTAAAGAGACCGCAATCTGCAGTGATGGAGCCTCTTCGCATGTAACGGTCACTTCCGTCAGCGGACAAATGCGGGCGCTGGAGCAGGCGTGGCAGAAAGCGGGAATGGATCCCGAGCGCATCGGATATGTAGAAGCCCACGGCACAGGTACAATCGCGGGCGATCGGACGGAAATTACAACGCTTAAGAACTTTTTCGGAGACAATACGCACCCCCGCGCGTATGTCGGCTCCGTCAAATCAAATATAGGGCATACAATGCCCGCGGCCGGCATGATTGGCATCATTAAAACCGCGCTTGCCCTATATTGGCGGAAAATACCGCCTACGCTGCACTGCGAGAGGCCTTTGGCCGCCATGTTTGAGTCGCGCTTCATGCCTCCGCAGGAACTTATTGACTGGGATGGCGAGCAAATCCCGCTGATTGCCGGCGTTAACGCTTTCGGATTCGGCGGAATAAACGCCCATGCCATAATGTACGCGTATGAACCCCCTGCAAGGCGGCGCAAGCCAAAACCCTACTGGGGCGAAGCTCTGATGGTATCGGCGGTTGACGGCCAAGCTCTGGTTCTTAAGCTTGAAAAAGGGTATTTCACTGATACCGGAGGCAATTACCGCATTGTGGTGTTTGACCCGAGCGAGGAGCGCATCAGGCAGGCGATAGGCATCGTTAAAAATGACGCTCCTTCCCGAGGCGAATCTGATATTTGGTTTACAAATAAGCCATTGCTCTCGGACGGGGGAAAAATCGCATTTCTGTTCCCAGACGTTGCTTCTGAATGGGACAATGATATGGACAGCCTCAGCGACAGCCTGAAACTGCCGTATATAGACGAACTGATTTCCGAGGGCGCCCGGCAAGGCGGCGAGACATCGGAAAGCTCGGCAGCGCTAAGGGCGTATTGCGCGAAGCAACTCATAAAGATGGGGCTTGACAAGCTGGGCGTTGAAGCCGATATGTACGCCGGGACAGGCATAGGCGAATGGGTTGCGGCTATGTTCGCCGGAATGGCGGGCAATGGCTGGTCTCAAAGATTATTGGACGAAATGGTTTTATTGTGCGACCGGAAGAACTTTAAGCCCCGCCGCTTTGTCGCCGTTGGCGGAGTAAGCCGGCAAGAGGCGCAGGCGTGGTGCGATAAAGCGCCAAATCTGCATTTGGCCGGCGATTACTGCCCAAGCCAGGTGTTGCTTTGCGGAGATGAAGCCTCCGTGGCTGCGCTGATGGATGAGCTTGAGAAAAAAGGCTTTATGTATAAAGACATGCCCGCCGGCCCCGGCTGGCATACGCCGTTCGCTTTGGAGGAAATGGCGCTTGATGCGTCCTCATACGAAAACGCTCGCGTTCAAGAAGGCCTGGTTCCCGTATGGTCGTCCAGCACGCTGGATTTAGTGCCAACTGACGGCGAAGAATATATAAATCTTTTATCCTCGCAAATGGCTAGACCTATTTATTTCAGAGAAATGATCGAAAAGCTTTATGATGAGCGGCAAGCCCGGGTTTTCATCCAAATCGGGCTTGGCAGCCTCACAGGCTTTGTTGAGGATATTTTAAAGGACAGAGACTTCGGGGCGATATCGACCAGCGTAGACAATCGCGCCTGCGCTGATCAGATGCGCCGCGCGATGGCGCTTATATTCATAGAAGGCCGACAGGCTGACGCCGCTTTCTTGGGCGTGAAAATGTTTTACCGTGTAGCTCACAACCCATTGACGCTGTCCAGGGGCGCGCCGCCTTATCTTACCGAACTGCCAGAATTAAGCGATGCTGTGCGCCGCAAATACATATCGGCGGAGTCTGGAGCGGCTTTTTTCGCCGAATCGCCCCGCGGCCATTCGGATCCCATAACTGCGGCAGTCAACGAGAATATACGAGGCGCAATTGAGGTTCAGCGTGAACTGAGCAGCCTCTTTGAACGGCGCTTGAACGTTTCCGGACTGCGCTCGCCAGATTCAGGCGCCTTTAGCGCCAGGCAGGCAAAGGCAGCCCTTGCGCCGTCAAGGATCGGGGTCTCCTTTGAGGATACGCTTCACCTGAAGCTGGATGACCATCCTTACCTGCAGGATCACTCTATTGTCCGCCAACCTAAAGGCTGGCCTTTCCACGGAGATTTAAACCCGGTAGTGCCGTTTACCATGACAATTGAACTGGTTGCGGAAATAGCCAAGAACAGCGCTCCCGGAGAGAAATTAGTTAGAATAGCCAATGTAACCGCCTATAAATGGATAGGGCTGGAGAAGCCCTGCGATGTCAGCGTTAAAGGAAAATGGATCAAGCAAGATGTCATTGAGATCACCTTGGGAGAATATGCTAAAGCTGAATGCACCCTGAGCGAATCTTGGCCGGAGCTGCCTGACGAATATGTCAAGGAATGGGATATAGGCCCCGAAATCTCAGAGCCTATACCGGCCAGGGTATTATATGACAATTTCAGCTTCCATGGACCTCAATACCATTCTTTGATCGAGCAGACGAGAATTTGCGCGCGCGGAATGAAATGCATAGCGGAGAAGCAGGTTGGAAAAGGCTCCTTGCTTGATATTATGGGGCAGCAGCTCGGACTGTATCTGCATTTGACGCAGACGGAGAATACCATTTCCTTCCCGGTGCGCATGAGAGAATTGGTTTTCTATGAGGATATCTTCGATCAGGAAGGGACCTTCGACCATACGATGCTTATAACGCAGCTTTCAGACAGCTCGGTGGCGGGGAACATGGTGCTTAAGCGCGGAGGCAAGGTCTGGAGCGTAGCTCATGATTTTGTATGCCAGCGTTTTGTCAATGTCATTTCTGTATGGAATGTGATTGTAAATCCGCATAAAAACTGCTTAGCGGAGGAAATAGCTCCGGGAGTGGCATTTCTTGAGAGCGAGGCTTCCGGAAATCTACTTTTCATACTCGCTAAGAGATATATGAGCGGACCGGATAGGGAATTCTACGATAAACTTGGTTCGCCTAAAAGTCAAAGAGAAAACATCATCAGCCGCATCACGTTAAAAGACGCAGTGCGTTCGTATGTAGCGGACGGCGGAGATATGATGCACCCCATTGAGTTTTACTGCACGCATGACGATAATGGCAAGCCTTATGTCATTGGATATGGCAGAGCGGCGAGTAAAGTGGATTGCCTGCATGTGTCCATAGCGCATAAAGGAAACGCGTCGGCTGCAATCGCGGCTCGCGAGCCTGTGGGAATTGATTTGGAAAGAATAGAGGAAAAATCAGAGAGTTTCATCAAAATGGCCTACACTGACAGTGAAATTGAACTGCTAAAAGGGATGGAAGGCCCGGAAGCTGTCATACGGTTTTGGGTGGCTAAGGAAGCCAGCGCGAAAAAGACCGGATTTGGTCTCAGAGGCGACCCAAAAAGCTACGAGGTTAAGGCAGTAGAGGGAGATACGCTCCTTGTAGGCGATACGCGCGTTCGCACCGTAAAGATAGAGCCGGATTACATTATGGGTTGGACGGTATGAGCGTTGCGTTTGAGCCATTTGATTTTAGATATACTGCTTTTCATATAAACCCCTATGAAGCTTCGCTTCACCACTAAGGATGAAAATATTAAGCTATTTGTGTGTTTGAGACGTGGACAAATGTCCATAAAATGTATTTTCGTACTAA
>JAISZB010000078.1 GCA_031269465.1 Clostridiales bacterium | reverse complement strand
AGGGACCAAAAGGATTGCCGGGAGCTCCGGGAAGCAAAGGCCCTCAGGGACCGATAGGCCCTCAGGGACCAAAAGGATTGCCGGGAGCTCCGGGAAGCAAAGGCCCTCAGGGACCGATAGGCCCTCAGGGACCAAAAGGATTGCCGGGAGCTCCGGGAAGCAAAGGCCCTCAGGGATCTATAGGGCCAGCAGGTCCTGAAGGTCCCCCGGGGCCGCAGGGAAATCAAGGCCAGGAGGGACCGCCGGGAGCTCCGGGAAGCATGGGCCCTCAGGGTCCTCGAGGCTTGCCTGGTCCGATGACGATTACGGATTACGGCTGTTTTACCGTCAAGCCCAAGCAGAATGTGAGTTCGGGTTCGGCAGTTGCGTTTACGACTAAATGGGCAACAAAAAATGTCAGTATAAACCCCGAAGGAACCCAGATAAAACTGCCGCCAATAGTTCGAATATGGCGAATATCCATTGGCATTGACCTGGAGGGCATAGCTGCAGGAGATCCGAATATGGAACTTTATGTAGATGGGAAATCTGTCGGGATAAGCGCGCATCTCTCTTACCGTGGATTCCAAGCTATAGAGGTTTTCATGCCGCTTGCGGCCTCAGCGGTGCTGGAGGTCATGATTTTTGACGGGAGCGTGATGGTGAGCAATTCCAAACACGGGCACTTTACATGTATGGCGATTGATGAAGTATGACGCGAGGGGGTGCTCATCAGAAGCCGCACGGAAGTCAATGCCGCAGCGGTGCTCGGCTTAGCGCTAAGCCGTGGTTTCGCGATGATGCCGCTGTTGCTGCAACGGCCTATGGATTTTATTCTCCTCCGCTAATATTTTGTTGCTTGCTGGTGTTTTCACTTCTTCTTGCGCCAGGGATGGCGATGCGCTATGGACTGCAAAGAGGCGAGGCCGCTTTGCGCGCTTTCCCTCGCAGAGAAGCCTTTGTCCAGGGCTCTTTGAAAGCTCGCGACTAAAAACTGCGGCAACTGGATGCGATCCTGGTACATGCCGATTTGCAGTCAAAAGCATCTATATTGGAGCTTGATTATCCAGCGAGTGCGAAATGCCGATATCGGCATTTCGCACCTTGAAAGTTGATCGTCAAGCCCCAACATAGATAACTATGCAAATCAGCATATGAGCATGAAAGATTGCGGTTATGAAACTTGATTACGCAACGCAAAAGTGGATAATCAAGCTCCAAAATAGGCACATAGATTGCAATCAGTATATATTTTAGCGCCTGCGCTTCCATGGGCGGATTCCATCATCATCCTTTTCTATTGCGGGTGGTGGATCGAAGAGTTTCTAGGTCTTAGAAAACCCGGAGTCTATCTGGCCGAAGAGACGATCAGAGAGAATGAGTCCGCAATTGATAATCTGATAGGGCGTTCATGCGGCGGAACAAGGGGGAGGACGCACGCTCGCAGAGTCCAGGGCGGCGATAGATTGATTTGGCTACTCCCACCGCATAAAGAGGCGGGGCTTCTCGCTCACGCGCCAACTGCTTAAGCGTAAGCGAGTCAACCCCGCATGTCCTGCGGTTTGCTTATTTGGCTTGACGCGCCGCAGGAATTCTCGCTATAGAAAGCGGCTGCGTTGCGCAAAGGCCAGCGAAAGAGCAAAAAAGCAAGGCTTCGGAAATTCATCCTGACTCCTTAGAGACGACGGACTTTTTGCGCCGAAGGCTAAAGGATTGGCTTGAGTTCCCTTAACTTCATGCTGGATTGTGGCTCGCGTTTTTACGCAGTCAACGCGTTAGCGGCAAAGCGCCGTATTGAGCCTGATTTATGGCATGTGGAAACATGCGTCATTAATTCCAATTGCGGTGGAATAGAGGCTATCATGGAGAATATATACTGTAAAGGGTGGTTGTCCAACCGCCACTATTACAGAGAGGTAGACGCTCCATCCGCAACAGTTTAAGGCGCTTGGCCAATTGGAGGTGATAGTCGGCACAATATCCACAGGCCGCGGTTGCGGGGCGCTGTGCGCCCCACACGCGCCCTCGGAATACGGGGATCGTGGCGTGCTGTGGGACGCCGCCGAGAAAATCGAAAAGCAAAAAACTCGCAGCTATCGCGGGAAATCGAGATTGCCCTGCCAGCGGAACTCTCGACGGAACAAAACAGCACAGAGCAAATACCGACAATCCAACTCGGCGTTGCCGCTTCCCAAATGGAGCGCAAAGGCATTGCCACGGATCGTGGGGACATCAACCGCGAAATCGCCGCCGCCAACGCGCAAATCCGTCAGCTTCGGGCGAGGATAAACAGCGTCAAAGAATGGCTGAAAACCGAATCGGAAAATCGCCAATCTGAAAATCGCGACGCGGACGCTGAACTTCCTCACGGAAAACAACATCACTGACATGGCCGGCCTGAACGCCAAAGCCGGCGCAATGACAGGCAGGCTTAACGGCGTGGGTCAAAAGCTGAAAAAAGTTGAGCGGCGTCTGAATACTCTTGACGAGCATATCCGGCACAGCGTGAATTTCAAGAGCAATCGCAGACACAAGGCGCGGTACGAAAAGCTGTATGCAGAGTATGAAGCCGCAAAAAAACAAATGGCTTTTTCACGGAGCGCAAGGCGCAAAAGGCTCTGGACGCGGCGCAGGATTATTACGAAGCGAACCGCGCCGCCAAGACCGCCGAGAAATCCGTGCCGTACGCTGATTGCCGCAAGCTGAAAGACGAGGTGGGGCGAGTGGAAACCGTCAAGCGGAACGCCCTTGAAATCTTGGGCCGAAACCGGAGAGGCCCAAGCGGCTGAAAACGCGGGGCATGGAACGGCAGCCCTTTTCGGGAGGGGACGCGCCGCGCTCTCCCTCCCGAGAAGGGCTGCCGTTGCTTGGTAAAATTTTATCGGCCTTCCGCGCCGCAATTGCTTTTCCTGTCACAAAGTGTTACAATCCCTGTGATGACAATCGTTTTTTGGCTGACGCGATGGGTTGCGGCGCAAAACGGCAAGCAAGCCGGAGCGGTATGTTTGCAGGGTTCGCATTTTGCATAGAAAAACTCTCCGAACGCAGGAAAAACAAAGGGTTCTGCGCAAAACGGCACGAACAGAGAAGGTGCGTCTATACGGTAGTTAGGCGCAATTTCTGAAAGTCGTTGCAAAAGCATTTGACACAATAAAAACAATGAAAATTGTTGAAATGGGTGAAAATTATGTACAAAAAACATTTGAAATTATTTCAAAGAAGTAATGAATCAATATGGACCGATGATTATATTGCAAAAAGGCTTTTAGAGACTCATTTGGACGAGACTAATGAAGGAGCGTCACGGACAAAGGAAATAAGGACAAGAACAATTGAATGGATTGACGATCATATAAATAAAAATTCAAATATAATAGATTTTGGTTGCGGCCCTGGATTATATGCTTATGAATTGGGGAAATTGGGGCATAATGTTTTAGGGATTGATTTTAATTTAGAATCAATAAATTACGCAAAACAAAATAATACGATAAAAGGCTTAGTAGAATATAAATATGGAAATTATTTAAAAAGAGACATCAACGGAAAATATTCAACCGCATTAATGATTTACTGCGATTTTGGTGCATTAATACCAGTAGAGCAAACTATTCTGCTTGAAAAAATAAAGAATTTATTAACATATAATGGGGTATTTATATTTGACGTATTTGGAAAAGAAATTTTGGCTGATAAAAAAGAGAAAAAATACTGGTATATATCTGACGGAAATGATTTTTGGGATGGAAAGCCATATTTTTTAATGGAAGAAATAAAACACTTTACAAAAGAAAATGCAATAGGAACAAGATATTTTATACTAAATCAAGAAAATAAAAAGATTAAGGAATATATATTATGGGATCAATATTATACAAAGGACAGTATAATAAAATTAATGAAAAATAATGGCTTTACCATATTGGAAATAAATAATACAATTATAAGCAGTGAAATTGATGAAGTAATGTTAATAATGGCAAAGAAAATAAAGTAAAAAAGCAGAAGCTGTTGCGCCTAACAGGTCTGATAACGCTTCGGGCCTAAAGGCCCTCGGGGTTCCGTGTGGATAGGTCATTCCGCTTCGCTCCATTCCCACGCCACGCCACTCTCCACCCGCATTTCTGCAGCCCTTGTCTTTGCTGCGCAAAGCCCTTATTCGGGCTGGCAAAATGTCGTAAACAACCGGAGCATTAGGCGACACATACCACCTGACCTCATCTTGAATCGCAAAAACCCATAATACGTTCGACTCAACAGTCAAGGCCTTGAGAATGCTTGAAACAAGCATTTCCAAGGCTCTTTGTTTTGCTCGAAAACGACAAAACCTCTCACGGACCAACGTCCGTACGGTTTTTTTGGGACTTGGACAAAACACCTTGACAACACGAGTTTGGGAAAAGGTTCTCTCGCTTTCTTCTGATGGACAAATCATGTCTAGCACTATGCAATTTTCCTTGTTGCGGATGCGCAGCAGCAAAGCGCTGCAATCTAAATTCGCCGCTTTTGCTCAAAGGTCTTTATGCAAGCGATGGCTTGTATCCAACTCTTGGCTTTATAAATGTTTGTCAAGGCGCGGCGTAGCCCCCTTTTAATATTTTGAACTCTAATTGGCGTTCATGAGCCATTCCTCAAGTACCGGCCTCACCTTTGTTATGACATAGTGGCTTCCCCCCCGCTCCTTTACATCCTCTACCATGGATGCGATGAGAAGCTGATTGGGTGAATTCGGATCCGATGTCATTGCTACAAACCACCCCAGCTCAGTTCCGTCGGCATCGCCCTTTGAAAGTTTTATTTCAGCGGTTCCGGTTTTTCCGGCAAGCTCGACCCCTGGAATTCTGGACTCTTTGCCTGTGCCCAGCTCTATGACTCGCTTGAGTCCGTTTAGTATGATGCCTGCGGTATCAGCCGAAAAAGCATTCTCTTTCCATATAACAGGATTCTCTGAAGGCGTCAGCCTGGGTTCGAGAATGGTTCCGTAATTGACAAATGAGGCGTATATGCTTGCCAGATGTATAGGGTTGACAAGAATCTGCCCCTGTCCAAAGCCGCTGTCAGCCAGCTGGATATCAGATGTGAATGTTTCAGTAGAGGATATTATCGAAGAGTAGAGTCCGAAGTCAAAGGGGATCTTCTCTTCAAAGCCTAGTTTTACAAGTTCCTTTGCAAATGTATCAGAGCCTATTAGCAGAGCGGCTTTTGCAAAGAAAATATTGTCTGAGTAGGTGAGAGCGTTTTCTATGTTGGCGGGGCCGTTGTATTCGGTTAGAGTGGTGACGTTGTACCCGCCCCAGCTGCTGTCATTCTGCCAAATCCTGCCGCTTCGGCCGAAGTCGTCATCCGGTGAAATAATACCTGTTTCAAGCCCTATGGCCGCTGTTATGGCTTTCATCGTTGAACCTGGGGAAAGCGCCGCCCGGAAGCGGTTGTGCATCGGCCTTGCTTCATCTTCATTCAAGGCCTCCCATTTGCTTGAGAGCATTCCGATGACAAAGTCGTTGGAATTGTAAGAGGGGGTGCTGACAAGGGCCAGAATTTCGCCTGTTCGGGGGTGCATGGCGACAGAGCATGCTTTGTCGGCTTCAAACTGGTCGTATAGTTTGCTCTGAAGAGCTGATGATATTGCAAGCATTATGTCCTCGCCGTTTTTAAGGTCGGTTTTAGCCAGAGTCTGCACGAAAGTCCCATCTTCCTCGACTATGAGAATTTCAACGCCGTCTATCGCCCTTAGCTTGTTTTCGTAGATTTGCTCCAGTCCTGTCTTTCCAATTACACTGTTTATGTGATAGCCTTCTCCGCTTAGCTCTTCCAGCTCCTCCGCGCTGATTGCCTGGACGTAGCCGACGAGGTGGGCTGCCTTTTCCGCAAGGGGATAGAAGCGAACTGATGCGGTATTGATTAAGATGCCAGGAACTCTCAGAAGTTCTTCCTCCAGATCTGCATCGTCGCCGGAGATTTTTCTAAGCTCTACAAAGGTGCCATCCTTTACGTAGGAAGCATTCAGCTTCTTATGTATGCTTTCAACGCTCATCTCCAATAGTTCAGCTACTTTGGCGATGTCTGCCTCACGCTGGACGGCTTCGGGATCCGGGGTTTTACTTGCCTCTGAATCCTGAGGGGCCGAGCTTTCAAAAATTTCGGGATTGGCTTCGCCAGCGTCCTGAAACTCGCTATCAAAAGCCGCAGGCTCCTCAGGGACAGCAGAGGGAGAAGGCTTTGCTCTTCCAGCGCCTCCCGTCATCTTTCCTGGGACGAAGCCGACTGAGGAAGCGGTTCCGGGGCCGGCGACCACTTCTCCGAAGCGGTCGTATATAGTGCCTCTCGTTGCTTTCAAAACATTGACGCGCACCCTTCGGTTGCCTTCAAGAGCAGGGAATATAAGGCTGGGCTTCCATATAAGAGAATGCGAGCCGTCATCGTTTTTTATGAATCGTGCCTGATTGGCAAAGGAAATCGCGCCTGCGGCCGTATCCATCGAGCAAGTGTAATCGACTGCTATTGAACCATCTTCTCCAACTGCGGGTTTGCGGGCGTTAACCGTTAGATTGGAGACTTCTATTCCTTCGTAAATGTTCTGATTCTTTTCAATGAAATCCTCTTCGGAAATAAAAGCATTTTCAATTGTCGCAAGATAGGTGTACATAGATCTAAAATCCCCTGAGTTGATTAGCGACATGTACTGTTCAATAAGTTCATCAGGTTCAGGGGGAGCTTTAGGCTTTTCAGTTTTTTCTGCAGCTTCAGGCGCGCCGGCGTCACTGCCTGGCGGAGGAGATCCGCGCAAGGCGAAAAAAATGGCGGCGGCTGCGAAGCATATGCAGATGGTTGCTATTGATATTATAATGACTTTATTGTTGCTTGATTTGCGATGACGTCGATACATACCATGCATATATTTTGCCACCTCATCTGATTGTTATGTCGAGTTTGTACATTCGTTATCGGATTTGTCCCAAGGAGAAGAGAGATGGAACAACCTGCCTACCCCTTGCGCTTTCAAGGATTACCGAGCTTTTCAGGGATACTGGAATAAAAAGGCAAGTTGCTTAATTGCTGGCTCAAAGAGTGCCGGAAGCGCTGGTGCGGCGCATGAGAAGGGGATGCCAGGCGGGCAAGTTCTCCGCGAAGGCTATGAAATCCTGAACCCTCCGCTGGGGAGGCCAAGCGTAGCATGAATTTGCGTGATCCCAAAGCCACAGCGGGTTGCTGAAAGACCTGCGGTTGCCTGTCAATCAGTCGTCTAATGGCGCAATTAGCACCATAAGCCCCCGATTTATTACTGCCATATTTTCAGTCTAGGCAACTCTATTTTCAAGCTGCATCAGTTGCCCTTGCCCAAGAGATAAATCATCTTTAATTTCGCGTGATGACAAGCGCCTCCTTTCCAGCCTGATCATATCACATTATGTTACCTATGTAAATGCCTGCATAATATCCATAATTCGCTTAATGAGTATCCAGCTTGATCAGTTTTTGACTTGATAAAAATTTCACAGTCTTGTTACCGGAATATTTAAATAATTTAATTTAATAATTACAGATAAATACTGAATTTCAGTAGGAATGCTAAATATCGACGGTTCTTTGGGAGGCGTCTGAGCGTACTGGCATCTTCTTAGAAAAAAGGCTTTTTATGAGTGCCGAAGCCTAATCAGGAGACGAGCAAACTGCGGATGATCGCCTTGGACGGCACGCATGCGCAGGGAAGCCTGAAAAAGCCCTGGCCTTTAAATTTCTTCGGTTGAAGCGATAGCAAAATTCGTTTAAGCATCTTTGAAAATACTTGTCTCCGAGGCCGTGGAAGGTGCCGTCGGCGGACGCCTTTGCATTGGATACTGCGGCATGAAGCCATTTTAGATTCTCAGGATTGATTTTATGTCAAACTTTGTTTAAGCCGGGTGCGGCGCCGCCAACGGCGAAATTCCGCGGATCCTCGCCTGAAACGGGTTGCCGCCTCGAGCCTGGCATGTTGGGGATGATCAAGGGCATCCAGCGAAAGCGCGGCTAAAACCGGGGTTTTCGTCGTGCCCCTGCCGCGCTTGCCTCCTTTTTCGGGAGCGCCGATATAGGCCTCGTCCATTTCGGCGGTTCATGAAAGAAGGAGTTATTGTTTGTAAACCATTACTTTCATAAAGTCAAGAGGCTTTCTGAACAGCTCTGAATAAAGCGATTTTGGAATTATAATAATAAATTTTAGAATATATTTTTTTCGATAGTTTAAATTTATCAAATTTATGCTATAGTAATCTGGGTTCAACGTTGCCAATTAAGTGGTTAAGCATTTCAATTCTCGGAAATTTCTTGTCAGAAAACTACCTTGCCCGCATTTGCTGGACTAGATTCACTGATGGACAAAATTAGGACAATGCGTATCGGAAAATACGAAGCGTGCAAGTTGCTGGAAAGGCGCAGACTGATTGCAGGTTGTTAATCTCCGATATTCACCAGAGCTATTCCGCACCAGAAGTATTCAGCCAATGACGGGATAAACAAAAGCCTGTGAACAACGAGAAAATCCCGTTCACGGGCTTTGGATTTCTACAGCCATAAGACTAGCACTCGTGGACATTCTCAAAAATCGTCCATTCGCCTTCGTCAACGTAGCGATTCTTCTTGCCCTTGAAATGTTTGAGGGTCTTGAAGTTGCAAGCATGGCCTGAATATTCGCGCTTTTAGAGGATGAAGGCAACGGCGGGCGAACTCCGCCTGCAAGGGTCTTTCGTGGTCGTGCTTTTGCTCACGCACTCGCCATGCCGCGCATACTTCTCGCGACTTCGGAGTCTTCCTCGCCCACAATCCAGTTTTCCCGCTTCTCGTCACACAAGTAGCCGTAAGCTGCGGTCCCCATACAATGCTTGCCGCTCATGCCATTTGTCTTAAAAGAGAATTTCAGCTTGCTCTTGTGTTTCGGACATAGGAATGTGTCATAATAGGACTAACCAGCAAGAACCTTGATGAGAAAGGGATTGCCGCATTAGTCTTATTTTTTACCCTAGCAAAATTATCAGAAAAAGTGAAAAGAGACGCGAACTTATGAGCATAACCTGTGCGCTCAGCAATCAAAAGGGCTCTGCGGAAAAACCGGTTTAACCCTGAACCTCGTCGCGGCGCCGTCCCGGATGGACTTCAAGGCCTGCCTGTACGGCATTGATCCGCAGGCCAGCATGATGATGGCTCTTGGCTGTCCACAGCTGGACGATCCGCCCGCCGCCATGCCACGCGTCAAGAGCGGCATCTTCAACAGCGAAGGGAGGGCTGAACAGCTGGAGCTCCTGCAAAGCCGCAGGCGCATTGCATGCGCAGCGCGTGGACTTTGAGCCGTCAAGCATTGAGCCGGCAGGGATGGAGAACATACCAGCCAACACCTTGAACCGCGAAAGCGCCTTGAAGAAATCTATCGGGTATATCAAGGACGCATATGGCTTCGCGTTTTGGATTGCATGCCATCGCTAATGGCGGATGATGCGTTTCATCCACTCCGGCTGGCATTCTTGGCAACACCTGCATCCAGCCGCTGTTGGAATACGGAAAAGAGATGACTAGAGCATAGCCTTTGCGGTTCGCTCCTCTGGTTTCCTGTGAAAGATGATGCTTTAGTGCAAATTGCAACTCAAACTAAACAACGCAGTACTGCCTCTACCCTGAATAATCTACCCATCTGCCCATCACCTTGCAACGTTTTTTAAAGCATGACACTCCTATGCCGATGACGGGAAATTTGGAAGAAAACCCATATCTCTTCTCCTCGATCTGATCAATCGCTTTCATAGCCAGCTTCAGCAGATCTTCATCCTCCGCGCCTGACTTGAACTCGATTATAACGCAGACATTACGCAGCTCCATGTCAACATCACAACGTCCGTCTCCGCTTTCTCGATTTGACAGAAGGGCCTCGTACTTCAGATCGGTTTGCCCGCCTTTAAGCACGCCGAAAACAACATTGTGGTAAAACGCTTCGTGTGTTCTTCGCTTTCCATCCTTGCACACATGCGAGGGTACATTGTGGAACGACAGCTCGTCAAGGGTCTCCAATAGGTATGGCTCAAGCTCCTGAGCGATCTTGTCAGGCTGCAGCAGACTGAAGATGCTTTGCAACCTTGATCCGGCGTTTGGGAAAAAAGTCTTGAAGATGAACCTGCTCCAGACATCCTCAAGCTCCTTGTTGGGGATGCAAACCGTACCGCTTGTCTTGTCCCAATCGCTCAAAGCCAAGTATCCCGACTGGACAAGCAAGGAGTACAGGGCTTCATCGCTCAGGCCGGCCTGGAGCGCCGCAGGGCTTACCCGATCCTCGATTTTCACTCTCAATTTCGTCCCAGGCACCAAAAGGCCCATGAGAGCGTTTTTCTGAACGGCGCTTGAAAGGGATGAGATTAGATCCATGGTGCCGCTCTTGCTCCAGTATCCGCTGAATTCCCTTTCGCACACTGCGCTCATGACGCTGAATGTGTTGTAGATCTCAAGGTTTCCGATCCTGATGCCGTTGTACCATAATCGCATGCTTTCAGCGCTCATTCCAGTTGCGCCGCAAAGATCGTTCGCCTCGTCCCTGGTCAGCCCGTAGTCGCCTGCGTACACCTTGTCCTTGAACACATCGAAAGTCCGCGGGTTGTTCAGGCCGCTCAGCATGCCCTCGTGGGACACCCGCATGACGCCGGTGAGAAGGCCTTTCTCCAAATGCAAATTGCCTTTCATTGCGCCTGACAGCACTTTGGTCAAGTAGTCTCTGACATCGGTGTAATTTGCTGTGTTTACAATGTCAACTAGAAGCTTGTCATACTCGTCAATAAGAACGTAAGATCTTTTGCCTGTTACGGCATAAGCCGTTTTTGTGAGATTGAGTATCGCGTCGGATGTATGCGCCCCTTTTTCCGAATACTCGCTATGCAATTCTTTAAGATGAAGGGGGCATTTAGGATCTGCGGCATAAATGGCGCAGTAATCGTTTGCCATGATTTGTATTTGCCTCTTATACTCATCCACGCTCAGGCCTTTAAAGTCAAAAAGAAAGGTTGGCGCGCCATGCGCCTTCTCCCAAGCAGGGCTTTGACGGATCCGCAATTTTTCGAATAGCGGGCGGAAGTCTTCCCTGTCAGTCAAAAAAAAGTATAGCATAAACATATTCATGCTTTTTCCTAGGCGCCTTTGGCGCGCTATAATCTGAACTTCAGATGGTTCGTTCAAGAAATGCTCTATGAATAAGCTCTTGTCCACATACAGCAAGTTGTCTTTAATTACCTTTGAAAAGTTGGATGTAGTCAAATCCACCCTGTTAAAATCTCCCACAAACATAGTAGCCCCTCCCTTGACATGCATGCAGTTTGCATCAGGCTTACAAGCTATCAACACGATACTCGAAATGAGAATTACTTTATATAATATAAATGACATTTAAGTTTTATCTTTTTGCATATATTAGATGTCAAAAATGTATTATAAATTGCATATATCTAAAAGAATTATATAAGGGGGTAAATATCCAAGCTTAAAAAATGCAGCAAAGCAGCCTTAAATGTTTTCTTTAATAATTATATGCAATTTAGTATAATAGCCCTTATAAATGTTATATCAGTCGCATATTCTGGGAGCTGTTTTATGTACGCAAAATAGGCTGATTTGATTTATGCGCTTCCTTTAGGCAAAAGCAATTCAAAGAGCTATTATTTATTATGGTTCTAATGCTTGGAATCTGCTAAAATGCCTGCAAAAAACATGAAAAATTATAATAGCCGCTGATTTTTCCTTTGCATTCGACAAGAAGAAGGTTGCGAGCAAGCAGAGGCTTGACGGCATCAGAGCGAAACTGTTTGCATATATCGACGCGAATCCGCCAAGAACTCTCAGGGAAGCGGCCTGCGCAATAAACGTCAAGTTCGGCGCAACCGCTTCAATTCTCACAGTTTATAGATTTCTGAAGAAGCCAACGGAAGCCTGCATGAATTATACTATAAATTTCCAATGAAAAGCATTATACCCATTAAAATGAGACTCGAAGAAGTCTGTCGAAGCGCAGAAAAGATATCTAGCGTGGTCATTAGATATTACAGCAAATTGCAGATGATGTCAACAAATGCTTAAGCCATAAATGGTTCGTTCTCAAGCTCTACCTGATCGTTCGAAAATCCATCAAAACAACCTCAAATAGTTAGTGATCAGCAGTGAGGCAGACTTTTCCCGCGAGAACCGCTTTGTTTTGATCTGTACGCGCAGACTTTCCCTATCGATTTTGAGCCTCCAGGATCAAAGGTGTAAACGTAGACAAGCCATGGCGGGGACGGCAGGCAGCGGAAACATCGCGCTTAACTGTGCAAAGGCACGGCAAGGATCTTGGCAAGGCGGCTCCAAAATAAAATGCGCAAAGCAAAAGCGAATCTGATCTGCGCGGAGGTCGATCAGCACGATGTTGTAACCGTAATATTCTTTGGCGATCTTGCCGTAGTTCCGAGCGAAGTCGCCTTCGGCCACCAGCGCGACGGTGCCGCCGATTTTGGATTTGCAGCCGACGATGATGCCCTGCACATCGGGCAGATTGCGACTGCTCCGCCACTGCTCAGGCTCAAAGGGGATCTCCCTATAGGTGCGTTGCAGCTCGCGGTTGGAGGCGAACCGCGCCGTGCCGTATTGACCGTCGCCCGAAGTTTTGCCCTTGATGTTGTTGAGACTGTAGATGTGCCCGTTTCTGTAATTTCTGATTCTGTTGGTTCGGCGGGAATTGCCTTCATACCGTTTTGGGTTTTGATATCTTCGTTATAATACTTGTTTTGCGAGAGCAGAATGATCACATCGTCATATCCGCGCCCGGCCAGCTTCGCCGCGATCCGCTCCATCGCTTCCCGCCCCGCGTTATCATTGTCAAGGCGCAGCACGACTTTGCGGATATGCGAATTGTCCTCCAGCATTCGGAACAGAGCGTGGTCGACCACCGAGCAGAGGGTGCGTAGCTGTCCTGTTGCCAGCCCTTCGGGTAGAGGCTGATGAAACTCAGCATATCTGTCGGGGCCTCAAAGGTGTACACCATGTCGCTCTGCTTGATGCGGCGGAATGAAAAAGCAACCTCGGAGCCGGTTTGAGTGGCTCGGAAGCTGCTGTCGTTCTAATGCAAGAGCTTTTTGCTGTGGAGCCGTCAGGATTTTTGAATATGGACAGCACGTTGTCCTGCGTTGCGTCCCTCAGCCGCACAACGCCGATGCTTCAAACTCAACAGTAAAACTGATATGGCGTGATGTTGGGTAAGGATAGAGGAATCACGTTTGCCGCTCTCATGTGCGCTTTCAGAAAAATTGTCAGCAATCGCCTTGTATTCAGAGCAAAGTGCATGATACGCGCCGTTCGGGGTATATGTTTGCTTAATAGAACCGTCAGGATACAGTCCGTACAAGCCAAACTTCCCAATGGCCGCAATTATCGTTCCTTTTCCGGTCACACTGCCCGGGGAAAGTCCACTCGTCTTGTACAGTCTGTATGCGCCCTTATAGTTTTGCATCTTGCCGGAATCCGCAAAACTTAGAATGTTCCCTGCCTCGCTCTTGAACAAGGAAATATAGTGTTTGTGCTATAGCTTACCAAATGTGCCGTAAAGCCCCGCGCTTTAGGGCTGGGGATATAAGGCGCGGTTTTGATTTTGCTCGCGTGCCTTGTGGAGTTGGTCATTTGCTTGCAATACGCTTGAAGTATGGGTTCGACGCAAAAATTATCTTTGTATTAGAATACATAAGCGCGGTGGAGCAGAGCGGAACTTTTTCAAGGATAACCCGCCTCCAGTGTTTGTGGATGAGGTGCAGCACGCACCGAATCTTTTCCCCCAGATTAAAATGATCCTTGACAAGGACAGGTTATTTTGTGAGAAAAACGTTCCGCAATGTTATTCCGCGCAGTTCCATAAAGTGGTGAAGCATTCGCATTTCGCTAAAATATGAGCCACATCGCAAGTTGGTTATTTAGAAGGCTTTCCCTGGTGGCTAGTCTCTGTATGCGAGCTAAAGACATTTGTATTCGGCTTTCCTTGCAGACGAAAGCGAGAAAGTTTTTATAGAATGGTTGGATGTTGCATAATCCTACATTTAAGTGGCCTGTTATAAAAACAATAAAGCGAAAAAAATAATGCACAAAGATATGATTCTTTTTTAAATTAGTGATAATCAATATATTGTTTATATTAAATTGGAGGATTTATCAATTCGACATAAACTCATTACATAATATCAAAATTATAATAAATAATCTCAAATAATTATCATATATGACGTTATATATTAAATTATAATCTTATAAACATATTTATTATGTTATTATTAATGTATAAAGCTTGCTGATTATAATATTCTGACATAAATATTATCATATAAATTGTTTATTGATAGTTTACATTATATATATTATGAATTGAAATTAGTTTAAATCAATAAGGTCGCAACTATTGCAAGTTTTCTACTGATTGTTTTTGATTATGATCCGCTTTATTAAAGAGGAAAATATAATGCCTTAAGATTAACGTATAATTTTATTTTTAACTTGTATAAGGATAAATATTTAATTAAAATATCTTTGCAGTTTAATGAATAGTTGCGCGTAGCAAGCGAAAGGACGCCTTCAATGCTCGTTAGGCGGTACAATGAGATATTTAGAGAGGGAGGATGATTTCAAGAAAGGAGTTTAAAGTTCGAGCGGCCATCAGGGAGGATATAGTTTTAGTATTCAGCGCAAAGCTCTTCCTGCTTCTCAGCATATGAATTTCAGGGTTCATATACTCCTATGAAATCTCCTGTTGAACCTTGATTTGCAGAGCCTCTATGGATGCTCAACATCCAAAACCGGTGCATGCGTCTACGAATCGGTATATTTTGCGATCAGAGAATGGGACTTAATTCTCAACCTTAAAAAGCTAGCGATGATAGTTCTCTCAGGAAAAGCCCTCAATGCAAGGTTTGAATTTTATGAACCCTGCTTGCCACATCGTCTCCGCGCTTGCAAAAAGAGACGGAACGATGCTCTCACGCGGATTTCATCCAAGACGCAGGGCAGGTGTGCCGTGGCGCTTATGGCTCTAGAAAGGTTGCCAAAGAGAAAAAGCAAGCTTTGAGGCAAGCATTGCAACAAAATCAAGCTAATAAATCAACTCTGATGATTATGAAATCTTTTCTATATAAGCATATACATTATTATCAAATTACTCTGAATTTGAGTTGAATGCATTCACGAAATTATGACAAATCATTAAGATTTTAACTTGATTTTACTCGTAATATATGCAATAATTAATAAATAATTTTTATAAATCAGGTTAATAAATTTCCTATAATAAACAATATCATTCAGATAGAATTACTATGAATTAAGATTCAAATATATCTAAAACATAATTAAATTACATATAAAACTTAATGAATATCGGAATTAAATTTAGAGCTTAATAGTTATAATAAATATGTAAATTATATAAAATCACTAAAATGAAATTTTGAATTCTGAAAAATTGCACAAGAACCTAGTATTTACCTTTAATTGCCAGCATCTTAAAGCTTAAATACATTAAAATGAACCCTTTTCATGTGTTTGCAAAGATTTTCTATTAAGAAACCTTATAAATCAGGCATTTTATCGACCTTAAAAATGATTGTTAAATTTATTGCTATACCTATTTTATACCTGCCAGAATTCAGACTATTATTACCAAATTATGGAATAAATTATTTTTGCTAAAAAATGGTAATTACGATTTGCAGGAACAGAAAACAGCATAATAGTTTCGCCGCTTGAACAAGTTCCGACAGTCGCAATGCATACGAGCAACTTAAGGGACATTAGGAAATTTAGAAATGATATATGCGCTCATTTCCATAAGCAAGAAAATGATTTCGCCCTGAGCCGAAGGCCCAAAGGGCAAGGCCTCTAAGAGTCCATTGTGAAATATACCGTTAAATGCCAATTAAAAGCAGGATAAAACGCGGTATTGTTGGTCAATTCAACCATGGAATTGGCGAATGTTCCCGCTTTTATTTAATCATTTGCCGGTTTTGCGTTGGCGTATGGTTAGCGTAGCTTTCTGCCGATTATTTATAATCAAACCCTCAAATCATGGGCTATCCAGCCTTTGGTTGGATGAAGCTGATGTATTGCGTTCAGAGTTGATTATGCTTGCCGACGTTGCGTTGATATATCTGCTTGCATATGTCTTGAAGAAAAATGCATATGCCAAGCGAGAATTGTGAGCGATAATAGTAAAGCATTAATTTATTATAATAAAAGTAAAATGTTTTTCTTCGCTGTTGGCAATAAGGGCGTGATGTCTGAAAATTTATATTATTAGGTGTTGAAATGGCTTGTTTATTCGGACACAAGTAGAATGGTTGCAAATGTATGAACGGTAAATCACGGAACGACAACTATATTGCAAACGAAAATGAGGTTTGCATAGTTTGCGGAAAGAAAAAATACATAACCATGGTTTGTCATTATTATGGCGGTGCAGGAGCATGCAATCATCCCGATTCAGTTTGGGATGCCACGGGTAACGATTGTACGCAATGCGGCGGCATGGGCGGTGCAAGATGGGAAGAAATATGGAAGTAAAAATTGCCGATGCACAGTATTGCGCATAATGCGATCCAACCTCAAAAACGACGATAAATCCTCATTATCCTGCGCTTTCTAACTCTCTCTGCCGGTGGGGAGAATGCATTCCCTGGAATAGGGTTAAGAGAGTTATTAAGCAAAAAGATCAGGACAGCTCCTTTTAAGCAAATCAACACTCTTGTCGGCTATGCACCAGTTTCGCTTATCGCTTGCGAATCGTCCTGCAAGGAAAAAAATTGCGAAATACAACTTGGCAATATATGTGGATTAAGGATGGGAAAACTAAAACTTCTTTTACCACATATTAAACTCATATATGAGGAGCGTTGTTAACGCTTGAAAAATGCGAGAATATGATCGCTGCCCTGCTGAATCCGGAATTCATGGATGTGCTGGATACGCTGAGCGTAAGGCGGCTGAGGTTGCTTGCGTGAAACTTGGCATACACTTTTGGGAGGATCCTCATGCCCCTAATCAGTGAATTGAATGGTTAGCAAATGTTCGAGGCCGTCAGCGGGCGCTCTGAGATCAGCGAGGCCCGTGAAGGGCTGGAGTCCAAAAAGCCGTGAAAAACGATTGACAGATGGGAGGCAGCTCCTTGACGAACCCTTCAACAGCGAGTTCAGAGAAGTGACAGCCGCTTTCAGCGAAAAGCAAATCCGCCTGATGGCAACCAGCCGCTCGGGCATGCGGGGCAAGGATCCTCGCCGAAACGCTGGCTGCCGCCTCAAGCCTGGCGCATTGGCGATTGCGGAGGGCATCCAGCGAAAGCGCGGCCAAAACAGAGGTTTTCGTCGTTCCTCGACCGCGCTTGCCGCCTTTTTCGGGAGTTCCGAGATAGGCCTCGTCCATTCCGGAGATGCCGGACAGGAAGCATTTTTCGTCCCGGCTCGCCATTCCCTTGCGGAATATATGCACCGCCGGCCATGCCGTCTGAAACGAGACGCCGATATCCTTCGACAGCTACGGGGCGGAATATCCGCTTTTATCCGTAGATGCGCCATATATCGCGGAAAACCGCTTGGCCGGATGGATATGAGACTGCCGTCGCTGAAGCCTGATATCCGCAGGCAGAGCATTCATAGAGCAGATGCCTCCGAGTGGAAATCGTATAACAGTGCTTGCCGCCGCAATGCGGGCAAACGAACCCCTCCGGCCGTTTCGACTCGAAAAGCGCGCGCTCGCACGCCTCTTCGCTTGAAAAGCGTTCCTGGAACTCTCTATTGATAAGTTTGCACTTGCAAAGACATTTCACACCTTTCATGAGAAATTCATGATCAAACTGAATATTCATTTTGTTTTTTCGCTTGATTTTCAAGAGAAAAAGAGGAGATAATAAAATGGAAGCCTTGGGATTGGCAATTCTTGCAACGTCTATTATAGCTGTTATTATCATTGCTGTTGACCGCTGGAAATATAAGGAGTTCGGTATAAATACAGACAACGATATAACTGGCAAAAAGTCGTTTGGAGTCGGCTATGTACTAAGTTTGTTGTTGGCAGCTTTAGTCGCACTTGCGATGAGTGAATCTAAAGATCTACAAGCTGCATATTATGTTAATGGTACTGTTGTCAAAGGTGGGACTAATTGGATGTTTGTCGCTATAACATTCTTATTAGGCGGCGGCATTATAGGCCTCCTCATTCAGCTTTTCTCAGCGTTGCCGGTATTATTTATGCGTTCTATGAGTAAGGAATTTCGTCAAAACATGAGAAAGTTGCGAGAGGCGGGAACCCTCCCGAAAGTTTATCGAAAGAAAGCTCTCGCTATTCTTTTAACCCTAGTCACAGGCGGGATAGGCTACTGGTTTTACATGAAAATGTGGCGAATGGGATCTTTGTATTTTTTGGCTTTGATAGTTGGAGGCGTCTTTAGCGGTTTAGGATTCCAGAACGTTTTTGCAGTCGTTTCTTGGCTCTTATTTGCACTAACAATTTTGAGCATGCTGATTGCTGTTAGAAAAAAAGAAGTCAAGTTGAAAAATTGCATTATATATTTAGAATAATTGCCTTTACAAATGAGAAAAAGCTGTATCAGGAAATTGGCAGACTAATTCATATTAGCTAATTATCTTTCAACGTTTCCTTGATTTCAATTTTGCTCAAATGGCTGCGAATAAATATTCTAAAGACGCGCTACTTGTTCCGATCATTGAAAAGTGTATCAAAAAAAACCGCGGCCAGCGATTCCACTCGGCGGCGCGGCTGAAAAGAGAATCCTTTGGCTGCGGCGGAAGCTCCTGATCACGGCGGTGGTGTGCATATTGGTCACCGCTGCGTTCCTGTCCGGGCTGTATGTCGGGCAGGAGAACGGCTTTAGGCGCGGCGTGGATTCCATCATGGATATGCCGACGGATAAAAACCGCCCCTTCACAGTCGATGAACTGAATTAGCCTGTTAACTTTGATAACTGGTATTTAGACATGACGGTGCGCACCATGCTGAATATTGACGAGGGCGAATCGATTTATCTGACCGAAGTGACCAGCCGGATTGACGACATTCAGATATACGGCACAATGAATACGCCTGCGTTTTTGAACCTCGCCCTCGGCAAAACGCACAAGGGCAAGGGCGCGGTTTCTTATTACACGGACGATGGGTTTTGGATGGAAACGCGGGGCGACATCAGTTCCCTGAGGGACTTTCGAAAATCTACTATTTACGGAAGCTCTCGCTGACCTCGCAATCCATCGCTGATCTGTCGCCGCTGACAGGCATAAAGCTGGAGAAAATCTGCCTCGCCGACAACTATATCGGAAACCTGCTGCCGCTGAAAGATTTGGTCACGCTGACGGATATGGACGTCTGCCAAAATCCGCTCCGCGACCTGACGCCCATATCCCGGCTTTTATCTTTGGAAGCCCTCGACATCAGCCAACCGCAGGTGACGGATTTGAAACCGCTGGCCGGACTGACGAAAGCTGCAAAAGTTGAGTTTAGTTTACTGCGACATCAAAGACATCAGCGTGTTGGCAAAGCTGCCGAACCTGCAAGAGATTGACCTCAGCTACACTGCCGTCACCGACCTCTCCCCGTTGCTAGGCAGGAAAGAACCGCTGACATTGCGGTGCGACGGGCTGCCGGAATCGGTTGTGGCAAAGGTGCGAGGCGATAAATTGATTATGGGACTGTTCAAACCGGTATGGATGAGAGACAATAAAGAAAAGGCATTGAAGGCGGTTGAGAAACTGACCTACCAGCAGATGTTGGCTCAGATAGCGAATAACGATCCAATAGCGGATGTTTATATTGCGGCAGTAAAGAGACTGACTGATCAATCCATCCTTGCGGATAATGCGAAAAACGACAATGCTTGCGATGTACGCAGAGAGGCTGTCGAAAACTTACAGATCAAGCTATACTTGCCGATATTGCGAAAAGCGACAGGACTCGCGATGTCCGCAGAGAGGTGGTCGTAAAACTTATAGACCAAGCACTATTAGCCATTCTTTGCGGTTTCCAGCACCACCTCAATAAACAAAATGGCATATTCCCACGCTGTAACGGGAAGGTAACAACTATACCTTTTGCAAGTGGATATCCACACTCGAATATTACCTTCCCCGATGGCGCTACTGAATATATTGATGGCTATGATGGGGTGATGGGTGATAGTAAGGCATGGACTGGAAAGGAAAATCAATAGTAGTCTTGTCTGTTCGACGCCAACTGTTTGCGGCATTATTAATTAAACGGTGGAGCACGTGCGAGGCGATAAAAATATTACGATTGTGGAGGATAATTGAAATGGCGGCTACATCTTTTCGTGGAGTTGAGGTTTTTCAAAATTATAAGTGGGGCTATGTGTGCGAGCACTGCGGAAAAACAGTGGAAAAGCGCAATAATATCGCCACCAAAGAAGGAGCAAACTACAAAGGCAGTACATGGACATATATTTCACCTGTTGATCTTCAGCACACGGTTGAGACGGTAAAGCGGAGGTTACCCGCTATTGGTGCTTCACTAACAGAAGAATGGGAAAAAGGTAATTATCCCAACCCTGTTACAAAAGACGGTGTTTGCCCTCTCTGCAAAAAACGGCAACATTGGGATCTTGAATTAGCGGAATTTGAAAAAAGTCCTAATAATCTAACCACTGGAAATTACATCTTTATAAGTGCGTTTATTTCCCTTATACCTGCTGCGATTATTTGGTTTTTCGTTAGTAGTTTTAGTGGAAATAGTGCACTATCCGGAGTTATTGCAGGAATGATTTTTGCCGCGCTTTTAATTTTGATTTTTAAGTATTATAAAAAGAATAATGAAAGTCTTAGTAAAGACGCCGCAGCGCTTAAGAATCTGAACAAAAACACTCCATATTTTATAGAGTGGCAGGAAACAGGACACAGGAATATTGGCTTAACAGTTCGATGAAGCAATGGCAGAGTATTCCTAAAAAATGCTTGAAAGAGTGTGTCATCTGTTGCTAATAAGCATTTAACTTTATATCTCTACTGCTTTTAATTGTTCTAATTTGATATTGATAATTTAAGTAAATTATCCATATCTTTGTCGATTATCCATTAACCTAATAATATTGCTGTAGAGGCCCTAGCCTATTTTTTAAGGAAAAACATCCCCGCCTTTTTATTGCGGTTTCCCAGTTTGCCTGCACTCAAGATAATTTCCTAAAAAAAGCGAGCGGCCCCCCGCCATTTCAGGCGACGGCTTCCTGGTAAAAAACAGGATGATGGAACTGTAGGAAATTACTCAACGTCAAGCGACGTCTCTATAATAGCCAGCGAATCCGACATAATCTTCAAAGTAAAGGTTATTGGCTTATTTGCTGAGGGAACAATGCACAACGGAGATACATATTACTGAGAGGTGCTTGAATTTCTAAAGGGAGAATCAAAAGTTACGCTTGAAAATCGTAGCGATATAGCAATCACGCTTATGAAAGATAGCATTCAAATTGGGGAAACATACATTATTATCGCTAATAAAATAAGCGATGAATCAGCAATATTTACGCAATCATCATTACATAGTATTGTGTCTCCTAAAGATACAGATGCGATTGCTAAGATAAATGGCGCAATTAACGATTGATGTTTTTTAGCAATATATAAAGGAGCGTTGACGTTCTTAGGCTCTACGCCCCTTTTGCTATGGCCAACAACCCAAAAACAGGAAAAATAGTGCTTTATCCTCTGCGGCCAGTCCAAAAGATGGACTGGCTTTTTTGTATTCATAGATTTTTCCCATGAGAAAACGAGTGAGAGAGGTTTTGATATGCCTGATGAGTTCATAACATGGATCCGCCGAAAGGCTTGATTCTGCAACTTTTCGTCCACTCTTTACGGGTGGGACCGCCTGTGGAGATTTTCGGGACTGGCGAATGCCGCGTGGAGCGATTCCCGGATTTCATTCTGTATATTATTTATGTAAGCGCTCATTTAGAGTTCAGTATAGGATTATATATATTTTTGGATTGGACATTTGAGCTATACCGCTTTGCAGTCAAGTGTACCGATTTTGATGCCTGAGAGTCCATTGAAGGGTGCGAAATGACTATATCCACATTTCGCGCTAATTGTATAATCCCGACATCAAAATCGGTACTATCTAATCTGGGTCGAGTAGGCGGAAGCCTCGCAACGTCCGCCCCCCGCAGATCCGTGCGGGCGCAATTCACGCACACGGCTCTTCACTTTTAGATTTATGAGTTTTCAGCCATAGATGTTGCGGCAGATATGTGGGCGGGCAAGCGGAAATACTTTGAGCGGTTCCTGAAAGCCTTTCCATGCGCGGCTTTTCTTTTCGCTTCGCCGGCTAAGCCATTTGTACAGCATTCCTTCGGCGTAGTGCAGGCAGTCGACTGGGCTTTCATAGTTGTCAGTTATGCCGCAGCATTGGCAGCGGCCCTTGAGCTTCAGATTTATCGCGCCGAAGAGGTCCTTTAGTCGGAGATGGCGGTTCTGCTTTAGCCAAAGATTCATTTCCTTCGGTTTCTTTCGGTTTCTTTCGGCCGCGTGTTTTCCTGTTCTTTTCGGCATGCTTTCCGAATTCGGCCGGCCGGGTCTTTTTCTGCCCCGGCTCAAGGCCGGACAGCGCGAATCTTTCCGCCGATGCGGCGGGAAAATAATATGCGCCGCCCCTATATTGAAACGCCGCTGCGAAATCGCCGGCGCATAAGGCGAGTCCGCATTCTCCCCCGCATTGCTTTTTGAATGCGATGTCGAACCATTGTGCAATCGCGCAACGCATGCAGATGCTGGCGACTGCCGGGGAAGCTGGATTTCCTTGCTCCGGGCCTTTTGCCGCTGCGTGACGGGAGCCGCTTTCCATTATGCCCGCCGCGGGCGTTTTCCCGGTGAGCCACAGGATGTTGGGGCCTGCCGTCCGAAACTTGATTGGCTCCAGCATGCGCCCGCGTTCCATATTGTTGAAAAATCCTTCGGCATCCGCGCCGGCGGCGCGTAATTCGCGCTTCCTTTTTCAATGGGCCGGCTCAGTTCCTTGAGCGCGCCATGGCAGCCTGCATTGGGGCGAAATCCAAACATGCGTCCGCGAAGCTTAGGTTCATGGACGGCTTCCAGCACACGCTTGAGCGCCGGCTGCGCGAGCCTGTCCTCGCAGGCACCCATCCCTAATGGCCGCCGCTTCCCAATGGCTTTCGGAATATAGGCTCGCAACGGGGGTTGAGGCTTGCAGCCCTTTTGTCTGAGGCGGTCGGCCAAGCCCTTTAGGTTTTCGCCCAAATCCGCCTCATGCTCGGCTTTTGCCGCTTTGTCCGCGCCTGTTGCTTCCTTGCCGCAAAGTTCTTTATGACGCTCGCGCAGCAAGCCTGCATTGGCTGAGCGGCATGGCGGCGCGGACGCCATTTGGGGAGTTTGGGCTGATAACTCGCCTGTCCTGTCCAGTTGCGCCGCCATCCCGCCGCCTATCTCCGGGCATGGCGGATGCTTCCCTTGGGCGGAGCCTAAATGCGCGCCGCCCTTTTCTCCTCCGGCACCGTCGGCACTGCGGCGGCATTCGACTCCCATGCCGCCTTTCGGCCTTCTCCGTTTGCAGCGCTGCCGGCCATGCCCTGCATTTCGAGAGAGCTCCATGGGCCTCCCGAGCTGCCATCCACGCTTTGTGCATCATGCCTGGCCCGCCGGCCCCGGCTCGGCCTCCTTAGCCAGCCATGTCGCTTTCGAGAGCTTCGGCTTCCGGCAGCTCTACGCCGTCGTCCCGCTGCTTCGCACTTATTTCAGGGCTCAACCGCATTCAGGCCTAATACCCAGCTGCCGGCGCTTAAATATCCCCGCTGCTGCGGATTCTCCACAGCTCGCTGCCGGTGGAGCGGCTGCTCCCTGCCGGACGGGGTTTCCACCCGCTGTTGTAGATGACATTGCTCGGTCGCTCAGAGTAGAAAGTTCTCATGTTCAAATCGAGATAAATATTGATTTTACGCCGTTTTTAGTTTTCCTGGATAGTATTTGATTCATAATGAAGAACGGCTTAAATCAAGGCTTCGGAGTACCGCCTATGAGAATTTTAACTCTCCAGATCTAATGCAAAGCAGTATAATAAGCGCTTTGTCTTATTCAAAGCTTGTTGGGTCATGCCCCTTGAAATGGGAAACAGTGCCTCGAAGCTTGCTAATGGACTCCTTTTTTGTGTCGGGAAGCACGTGAGTGTAAAGATCAGCCGTGATTTTGATGCTTGAATGGCCCAGAAGATCCTGCACTACTTTCAACTCCACGCCATTTTCAAGGCTTCGAGTCGCGAAAGAGTGTCTAAGGCAGTGGATATGGAAACCCTTGAGTCTTGCTATTTCAAGCAGCTTGGAAAAGTCATGCTGCAGGTTCGCGTGATCATACGGAGTGCCGTTCCTGGTCGCAAAAACAAGAGGGGAAGCCTCCTGCTCCTTCTCCTGCTTGGACTTTCTGGCTTTCAAAAGAACCGCCATCTCATCCATTAGAGGTACAGTTCTGTTGCTTGACTGGGACTTCGGCGATCCAAAGGCTTTGAACCATTTCATCGATTTTGAGTCGAATCGCTTAAGAACATTCAAAGTTTGAGATACCTTCAAAACAGATTCTTCTAAATCTACGTCTTCCCATCGAAGAGCAAGGGCCTCTCCGATTCTGAGGCCGGTTCCAAGGCAGAAAACGAATATGTCCCCTACATGCGAGGTTTTAGCTGCTTCAACGAAGCTTCTTTGTTGCAAAGGCGTGAATGCCTGCACGGTTTTCTTATCTGAAATGGGAAGGGAAATGCCTTCGGCTGCGTTTTTGTGAAGCATTTCGTTCTTGCACGCTTGAGACAGCGCCTGGCTGAGAACTATATGAATGCCTTTGACAGTGCTTGGGGACAATCCTTTCGACGAGAGATCGCCGATCATTTTCTGAATCGCGTCAGATCTGAGATCCTTGAGCGGTATATGGCCGATAATAGGCTTTATATGGGTTTCTATCCTGGATTCATAGCATATATAGGTTGTCGGCTTGACTGATAGTTTCTTGTACTGCGAGAGCCAGGAATCCAGCCACATTCCAACGGTCACCTTAGAGGGTTCTGAGTACAGGCCCCTGTTAAGTTCATAAAGCGCGGAATTCAGCTTAGTCTGAACTTCCTGCTGAGTTTTTCCATAAAAAGCCTTTCTCTTTTGCTTACCCTCTCTGTCTGAACCCAAAGTGATACGCGCCCACCAGGTGCCGTCAGGACGCTTTCCTATTGTTCCTTCATTCTTGCCTCGTTTTTTCATTATTAAAGCCACCTCAAAAACGCCTTGGCGAATTCAGCTGTCTGTCGGCCTAAAGAGCATTAAGCCTTTGGCCTGCCTGTCTTTCAAAAAAGCCGCGTGCCCTTAAGGACATGCGGCTTTCATTTTTTCAGCCAATAGCAAGTTGCTAAGCCGTTTTTTATTAGAAACTCATAAAACTATCTATAGAAGTAGCCTCTAAGGAACAGCACGCTATTATTCGGATCATCCTCATAGAATCTGCTTACCCATGTAGAAGAAGAGTCTGCGCCGGCAGTGTAGACAGTGCCTGTGAATTTGTCAACCAGGAAGATGCTTGAGCCTTCAACTACATAATAGCGAGAGACTTCTCCTATTACGGACGCTCCAATTATGCTGTCCTGTATGAGGCTGTAGGCGTTGTCCACATAAGCTTCTCCATAAGAATTTACCAGTTGCTCCCTATAGGCGTCTTTGAACTGCATAAACATATTGTTAAGCAAGTAGCTGATCTTGGATGCGGCTTCTGCAGAGGGAATCGTCGACAGCAGCGGATCATACTGATCCACTACGACATTTCCCTGAAGCCCTTGAAGTATGCTGTAGTCTATGAACTTGCCGATTGCCGGATTGTAGGTATTGGTGGTATATGCCACGCTTGCTCCAAATGTTTCAGAGACGAATCTGATTGGAAGGTATGTATAGTCGTCGTAAATATTCGGAGGGACATCAGTCAGCACTTCATTGCCGTTTACGAAGACATTCGTACTGCCGATGGTCATTTCAATTTGCAAGCCATCCTTGTCCAATGTGACCTTTTTTGTGGCTTCATCCCAGCTGACGCTTCCGTTTAGCGCTTCCACCAAAAATCGAATAGGTACGAGAGTTCTGTCATTTACGGTTTTAACATCGCACTTGACCAGAGAGCCATTCACGAACAAGGCCTTGTAGCCTTTGTCATAGACGGCGGTAGAACCGTCCGAATAAGTTATTTTCACAGCATTGTACGATGATTGGGCTTTGTATCCAGGATCAGCCTCCGAAATTGTTGGGAAAGAGGAAAAATTAGGCGGCACGCTTGCCATTGGGGGTTCAGCGGTTGGAATGGGTGTTTCGACAGCGTCGGCGGTCGCAACAGGCAACTCAGCGTTCCCATCTACAATTGCGGCAGGCGTCGGAGTCAGAGTTCCATTCTCAGCGTCGTCGAGATCCAGCGCTGCCTCCTCCTCAACAGCAATGGCGGTGGTAGGCTCTACATTCTCAGCCACAGCTGCAGATGGGATTGACAAAGCCGCTAGAAGAGCAAAGGTGAACAAAAATTTCTTAAGCATAATTGCCTCCGTGTATTTTTATTGTATTTAAGATTATCATATGCTGTATATAGTTGTCAATGATTTGCAATATGCTTAGAGAGAATTCTCTAGCAGTATTTTTCGATTTCTCATTAATTTGCATATAATGCATAGTTTTACTACGAGGCTTTATTTATTCTCATCTCTGCCATTCAATATTGCCTTGTTAGAATTTGCTTTTGAATGACTCTTTATGTACAAATCAATGAAGCTAGAATACCTTTCCTGTCCTTTTAGCTTTAGAAGGTAATGAATGATTTTCAAATGAGGGTTTGTCTAAGGAGGATAACTGAAACGCTGAATATTGCGCATAATGCAGAATCTGTATGAGATGCGAATTTCTTTGGGCATAATGCAATAGAAAAAATAGTGGCCGCCTACGCAAAATTGCATTATTAGAACTTAAGATAGATCTAATACTCAATTTGGGTGGAGGCTACCCTATGAATCCTATTACAGCCAGTAAAATTGACCCGATTCCGTTGCAACTCGGCGTAGTACTCATTTTCTTTTGAGAGGCTTAAAAATGAGTTGACTTGTCGTAAATTGACCTATATTGAATATTACCGGACTGCATTCAAACTAACTACGGAACCTGAAATTGATTATGAGCGTCAAGGGCAATGGCGTGATTGGATAGCCCTTGCGTCGCTTGATGCATTTGAGCGCATTCCGACGCCCGCTTCTGTCCGTCTGCCGCGTTGGAGCACTTGGGCGAATAGGCGCCCAAAACTTTTTCAAGCTGCCGATGAATGGGCGGGTAGGAACGCAAGAATCCCGCCGCATCTCCATTTTTAAAGGCGGAAACGCCGAGATTGTTGGCCGCGAATTGTTTCATGTCCTGAAACCTTAATTCTGAAGGACAGGCGGGGCAAAAGCCCCGTTCCTCCTCATAATTTTGCCAGACGGGAAATTGCGCTTAAATCCTTATAGACACTCATGCCTCAATTCAAGCCACGCATGGGAGCCTATGATCCCGCCATGGCCGACGCAGCGGCGGAAGCTTCCGGAGTCAAGCAGGCTTGCGAGCTGGGCTGCCTCGGGTTCCGGCTCCGCAACTGGAGGAAAGCTGCCTGAGATCAAGACGGCTTCCGCCATGGACAGCCTGGCATACCGATCAGTCTGTAGCGGGCTTCATAGAAAAACACGGTCGCAGAGCGGGAAAGTACCTAAGAACCTAGGCGTATTGACCTTTGGGTTTTGCTAGGCGGCACTGAGTCATACATCGAACCTCTTAAGATCTTTAAGCGCTTTATTACGGTAGTTCAAATCATCGCGGACAGTGAAGCCTAGTTTCTCCCAAAAGGCATTGCCGATTTCGTTTCTGCTGAACACAACCAACGCAACTTTGACTATGCCTTCAGCCTTAAGCGCTTCAAGAGCCTTTTTTACCAAAGCAGAACCAATGCCTTGATTGCGTGCAGAAAGTTTAACCGCTAAATGGTAGATATATCCACGACGCCCATCATGTCCAGCCAGTATAGCTCCAACAATTTCACCATCAAGCTTCGCTGCGAAACAAGTTCCGGGATTTCGGGCTAAGTATGCTTCGACGCCTTCTCTTGAATCGTCGATGTTGTTGAGTCCCATGCCAGGCGTGTTAAGCCACAGCTTGTAAACATTCTCATAATCGTCGATCGTCATTAGTCTGATGTTCAATTCATAGCCCTCCACTTGTACAAGCTAGGCGATTCTTAAAAAGGGTCTTAAAGCTATACTGATCTTCATAGAAAACTGCCTTTTTTGGGCTTGATTATACAGCGAGTGCGAAATGCCGATCTCGGCATTTCGCACTGCTCAATGGATAACCAAGCTCTAAAAAAGGAACATTGTATGAAAATCGGTATAGTTGGCTTTCCTTATAAACGGCCTGTTGAGCCAAAGACGGATTTTGCGGCGAATCCAACGAAAGGTTGGAAACTTGTTCATTATGCGTTGTTGCAAGTTTATGCAATATGCCGAGGACGTCGAAATCCACACCGCTCCTGGATAGTTTTATGGAAATCCTCCGCCCTTGCCAAAGGGGTTGCCAGAGCATTCCGCTCCACTATTCAATCGCTATGAGATCTTTTAGAAGATTAGGGGTATGACGCAAGCGGATAATTTGAGCGACGACGGCAATATCCCAAGCCAATAGCGGTATGAGAGCATATTTAAAGCATTATCTTTCTTTAACTTTACAATTGCTGCAAATCAGTATGCCTGTTCCGACACCTTGCCCTGCAGGTCCCCCCTGCAGGGCCCCCCCTACAGGGCCTCTAAGGATGATAAACCTCCAAAACGGGGATATGACCGGTGATCGATATATTGTCAAGGATGCGTTCAAACGCTTGCTGCATGCAGCCTGCTCAGGCTGTTTTTGAATGCGTCGTTCAGTCTTGGAGGAGATGGCGATTCCTTTTCCTGAGAACCCAGAATGTGAAAATAGTAAAAGAAAATGCCCTTGTCGCTGAGTTAGCACAGCCCGGATGATTTTCCGCTGCAGAAAGAGGATTGATTATCTTCTTCTCTTCAAGTAGCCTTGAAGCTACTCTATTGGCGGCAGAATGCCAATCTGTCCGTTGACGATGCCAAGCTTGATCTCAAAGCGCTCATCATTTGCGTCTGAGAAGGCGCAGAAAAACTGCTTTCGAGAATCATCGTACTTTATTCGTCCGGATATTTTGACTGTTTCCAGGTTATATCTGCTGTAATGCTCTATATGGCGCTCTGCTTCGGGAATGAGTTTCTTGATCGCAGCAGATCCGCTTTCCGAGGAAAGCGCCTTTGCCAGTTTGTACGCATTGCCGCTTTTAAGTCCTTCGACATAGCTAATAAAGCAAGGAGGGACATCTGGATAATATCTCGTAAAGGGGCAGTAAAAACTTGGAGATCCATCAACTAAGCTGACGTAGATTGATGCTGAATAAACGATGTCCGCTTGAAGAGAGTTGATTTCAAAAACATATCTTTCCGGAGAGTTTTGATATGCTTCTATGCTGTCCTCGTTAAGATAAAACTGGGGATTTCCATTAGCTGCCAACTCACACCAAGACCTAATGGCGCCAGCATCGCCAGTGAGGTCAACGCCCAGGTTCAGCGAATCTACAAACATATTTGCGAGTCTCGCCGCATACTCATTATCAATTGAAGATTGATCTGTTGAAACTTGCGCTGCTTGTTCTGCTTGATAAGAAACAGTTCTTTTTCGGAGGTCTGCGCTTGTGAGTTTGCCATCGCTTCCAGCTCTGACATCCAGCGTATATCCGCCATCCACGCTGTAGAGCATTATACAGGCGTTCGTATTGGACGAGAAATTGAAACCTTTGTACTCAGCCAAATCTGAGATGGCAAGGTTTGATTTATCCTCAACAAAATGCTGCGCTTCTTCCAGCGTCATTGCCTTGCCTTTTAAATTCCCTGGCCAATCGGTTGAATGCGGTGATCCGAACGCGGCCTCAGCGGCTTCGGACACCGAAGGAACAACAATTTCATATCTGACAGCAGGGAATGGCTCTATGATTTTTTCAGCTATTTCCCGCAACTCATCCGTTGAAATATAATATGAATCCTCTATTTCACGAAAATAAAGAGTCAAATAAAAGGAGTCGTATAATAATTCCTCAAGAGCATTTTTGATTTCTCTGGGATCATGGAATACGTTGCCTGAATTATGCATATCGTTTTTCTTCAACATGGGGCGCCCGCTGAAAACAGCGAAGAGATAAGGGACGTCATAGCTAAAGGCAGTATAATTCTCTTCATCAATCCAGGCATAGATTGTTGCGGCGTATTGAACCTCTTCTCGTTCCTTTGTCAATATCGCTGAAGAAGCTTTTATCCGCGGTACATGGCCTTCGAAAATCTCTCCGTTATAATAGACAAGCACTTCATCTCCTACATTTGCGCTAAAAATGCCTCCATTTACAAAGGCATCAAGCGATACGCTTATCAAGTCAGAACTGTTGCGGACTTCTTCGCCCTCGTTGACGGTTAGTAAAATTGAGCTTCCATGCATTTCTGTTACGATTCCCATGAAATGCGGTTCGACGCGTTCAATAATGCCATCTGCCGCTAAGATATCATCCATCAGATTCGCGATCTCAGCCTTTTGCGCAGCGCCAAGCGAGGCTGAGGCAATAAACGCCACCCAAAAACCCGCAAGCGCCAACAAAACATAGATTTTCCATTGTGGCGCGTTAATTCGTTTCAGAACGAGAAGCGCCAAGCACAGCGCAGCAATGGAAACGCCCGCTTCTATAGAGATGCCAGCCGCCATTATTCAAACCCTCCCCGCATTGGTTCATCTGGCGTTTGATTTCCTCCCCCTGCTTTTCTTGCTTGATGAATATTGATTTTCGTACTAAACTGCCTTTTTTAAAGCTTGATTATACAGCGAGTGCGAAATGGTGATATCGGCATTTTGCACCACTCAATGGATAATCAAGATCTAAAAAAGGAACTTTTGATAAAAATCGGAATCGGCATATGTAGAAAAGAGCTTTGGCAAGCCGCCGCCAAATTCCTCGCGGAGCTTCCCCAAATGAATCAATCTATGGCGAGAATAGACCGCGCCTGAATGAACCCTAAGAATTCTCCCTTTTGCAAGGCAGCTTTTTCAGAAACGCTCATACAGTGGATTTCGACCCTTGCGCGCATCAATAAGCCAAGGAGGGTTAATCGGCGCATTTGCCGGCATCGGAGAAACTGGCTTCCACCTTTGACAGTAAGTTTGCATTCGGCCATGGATTAGGCTTGCGTTGCAACTTTGCAGGATAGGCCTATTTTATCGTAATTCGACGGCGATTTCAATGCAAAGAATAAAAATTAGCAACTTAAAATTCCATGGGGCTTTAAACTCTAGCGGGTACTGCCCTGCGACAATGACTCAAACGCGGATTTACAAGGTTCTTACAGTGCATTTTTGCTTTTTGCCCAGCTAATGCTGGTTATTTTGAAAATCCATCTATAGCTATAGCGCGCTTATTCACCTGCCAATGAGTGCGTTGGTGGATTGCAACTAGAACGTATTCGGTATAGAACGCCATCAGTGCTGAGTCAGTTATGACAAATCATGGCAACTTTTTGGATACGGCAAACCGCATGCAGCTTGCTGGTCGACTTTGGCGGCCGGGGAGAGGGTGCATCCTGTCCATATACATGGTATAATAACGACAGACATTGAAGCTATGGCAAACTGCCCGGAAAAGGAGGAGATAATGAGGCAGGCTGAACCAATCACAGCGAGTTTCTGTTGCGGCTCGACCATTTGATACCTCACTTGCATCTTAATAGCGACAAACCAGAGGGTCTGCACTCCAAACTGAGCAAGAACGCAGCGCTGATACTCGCTGTCACGCTCCACAATATCCCTGAGGGCATGGCGGCCGGAGTGGCGTACGCGGGGGCGGCTCCGATATTACGATTGAGGGCGCTGTCGGTGGGAATCGCGCTTCAGCGCATGCGGTCATCTCTATGGCGCTAATCGGGAGGGCAAGCGAAAAGGCGCGGCGTTTTTTGCGGGCAGCGCGTCCTGAGTGGCGGAACCTGTCGGAGGGTTAATCGCATTGATAGTCGCAAGCTCGATAACGGCTGCTTTACCGTTTACACTCGCATTCGCGTCGGGCGCTATGTTCTATGTTGTGATAGAGGAACTAATCCCCGAAGCTCAGAGCGGCGAACATGCGATTGCGGGAACGGTATGTGCGGTGCTTGGCTTCGCGTCGATGATGATACTTGATGTTGCGCTGGGGTGAGAACTATGAACCGTTTTGCAGTAATTGATACCGAGACGACTTGGGACGACGCGGTTATGTCAATCGGAGTTGTCGTTGCCGACTCCGCGACTTTCGAGTTGCTTGACAAACGATATTACATACTAACGCCTTTTAAAAACCACGGGGGCATGTACGACTATGCACTGTACGCCAACAACATAAGGCCAGACTTTGAAGGTTCGAGAGAAATTGCAATATCACATATGACAGAATTCCTATCCGGTCACAATACCGGCGCGATATTCGCTTACAACGCTGCGTTTGACTATCGGCACTTGCCGGAGATTGCTCACTTTTCGTGGTATGATATTATGAAGTTGGCGGCATATCGTCAACATAACCGCAAAATCCCCGCTCACGCTGACTGCTGCCGCACGGGACGGCTTAAACGCGGTTACGGCGTTGAGAGCATTTTTAGGCTTTTAAGCGAGGATAGCGGGTATCGCGAACTCCACAACGCGCTGACCGACGCCGAGGATGAGCTGAAGATTATGCGGATGCTGAACCACGAGCTTTGCAAATACGTCAAGTTATAGAGGTTCACTCAATTAATGAGCGGGGAAATACTATTACCGTATGGCTCTTGACGCTTCAAAATAAGCGGGCGTACTTCGTGCCACCGCAGTAGCTCTACAGTCGCATCGACACCGTAAGAATGTTCGAGTCAATAGGCGCTGGTGAGTATGAAGGACATACGACGGAGTATGTAACTTATGAGTTGAGCAAAGCCCGCTGTACTAACGAAGCGAAATTCTTGCCCTGACAGAAAGATATGGCATAGCCGAAGTCTTCATTACCGTTAAATCCGACGCTTTGGCTGGTATCTATATTCGTGACCATGTGATTCCAGCCAGTTATTGGCTCGATAGCGCACATATCGCTTGCGTAACTGTGAATGGGTTCTGACTGTGTCTTATCCTTTAATTTCAAGCATATAAATAGGCTGAAGACAAAAGAGATGACCGATCCCATAAATTTCTGTGAAGGCTATAGAAACGACATTTTTGCGACTGCGATGGAGGTGACAAGAAATGAAGAAGAATCCTATTGAGGACGAGTTAGACAGAATCGAATAAACTTCTATACAAAAACAAAGAATATGACGCTCAGAAAGCGAATCGCCTTTCTGAAGGGAGAGGTCGCACAAGTACATGAAGAGTTTGGAATCTATACTCTCGATCAGGCGTCAGGTTTAAAGATAGCCACAGCTTCTTGTTTGTAGGCTCTGTAGACTTCCTCGCGGACAGGCGCTTTCTCGTCGTCAATGAAAGGATAACTATATTTTGCCATAGTCCGTCTTCTCCTTATTCTAGAAATGTTCAAAGATAAGGAGAGGGAGTCGGAGAGCGGCAGCGGGCAATTATTCAAAACGCAAAACCCCTTGAGTGGACTAAATCCATCCAAGGGGCATAGGATAATAATCGCACGCCAAGGAGCGCTAAATTTTGAAATCAGACAATGGAGTTTTAGAATCAAGTTTTTATTTAGCATCATTGGGCATTCCTTGATTCTATTCGTTTTTCATCTACCCCAAAAACGCCTCGTTCAGGGTGACCCCGAAGTCGAACGCGATTGCGCGTAGGTTGTCGTCGGTGATTGTCTGCAAGAACGGCCTGCCAGTGCTCAGTGCCAGAACGTAAATCTCCGCTGCCTTTTCAATTGTATGCATAAGCCCAAAAGCTTCGTCAAAATCCGCGCCGGAGCAGAATGTCCCGTGGTGCGCCCAGATTGCCGCAGGGAGCGATTTCATAATCTCGCTTGTCGCCTTTGCAATCTCCGCCCCGCCCGGAACCATCCAAGGCACAACGCCGACGCCGTCCGGGAATACTACAGGGCATTCGGTCGCCGATTGCCACAGTGCGCGGGTGAAGTTTTTAGCATTTAGCGGCAAAACATATGTCAGCGCAATCACATTCGGCGTGTGCGCGTGGTAGATGACCCGGTTTACGCCAGTTGCCGATTTACGTACGCTGTGGTTCATAAAATGGCTCGGGAACTCGCTTGTGGGTTTCGCGCCGTTTTCAAGCCCCCACACAATCCGCCAACTGTCTCCGCGTTCATTTATCTCTACAATCCCGATGTTTTCGAACGGTTCTACTTTTATGTTTCGAAAATATTTTCCGCTGCCGGTTGTGAGAAAATACTCGTTTTTAAGGTTATCTGCAGAAACTCCCATATTGACCCATTCTCCGCCAGCATCGAAAAAATCGCAGCATAACTTTATATCTTCGGGCGACATTCGATATGTCAGATTGCCGCCGTTGCGTTCGTGCCAGCCTTGCGCGAAACCGTCTCCGCACATGCGGATAAATCCAGAAACCGCTTTGCTGCCGTAGATATTTTTCATTGATTACACCCTTTTTAGCAGGATTTCTTGCTCGTATTCCCTGATTTCGCCGAATGCGTCTGTTCCGCTTGGCATATTGTCTTTGCGCAAAAACTCCTCCCAAATTTCGCCGAACGGAGCCGTTTTGAGTTCCTCGTGTATAACCATAAGTTCCGAGAACCTGCCCTCGTCTTGCAGTTGCCTGAGTTTGCCGTTCGGTTGCAAGAGAGCGAACAGGAGCGCCTTTTGCACCGCGCGAATGCCTGTAACCCAAGCGGATATGCGGTTGATTGACGCGTCAAAAAAATCGGTCGCTAAAAACACACGGTCAAGCGCGTTGTTGCGGACGAGTTCCTTGGCTATTTCACGCGTTTCATCATCAAAGAGCACCACGTGGTCGCTGTCCCAGCGTACGGGGCGAGTTAGATGCAGCCCGATTTTATCTGCAAACAGCAAAAGCGACGAGATTTTGTCGCTGACAAATTCGGTCGGGTGATAATGCCCATTATCCATAAGAGGAACAAGGTTGTTCTTCGCTGCGTAGAGAATACAGAACTCCGCGCTACCGACGGTGTAACTCTCAAAGCCGATTCCGAACACCTTGCTTTCAAGCGAGATATAGACTTTGGATTTATCATAGGCAGTGGCGAGCGCCTCGTCAAGCGACGCCTTGAATCGCTCACGCGGGGCGAGGCGGCTGCCCGGAACGTCTTTGAGCCCGTCGGGAATCCAGATGTTGAGCAGGCTCGGCTGCCCGACTTCGCTCGCAAAATATTCCGCAATCTTGATGCAAGCCTTTGTATGCTCGACCCAGAACCTGCGGACGCCTTCGTCAGAACTTGATAATGTCGCGGCGCTCGCTTTTTCGTGGGAGAAAAAAGTCGGATTGAAATCAAGTCCAAGTCCGCGCGATTTGGCGTAATCCACCCAAGCCTTGAAGTGGCGCGGCAGGAGTTTGTCGCGGTCGGCAAAATCGCCGTTGAATACGGCGTAGTTCGCGTGGACGTTGATTTTGTGCCTGCCCGGGATAAAAGACAGCACCTTGTCGATATCGGCGAACAGTTCCTGTGGGTTTCTCGCCTTGCCGGGATAGCTACCGGTCGCTTGAATGCCGCCGCTTAACGCGCCGTAGCCGTCGAAGCCGCAAACGTCGTCCCCTTGCCAGCAGTGGATGGAGATTTTGACCTTTTCGAGTTCGTTGATTGCGCTGTCAGCGTCGACGCCGAGCGCGGCGTATTGGCATTTTGCTCTGCTATAATTGTTCACGGTTTATACTCCTTTACTTCAAATGTTTTTTTAATGCATTCTCTCGCGGCCTCTAAATATTCAAGTTCACCGCTTGCCAGCATCTGCGCTAGAATATTGCCGTTGCCTTGACAGGCCCCGCATATATTGTCAGACCTGTCTATTCCGCTGTTAGTTCGTTTAAGAAACTATCTTGAGAGCCTCCGCCTACTATGTTAATGCTCGTGTATACTTTACCCGTGTTTTTTGCAGTTCTTTTATCGCCTTAGTTTATTCGTTTGAAGGATTATCATATATTTTATAAGCGTCGCAGGTTCTGCCTCTTCGCGCCTGCGCTTCGAGTCCGGCAAATGTCAGCCCAGTTTCTTCACGGAGTTTTTGCAGTGGATACAGCCCAGAGAGATTATTAAGATAGCAATAGGTATTGCCATAACCGCCCTCGTTGGTAAAAGAGCAATCCGAAAAATTCGGCTCGCTGTTGACAACACCCAAGAGAGACCAAGTTCCGCTTGATATATGCACAGCGTTCTCATCCCGCGCGGGGACTGCCATAAAAGCGCTTCCTGTATCGTGCGAGGCAACAGTGAGGACTTTTATGCCATTATACTCGCCCAGCACCGTCCCCGGCGCGCTAATGTCCGGGAAAATCTCTCGGGTAAAGCTTGTCATCGCGATTAACTCGCTATCCCAGTCATGCGTCGCCGCGCAGACAATCTGCGTGGAACTCGCGTTTGTATACTCGCAAACCGCCTTGCCGCACAGGAGAAAATTCAGATAATCCGGTATCATCAAAAAACGCGCCGCTGATTTGTTTTTGTGCGGGAAGCGGTGAATTTCTTTAAGGATTAACTTTCCGCTTTCGAGAGCGCCTAAAATATGTCGCCCCGACGATGCGCCGATGTTTATGGCAAGACAGGTTCTACTCATCTTTTACTTACTATACACAACATTAGCCAAACCTCCATCGACTCTCTCGCAAAATTTTCACCTCTTTTTTTCGCTAAAAATGCGTCATCTCCCATAAAGCTCGTGGGAATATTGTCTGCGCAGCCTGCAAGTATATCCTCGCAAACTTCTATTCCGCTCTCAATATTGCCAGGTTCTGCCTCAACGATTACATGCGAAAAGAAGACTTTGTTGTATTTCCCTTCAAACTTTGATCTAAGCGTTTTTAAGGAGCCTAAATATTCCTCAATCGTCGTGGAATAATCCTCATAGACAAGAGTATTGCCGTTTACCGCATCGCCTAAAATGAGTATTCCGAGTTCTTTATCGCGACCGAGGCGAATGTATGTCCTGCAACCTCATATATTTCGAGCGTCAGATGCCAAGCCTAAACCAGCTCTGAATAAAACGGATTTTGGATTTGCAATTAATTTATATATTTTAAAATTTAAGTTCTTATTCTGCATAATTATAAATAATTAATCGAACGCATTCAACGAAAGCCCCAAGTCACCTTTCAGCGCCAACTTCATTTTGGCGTTCCAAAATCTTAGGGGGATGAATGCTTCAGGTTCGGCGATGAAACTTCATTACACATAATATAATTGAACAAAGGCATCGAAATAAAGCGCTTCATGGCATAGCTTTATCATTAAATAATTATGTATTTTGAATTATATTCAGCCTAATTTTTATGCCGCCAGGCTTTTTGCCGGCCAAGTGCGCCTAGGCGGCCTTTCCCGAATTCTCAGCCCCTGGATCCAAGCCGGGTTCATTATAGTTGGAATTTGCG
>JAISZB010000062.1 GCA_031269465.1 Clostridiales bacterium | reverse complement strand
GAGTGGCAATGCGCCGAATGTGGATCAATCCACGACAGGGATATAAACGCCGCTATAAACATTCTAACCGCAGGAACTGCGGGGATAGCTTGCTAAATTTGCCCAACCTCTGGCACGGTAAATATTCTGCCGTGCTAAGTCAGGGCACTACGCAAGAAGCCCCTAGCTTTAGCTATGGGGTAGTTCACTGACGAAATGCCTGTATTGACAAGCAGTTGGCAGGAATTCAATTCGGCGGATAAGGAGGTAGAGGGGACTGAAAACGCTATATCCTGAAATCGCCTTGCAATTTCGGAATCTTGCTTCACCCGGCGCGATATTCAGAGCTGAGTTGAGATATTCAAGCGAATCTTAACGGATGAAACGACGGCGGACATTGCATTTATGCAGTTTGAGCCTGCAGCCGCGCCTGCCGCTTTGGATGCGAAGCTCAAAGACCCCGATGCATGGCAGCAGTCCCTTCCGCTTGAAGTTCCGGAATCCCTGCTTTTAAACCCTCCAATTACGGCATCGGCCTGCGCCTAAAACGGATGCTGAATCAGAATATCGACTGTTTGCGCAGATATGCAGTCGCATGTACCGATTTTGGAGCTTGATTATCCAATGAGGCTCTATATATACTGCTTTTCATATAAAATTACCTCTTTTGAGCTTGATTATACAGCGAGTGCAAAATGCCGATATCAATCGCGCCACTCAATGGATAATCAAGCTCCAAAAAAGCAACATTTGATGAAAAGCGGTATAATGTGAAAAGTACTTGCTTTTTGCGAAAATTGCCCTGCTAGAATGGCTAAGATAAGCCATGCTACATCGTCTTCCATGTTGCTCAAACCTGGATCTAGACGCTCGAATCGTATGATCAATACCCAAAAAGCCAGTTGCAAAACAGAAACTCAAAGTTAAGGAATGTGATCTATATAATGGATATAGTTTTAATGAGAATAGCAGCATCGAGCAAAGACATCACATTTGAATCAGTTGAACTCTCAGATGATGCTGTCTGCGAATCCGCCAAAAAGAGAAGTGACAATGCGAATGGCGAGTCAAAGTCTAGCAGACGGCAGGATGAAGATTCCAATATTGCTTGCGGAATTAAGAAGCAATATGATTCCCCTTTGGATGCCGCTCTCAGATTGGTGAAATGGAAAGCTTGTGCGGCTGAATGACGAAGAAAAGCAGAGTCTTGAATGTCGGCATTGGTTTTGTAACAGGGCGCAAAAACTTTAAGAGCGTGGCAAAAACATATGTGAACAACTGGAATGAGTCAGGGGCCGTCAATAACAAGAATTATGCCCTGCACCTTTTTGTGGCCTATGACTTGGCTTATAAGCGCACAAAGCCCTATGACTATAAAATCTCAGATGAAGAAATATTTGATACGATTGATTCCGCCCATTACATCGGTCATTCAGGGGTGGAAAATGAAGTTGGCTATTTAGTTGAGAACAAAGCTGTAAATTTGAAAGAAGCCAATTTGATATTCGGCGAGGGCTATGCTATGAAAAGAAATACTGTTTTGTATTTTGCCCTCAAAAATAAAATGGATTATCTTATTTTTCTTGATGATGACGAGTATCCAGTGGCGACGATTAAGGTTAATGACAGCATTGTATGGAAAGGACAAGAGGTTTTATCTACGCATATTGAGAATCTCAAGCACTGCGATATGACTCATGGCCATCATTGCGGCTATATTTCACCCATACCTTGCCTGGATTTCAGCGGAGAGCTGAAGGAAAGAGAATTTAAGCTTTTCATCGAGGCTATAAGCAATGACATTATAAACTGGGCGTCGATAAAGAAAAAGATGATTGACGGCGGAGTTACTTACGCAAGCCTTGAAGTAATTGAAAATACCGAAATCAAAACTGTCAAGGAAATTAACGGGGCGAAATTTATTTCAGGCGCAAATTTGGGTTTTAACCTTAAAAATACTGACAAGTTATTTCCGTTTTATAATCCGCCTGGCGCCAGGGGCGAAGACACTTTTTTAAGCACCTGCCTATCTGATTGCACCGTAAGGAAGATTCCCTGCTATACTTTTCATGATGGCTTTTCGACCTGCGAACATTTGCTTCTCGGCGTGCTACCCAATGAGCTGAAGTCGATGCGGACAGACTCAAGCTTCATTAGGAAGAGATTTTTGCAAGCTTCTCTAGGTTGGATTCGCTATAAGCCGCTCCTTATGTATATTACAAACCGAAACGGATACCAAGCTGAAATGCATAGAATAAAAGAGGATTTGTCAAAGGTGATTCCCAGTATATGCGCTTATTTCGGAAATGATAAGTTCAAGGATTTATTGACCGAACTCGATTATTTTGATTCTCATGTTGAAGCGCATTATAGGGATTTTGAAAACACTAAAAAGGCATGGACTAAAATAAAGAAGTTTTTAGAGCGCAGCAATCTATAAGAACTCAAAATTAAAGGGGAGACAACTCTAAAAAGTCCAGCTTTAGTTAAAGCATGCATATTCTAGGCAAAGATTGCAATGAGGCGGCGAGGAGCGGCTGATACGATTTATTAGCCCCTCACCCCCGAACCTGCGGACTTGCATATGAAATATATTTAACTTCGAATAGGTACATGTAGAATCGATAGGGTTGCAATGACATCATTTCATTTCTGGCAAGAAAGCGTATAATCAACGTTTTTTAAAGATATTCTAATTTCTGGGCGCTATTTTCAATGATACCTTTGCGGCGATATTTCCGCTTGATCGAAAAATGCGCATTAGGAATTGGTTATATTAGTTTGACTAATTATTAATATTGCAAATATTGACTTTGGAAGCATTATGATGCTTTAAAGCCAATGCGGCGGGGGAAGCGGGCTTGCCGGCTGCGTCTTCACTGCGAACGTTTAAAGGAGAATTGACTATGGATGGATTATTTGCCGCTGTATCCATTGCTTCTATGCTGGCGATTTCTGTCGGCGGCGTAAAGCTGCTTTCAGTGGGTGATGGCGAAAGGGCCGCGGCGTATGGCGAAAAGCGTTATTCCGCTTCGGACGCCGCGCCTGCTTCCAGTGAAGCTGAAATGGAGGCCTGGGCGCTGGAAAGCGATATTCCCGAGGCGGAATTTACGAATGTGGATGATCGTGAAGAAGAGCCATTAGACGCCTTCATGGATGAGGAGATGGAAGCTGCGCTTGATGCAGCCAGAAAGGCGTATCGCCCTCCGAGCCTTCCGCTGTCCGAAATGGTGCGCGCGAAAGTTGCTGAATATGGAAGCGAGGCGCGCACAGAAGCCATTGAGAACGCTTTGCAGTACTGCTTCATGGATCTCGAGGGCGCTTCAGAGGAGCTTGGGAAAACAATCCTGGACTCTAGGAAAACAGTCATTTTCAACGCTTCATGGACAGCCGACGATTGCGAGGGCTTTTTGATTGAGGCTGACGGAACTTGTACGATGTCGCCTAAATTCCATGATCTGTTTCCCGCTGATTGGGAGCTTCCCAGAGGATGAGATGGCCTGCGCCGCTAAAAACAAACAAATATGATTTGTAGTTCTGACTACGCAAGCAAAGGCATAAAAAGAATATTCTTTTCTTTTTATGCCTTTTTGTTTTTAAAGTTTAAAAATAGCCTATATTAAATGTTGCTTGGCCAGAATTATAGTTTGTACTTGCTCTTACTCCACATTGAAAAGAATTAGAGCCTGTGAATTGATAGCTATTTCCCCAGACTCACGTCTAATTGGCAGCCAACAGATGTATCCGCTGCTAAACCAGTATATCCAATATTGACTTTTTTGTGCCAGCATGTTTTGGAGTTTGATTATTCAGGCGCCAATGGATTTTCAAGCTGACTGCAAAACGGTATATTGCCCTGGATATTCAATGGATAGCCAGGCAATATTTGAGTTAGATATGCATCTTAATGCATGATTTCCAATCTCTAAGCTTCTTTGATCATTAACCGATAGAAATCCACGGCCTGGGCGATTGAGTCAATATAGACATTCTCATCGGCGGCATGCATGCTGTTTAGTTGCTGTGAATCCATGATGATAGGGGAGCATCTTACGACGCACTTGCAGATTTCGCTGAAGTGACGGGAGTCAGTGCCTCCTATCATTATGTACGGGGCAATGCCTGCGTTTGGAAAAGTCTTCGAAAGGCAGTCTTCTACATATTGATACTGGCTGCTCCCTATATCTACATAAGGGGAGCAGTCGTGGCTATAGAGTACTTCCATCTCCAAGCCGTGCTTTACGCTTGCCTCCTTGAGAAGATCCAGAGATTCTTCGCGAGGCTGGTGCATGATGAATCTGACATTTGCTGTTACGCTGGCTGTTTCAGGCATTACATTGGCCGCTTTGCTTCCTTGCGCCATAGTGAATGCGCAAGTTGTGCGGAGCATAGCGTTTGCTTGAGAGCTTATGGCAGGCATGGCAAGTTTGATTATCGGTCCGAAAAGCCATAGGTTCCCGAAAAGAAAACGGTATGGGAAACTCATGCTGGGCGCTAGAGCCTCAAACATTTGGCACAGCGGTTCGGAGAGCTTAGACTCAAACGGAGGGCGCTTGTCTATATCGGAAACGAATGCCGAAAGCTTCGCAATGGGGGAATTTTTCGGGGGAGCGCTGGCATGGCCGCCGGAGGAGCGGGCGGTGAACTTAACATTCGCAATTCCCTTTTCAACAATGCCAAGCATTGCATAGTGGCCAGACAAGCCTGGCATAGGGCTTTCGATGATTGCTCCGCCTTCATCGCTTACGATTTCCACGGGTATTCCGTTTTTTTTGAAATAGTTCACAGCTCTGGCAGCGCCGTCGCCCATAGTCTCCTCATTGTTTGAGGAAGAGATGTAAATGTCTCGGGAAGGAGTGAAGCCTTCTGCTATAAGGCTTTCTAGGGCTTCAAATATTGCGCAGAGAGATCCTTTTGTATCAACTGCCCCTCTGCCCCAGACTCTTGAATCATCAATGTCGCCGGAAAACGGATCGTGCTTCCAAAGCCCGTCGGCAGGCACGACATCCTGATGCGCCATTAATACAATCGCCCCTTTTGAGGAGTCTGCGCCTTTAAGGCGGAAAAGCAGGGCGTCCGTTTGCAAGTCTACTCTCTCCATCTCTGAGTGGCACAAAGGAAACAAGGCTTTTAGGAGCTCATGGAATTTATTGAAGTTTGAGTGTATCTCGTATGGATCAATGGAGCCGTCATTTATGGTGGGGACTTGAATCATCTTTGACAAATCCTTGGCGTATTTCGCGTTAACGGCATCGTCGCCCTTGTAAGCTGCGAATGGTGGGTTCTTACGCTTCATGCGAATGGCATTGATGCAGGCTGCGCCGAAGATTATTGCTGCAGTGAATAATAGTATGACTGCGAAAAACATAAGTTCCGCCTTTCCGGCCTTCATCGCAACGCGGACAGAGGCCATGCATTGTAGGCTTGAATAAAGGCTCTGGAGCCGAACCCCGATAGTTTTATTTTACTCATGCGGATATTCCTGAATGAGCGGATATCTTCAGTGCGCAATTATACCGATTTTCGTTCCTTTTTGGCGTTTGATTATCCATTGAGCGGAGCGAAATGCCGATATCAATCGCACTCGCTGCATAATCAACAAAAAAGGCGGTTTCCTATGAAAATCAGTATATGTCTGAACCTCATCCAACAGATCCCAGCTTTTTTCGAACGTATAGAAATCTTGTCCAAATGATTGCGATCGCGGCCCCCAAAGGAATCAGGAATCCGACCTGTCCGCCTGCGGCGGGGATAATAAGGCAGAGCGCCGTCATAAAGGCTGCGGGGGCGATTGCCGCCTTTGGAGCTTTTGAAAAATAAGTAAATCCCATAGCTCCAAATAGAGCGGGAAGTATTGTGTTGAAGGCGGGTTGCAGAAACTTAGAGGAGAGAAGCGGCCCGAGAGGAGCGATGAGCATGACTCCGAGGGCAAGCACAGCGCAGGTTACAAGACTTGATACAGCCACTGAGAGAGTAGAGACAATTTCGTTTTCCACAGTGCCGAACTCAACGCCTACTATCTCATGGGCGTTCATGGCGCATGGGATTTTCAGGTTTGAGAGATTTCCCGTAATGAAAGCCAAGTAGGATGCGCCTGTTCCAAGAAGCGGAGAGTATGTGATAACTTCGACGATGCATACAGGTATATAGATGATGCATACGCTGAAAACACCCTTGGCAACCCCTCCTATCGACGGCCATGCGTTAAGGCGCAACCCTATCGCTACGGGAGCGGCGAGCATGAGAAGTATGCAGGCAGAGCACCATATGCGTCCCTGCCTGTGCAGACGCTCGATAAATTCCTTTTCATTCTCGGCTTTCGTCCTTTCAGTCATTTACCTCACTCCTGCCAGTTTTAGGATCACAGCGAAAGTCATTCCTATAATCATTGAAAAAGACAAAGAAAAGTTCTCCAGCCATTTAATTCCCCGATTTTTCACAAGATAAGTAAATGCTGCCATGCTGGCGGAGGAGATGATCATAACGGCAAGGCTTAAAAAAGTTGCATCTTTATCTCCATAGCCTCTTAGATCAGAGAATGCCGCGCCGACGAATGCGCATACCATGCCGATAAACATTGCGGTAAACATAAGCTGGCCCCAGCGGGCATCCTTTTTCCCTGGCTTGCCTGTGATTCTGGACTGGTATTTTTTGAGTCCGAAAATGCAGAAAAGGCCGCCCCATACGATGCCGATGGTCATGACGAAAATGATTCCCACGAAAGCGCTTTCATTCATACTTTCTAGTGTAAAAGGAACGCCCAGCCCGGTGGCGGCCATTTGCGCCGCTACACTTTCATACTGAAGAGCGCCTACGACGGAGAGCCTCAGCCAAGGAATTGGAACCCCAAGCTTTCCGGCAAGCGCAAGAACCCCAAGCAAGATGGAAATGGAAGGAACCGCAGTGAATGCGGCGCTTGAAGTCATAGCCTTTTGAAGCTTCTTTTTGTCGATGCCGAGGCGGATGCCTTCTCTGTACGCTCTGATCATGAATACGGTGGACATGGCTACTACTGCCAAGATGACAGTTCCTGCCACCAGATACATGAAGGCGGAGTTTGCGACTGCTAGAAAATCGTTCATGGTAGCCCTCCATTGAAAAAGCAGGCTTCTCCTGCAATATATCTGGAGAGTTAAAAGTTCCCGCATACAAATCGAGATGACATTGATTTTACGCTGTTTTCAGTTTTCCAGGCTTGTATTTGATGCATAATGAAGAACGGCTTAAATCAAGGCTGTTAGAGTATTAACTGCGAGAGCTTTAACTTTCCAGTATACATACTGATTTGCAGTAAAATGCAACAATTTTTGAGCTGGATTATCCACTTCTGGGCGAAATTCCGATATCGGAATTTCGCGCCTTACTGCATCATCAAGCTTAAAAATCGGATTTTCATATGCAAATCAGCTTGGTAAATATTCCTATGAGACTGTTCAGAACTGATAATGGAGTGTGATTTATAATGATTTCAGTCAAATTGCTGATTTTAATCAAGCTAAAAAAGGAGCTTTAGTACAAAAGTAGTCGCGGAATTAGAAGATATCAACAGACGATAATTAATATTCGGCTGCTTTCATCATTAGAGGTGAAGCTAAGCGTCATAGAGGTTCATTTACAAATCAGTATATTGAGGAGATTATGCTGGCATAAATCTTAGAAACTAAAAAGCGCTGGGAAACCTGAAAGAAAATTTTATTTTCAAGCAGGCTTTCATTAAAAAACTTATGAATAGCATTGCTTTGCTTAAAGTTTTTTACTGAGCGTTGGTAGATATGTTGATTATGTACAAGTATACTCGAAAATATGAATAAAATCAATTGCAGCTAATGAAATTCAGCTGTTATTTTCTGAGGTTGCTGCGGGATATGGTGTGAAAGCTTAAGCGCAATAAAAAAAGCAAGCGTTTGCAGCTCTATAGCGGCATGCGCTTGCGGATGGTGGGGCGGGTGAGCGCTGTGCGCGGCAAGGACAAGCGCAGACTGGCGCGCAGAGCTACTCAAGGCGCTCTATATATACTGATTTTCATTGAAAATTACCTTTTTGGAGCTTGATTATACAGCTAGTGCAATTGATATCGGCATTTCGCACCTTGCAGGTTATATGGGCTCACATGGAAATTCAGATATTTGTGCATTTTACTGCTCATTAATGCTGCCTCATAGGAGGAGGCATGGCGATAAATGGTGGAGGCTGATGCTCAAGCTTCTTTTAGCGTGTTCATAAATAGCTTGAAAGTGGGGTTTGCATTATCCTTACGGTAAAAGTAGCTTATATTCAAGACTGCGTCCGACTCTTCTAAAGGGATGAAAACTATATCTCTCATCGTGATTTCTCCAGGAATATGCTCTGGCACCAGCGTTATGCAGTTAGAGTTTATCAAGTCAGACTTTATTGTTTCAAACTGTTCAGTGTAAATGCGAACTTTAGGGCTGACATTATGATTTTTCAAAAGGCGCTCTATGTAGCTGTTGTATAAAATGTCGTTTTTAAAGAGCAAAATCGCTTTTCCATCAAGGTCTTCCCAGTGCAGCGCCTCCTTTTCAGCCAAGGGGTGGTTTTTAGGCAAAGCTGCATGGTATCTCTCGCGGCCTATATCATAGCACCCCAGGGAATCATCGAAGCATTCAGGAGCGTTGAGGCGGCAAGCAAGCCCTATATCAACGCGGCCATTGAGGATGTCATGCACGACTTCAAACCTTTGGTATGTGCTTATGCTGACGGTCGTATCAGGAAAAGCTTTTTTGAAATTGCAAAGAGGAACGCTCATGTATCTGTCGGTGGAAGAGAGAAGGGTTCCTACGCTTAGCCTCCCTTTGCACCCTTTCTTTAGATCGCTCAGTTTTTCAAGAAAGCCATCGTATAGCGCAGTTATAGATTTAAAAGCATCCAGCGCGATTTCCCCTGCAGTGGTCAAATTGACATAGTGTGTAGAGCGGCTTAAGAGAGATTCCCCCAATTCCTCTTCAATATAAGCAATGTGCCGGCTAAGGGTCGACTGAGAAAGAAATAATTTCTCGGCGGCATGGGAGAAGCTCAAACTAGAACCAAGAACTGAAAATTCGTACATGTATTCTGTTTTCAAGTCGCACTCTCCTTTGATGTGCAGTAGCGGTTAATATCTTGATTTACAGCCTTCTCCACCAATTGAGGAGCTTGAGATCCACTTTCAAGGTGTGAATGCAGATATCAATCGCCCACTTGTATAATCAAGCTCCTAGATTGGCAGTTTCATATGCAAATCAGTAAAGATGATATGGGTTTCTTCTCACAGGAGTGCAAAGCAATTTGAACCTGCGCGCCCCTAGTGTGAATGTAAAGCATACATAATAGATTAATTTTCACTTGCATTTCATTTAAATATATCTTTTAGGATATAATTCTATTGATTTAATGTTTGTTTTTGATAGAAAAATAGGAAAGACTGCTACTCTGCAATAACAAGAAAAAATATATAAATAATTTATGAAAACAATCAATTATCGATATTATTGAGCTAACTTTTTGATATTGCAGTTTTAAGCTGTTTATAAGTGAAAAGTACTTTTGCAATATGCACAATATTTATAATACAATAATATGTTGAATAAGTCAATCAATATTGATTTGGAAAAGTTCTATTATCTTTTGCAATATAAAGCGCAGTATTTTTGTCACATGAAAAGAGTCCGCTGAGCTATGTATAGGAACAGGCTGGAAATGGAGTTAGCGGACACTCTGAAGATAGCAATTTTGATTCCATTTAGTTGCAGGAGAATAGGCCATGCCAAATCGATCTAGCAAAAGGGCAGATGCCTTGGACGCCATGCTCGCGATTATCGCTGGACATGGCATTGCCATGCGGAATGTGTTCTCCGAAGTGCCGCCGAGAGTGGATTCGCGCTTTCGCGAAACCATGCCCTCCATTTTATTTGCAGTGGAAGCTTATTAAGGGGGTGCAAGGCATCATTTGAATAGCCAAACCCTCAAATAAAGCTGGTTTAAAAAGACAGGTGCGCAGCGGCAAATGCCCATGATAAACTCGGAATACATAAAAGCCTTTCTAGAATTAAAAATTCTTAAAGCCAACGAACTAGATATTGGGTATGAACTCAAAAGTCCCGATGTCATATTAGATTGCGTTCATCCTAGGCGGTGAAGCGCAGCGTCATAGGGAGATTCATATGCAAATCAGTATATCTCTTCCATTTGCGCCCCAAAGTTTCCTCTTAGTTGATTTTTTTAAGGAAAATAAGCCGCAAATCCATTGAAGTTGACTTTGTCAACCGATATAGTAGTAATAGGAGGAGAGCTATGAAAGAAATAAACATTGCGAAAACACTTGCCAATAAACGCAGGGCTAAAGGTATAACGCAGGACGAGCTCGCTGAATTTATTGGCGTTTCCAAAGCCTCAGTTTCCAAGTGGGAAACAGGGCAAAGCTATCCTGACATTACGTTCCTGCCGCGGCTTGCAGCATACTTCAACATCAGCATTGACGAATTGATGGATTATTCGCCGAAACTGACGAAGGATGCCATACGCAAACTGTACCATCGCCTGGCGGCTGATTTTGCCGCAAAGCCCTTTGACGAAGTGATGTCAGAGTGCAGGGAGATTATCAAAAAATACTTCGCCTGCTTTCCGCTCCTTTTGCAAATGGCTACGCTGTTCTTAAACCATCACATGCTTGCCGGAGAGCAGGGGCGGCGTGAGGAAATCCTGCGGGAAACCGTTCGATTGTGCGAGAGGATTCAATCGGACAGTGGGGATGTGTGGGTTGCGAAAGATGCCGCGCAGCTTAAAGCCATTTGTCTTTTGACTCTAGGAGAGGCGCAGACTGTATTGGAATTGCTCGGAGAAACCATTCGCGCCGATATGCCCGAAAGATCGTTCATATCGCAGGCGTATAAAATGTTAGGGAACGTGGACAAGGCTAAAGAGGTCAGCCAGATAGATATGTGCCTGAACTTGATGTCGTTTTTCAGCGCTGGAATGGGCTATGTCGCCCTATGTACAGACGATTTTGGACGCGCGGAAGAAGCGTTGAAGCGTTTGATGGGTGTTGCGGAAATCTACCGCATGGAAAGCCTGAATCCAAATGTTATGGCATTGCTCTACGCACTCGGGGCTCAGGTGTTTCTCGCTGGAGGAAGCAAAGAAAAATCCATTGAGTTTTTGAACCGCTATGTCGATGTGTGCGTCAATGGATTTTTCCCATTCACATTGCACGGGGATTCTCACTTTGACAAAATCGACGATTTCTTTTCTGAACTGAATTTAGGAAGCGCTTCTCCCCGGAGCGAAAGCGTTATCAAGCAAAGCATGATGCGGGACATACTGTTGAACCCCTCATTTTCAGCTCTTGCTGAAGAGCCGGGCTACAACCTCGCGGTCGAAAAATTGAGAAATTTTATAGGAGGAAGCTGATATGGAGGAACTCATTAAGTATTTACCCCTCTTGATACCTTATGCGGCAATAGAGCTCGGTTTGCTGGCTGCTGCGCTGATACACATTTTCACGCATAAAACCTACCGAAAAGGCAATCGTGCACTTTGGGTCATTCTGAGTTTCGTACAGATTATAGGACCCGTTTTGTACTTTGCCATTGGAAGGAATGATGAGTGATGGACGTCCTTAATGCTATAAATCTCTCAAAGAGTTTTGGAACTGAAAAAGTGATTGACGGACTGACCTTTTCTGTCCCTGAAGGCTCTATTTTCGGATTTATCGGAAAAAACGGCGCAGGGAAAACCACGACTATGAAGATGGCTTTGGGGTTAATCCCAGCTGACGGCGGCGAAATTGCCGTTTGCGGCGAGCGCGTGGCGTTCGGGCGGACAGACGCGAACCGCCACATCGGATATTTGCCTGATGTTCCGGAATTTTACGGCTATATGCGCCCAAAAGAATATTTGAAGCTGTGCGGCGAAATCACTGGGATGGACAGTACGAGAATCAAAGCTAGAAGCGATGAGCTACTCTGCCTTGTCGGACTTTCAGACGCAAACAAGAAAATTGGTGGGTTTTCTCGCGGAATGAAACAGCGCCTAGGAATAGTCCAGGCTCTCCTAAATGAGCCGAAGCTGCTGATCTGCGACGAGCCGACAAGCGCTCTCGACCCTGTAGGCAGAAAAGAGATACTGGGTATTTTGCGGCAGGTAAAGGACAGAACAACCGTTATATTTTCCACGCACATTCTTTCTGACGTGGAACGAATATGCGATAGAATTGCAGTTTTGGACAAGGGCAAGATAGCTCTTTCGGGAACGCTCGCCGAACTTCGCGCGCAGTACCGAGCAGACGAGTTTGTAGTTGAGTTTGCCACGATGGAGGAAAACAATCAATTCTCTGCATTGATTAAGCCGACAGAGCAGACGGAAACCTCCGCCACATTCCGAACAAGAGATATGCGCGGCACGCAGGCAAGAGTGCTTGCAATCCTCTCGCAAAACGATTTGCTGCCTCTTAGGTTGGAAGTAATAGAACCTACAATAGAAAATTTGTTTATGGAGGTGATTTTATGAGCGCCTATCTCGCCTTTACAAAAAAAGAACTTATCGAAAGCGTTCGCACATATAAACTGTTGGTATTGCTTGGGGTGTTTCTGTTGCTTGGCATGATGAGTCCGCTGTTTGCGAAGTTTATGCCGGAAATTCTCAAAAGCGTCGACTTCGGAGGGATGGAGCTCACTGCTCCTGAACCGACGGCGATGGATTCTTGGACGCAGTTTTTCAAAAACGTCGGGCAAATAGGGTTGTTGGCGTTGGTGATTGCATCCGCTGGAATTATGGCAAATGAATTAAGTAAAGGAACTCTTGTGAATATCCTTACAAAGGGTATGAAACGTCATACGGTAATCCTCTCTAAACTTACCGTAGCGGCGTTAATATGGGCGGCGAGCTATATGCTTTGCCTTGCCGCAGCCTACGGCTATACTGCGTATTTTTGGGATATGGGCGAGTTGCGCCACCGTTTCCTCGCGTTTTTCTCACCGTGGCTTTTAGGCCTTTTCCTCATTCAGCTGTTGATATTAGGCGGAACGCTGTTCAAGACCTTTATTGGCAGCCTTATGCTGACAGGCGGGGTGGTCGTCGCAATGTCGCTGTTGAACATCATTCCAAAACTCCAAAGGTACAATCCGATTTCACTTTGCGGCGATAACACGGCGCTAATGACAGGAGTAAAAGATGTTTCGGATTTTCTGCCAGCTGCAATTATCTGCGCCTTGTTGGTGGTTATGCTAACAGCTGCATCTGTCGTGGCGTTTGACAGGAAGCAAATGTGACAAACTTTCTATAATGCGTTTATTATACTGCTTTAAAAATTACTCTTTTTGGAGCTTGATTATACAGCGAGTGCGAAATGCATTTCGCACCTTTTAATGGATTATCAAGCTCCAAAAAAGGAACATTTGATGAAAAGCGGTATATGACGCTGCGCTCACCGCCAAGGATGAAACCATCTCCATATCTTGCCTTATTTCCGCTGAAAACGGCAAAACATAAGCAGGCAGGAGAATGGCGGAAAATCGGAATCCTTTGATATTGAAAGCGAGGCGTTGATATGGCGATATCGGCATTTTGCGCCGCTCAGTGGATAATCAAAATCCCGGAAAAGCCCCTTGATGGCGAAGAAGATCCGCGGAGCAAAGTGAGGATGCGGGGGGATGTGAATTCCCCGGAAGGCCCGAGGCGCCTGTAGCCCTAAAATCATATGCAATGGCCATGCGATGCCGGGATCCTGCATGAAGAGGCCCTGGAGTTCCGCGTTTCCATGCGCAGCCAGCGTTAAAATTGCTTCGGGGCGTGCGGCGGCTGGCCGGGAGCGAATGCTTCAGAGGTGGATGGCGCAAGTGCATCCCGCCCATAGATCCGACAAGAATCCTGAAGCCGTGAAGACGCGGCACCGCCCGGATCAAGCGGCGTGTCGCATTACGCAGCTGCCCCGCCGGCACCATTAAGCGATCCAAGCGTTCAGGCGCGCACACAAAGGATGCAGCGAAAAGCCGAAATCCAGGACTTGCTGCTCTTTCAACCGCTTGCGCGGCCGAGAAGCTGAATCCGAGGGCCTCCCTGAATTTGCGGGCGCTCGGCGAAGCATGAAGGCGAGGCCGCAGTTGGCGAATGCAAGGATCAACGATTTAAATGCATGAATCAACGCTCCAATCAGATTTAGGCCTGAATTCCCAAAGGGAGGGCGCACCCCCGTCTAGGTCGACAGAGCCGTTCTACAAGCAGCTTGTCGAATTCAAAAAAGTTGCCTTAAATTGATGCCACAAGGGCATATTTGGAATTTTTCCCCTGTTTCCGCTTGCACTGGAGCAGATTAGTTTAATTCAGGGAGTTTGAAACAAATACTATCATCTGTAAATATATCTATTTATCCTAATGACCTAGTCACTGGATCTGTATAATAAACAGCCTGTTTTGAAGCTTGCTTAATAACTCTCTGCACCAAATCCATGTTGCTTTTATGTCTGTCTGGCAAGTTGGCATGCATGCGCATTCTCCTAATAAAAAGCATCATTTTCTCTCTTTGTGGTCTTGTTGTAAATATAGCTGATTTGTGCTATAATCACTTAAATAAATAACAACTTTGCTCAATGCCATTCCTCATTCCTCTAAATTCCAAACTTCAAATTGTTTACAGGAAGGAGATGCTGATCTGAATTTATACTCACTCTCATATATTAAGTTTCAGTTGTAATTTTATATGCTATTTCGCTCAACAGGAGGATTAATGTGCCTAATGCCAATAGAAAGTACAAGGACAGCGTTTTCACAAGCCTTTTCAGCGATAAGGGCAGGCTGCTTGAACTCTACAACGCGATTGAGGGCGGCGGCTATCCCGCCGGCACTGAAATCGACATCAACACGCTCGAAGGCGTGCTGTATCTGGATCAATTAAACGACATATCTTTTACAATCGGAGATAAAATCGTAGTAATAATCGAGCACCAGACCACAATAAACAACAACATGCCTTTAAGGTCTTTGATCTACATCTCGAGGGTCTATGAAAAAATAATAGACAACAAGGAAACTTACAGGCAAAAGCTTCTCAAGATCCCAACCCCTGAGTTCATTGTTCTGTACAACGGGGTCGCGCCTTATCCGGATGAGAAGACATTGAAATTGTCGGACGCTTTTAAGAGCCTTCCCGCAAATAGCGGGACTCCTCTCCTCGAATTGATCGTAAGGGTTTTGAACGTCAATCCAGGCCACAACCCCGATGTACTTCAAAAATGCGGGACATTGAAGGAATATACCACATTTGTCGCCAAGGTGCGGGAATTCCTTGAAGCCGGAAGCAAGCTGGACTCAGCTATAGCGGAGGCCATCAAGTGGTGCTTGGAAAACGGCGTCTTGCATGACTATCTTAAATTGCATGGATCGGAGGTAGTAAACATGCTGCTGACTGAGTTTAATCTAGAGGACGCGCTAAGCGTCCGATATGAAGAGGGAAGAGAAGAGGGAATAGAAGAGGGAAGGGAAGAAGGAAGGGAAGAAGGAACTAAAAATGTGGCAAAAGAAATGCTGGCGGACGGCGAGCCTTTTGAAAAGATTGTGAGGTATACAAAATTGCCTCTTGAAGAAATCCATGCCCTAAAGGGCGACTATGGCTCTTGATCAGGGCTTGCCGCAAAGGCGCCCCGCTTTACCAGAATTGGCTGCAGGGGCTGCGGGCTTCAATCCAAGCCATAAAGCTAAAACTCCACAAAAAGCAGGGCGATGAAGGAACGCCCTGCTTTTTGACGCCAAGTAGCGCAGTCCCTTGAAGCCGGAAACAAGCTAATGCGCGCCGGTTGATCGAACGGCAGCCTCCTCCTGTTTCTGGCAGAATCGGCGGCTTTCATCCTGGGATGCTCCAAAAACTCCTCTTCTGGCAAAAACTCCGCGGCCTTGCCTGCGTAGTCGGCAAGCGGCGAGCAAAGCCCGCCCCCTTGAATCGAAAGCATGCCGATGAATCCCTGAGGCGTCGCCGCATATGCGGAAATCCAGCATTAAGCCGGCATCTCCTGGCGGGCGGAAGCCCCTTTCCCTTCAAAGCTTTCTTGCGGCCTTCAATTTGCGGCGCGCATAGTGCCAATGCATGATGTCGCGGCAAGCGAAACCGGCGGCGTCCTCTTCGGTCTGCTTTGCCGGCTCCATGATGTCCCTCGAGTTTTCTGCTCTCCGGCGCAACTTTATCTGGATCGGCGGCAATCTGCAATGCAAATCAAACTATAGCAAGTTTTGGCTTAATTGTATACTGTTCTACCCTCCAAATCAGCGTCGATTTTTCTTAACCTTATAATAATGGAGCTGTAACTTCAGTCCAGGCCTATAAGACGTGAATTCATAGCAGAAATGCCCCTTTTTTGTTGATTATCCAATGAGCGAGTGCGAAATGCCGATATATGCATTTCGCACTCGCTGTATAATAAAGCTCCCAAAAAGGAACATTTGATGAAAAGCGGAATAGCTCAAAGACCAAGGCGGGATGTTGCATTGATTTGCATTGAATGTTCCTACTAAATAGGTACTTTCGACAGCGAATCGGTTTAGCTCCCCGCCTCGGTCTTTTGCATTGCCGTGAAAGCCAAGATATGCAGAGCCATTTGAGCAAAGCGACGAAATGGACTTTTTCTGACTGCCATGCCTACATGCAAATGAAACTGCATACTTTATAGCTGGATTATTAAGCGCAAAGCGGCAGCCAAACTCCAGAATAGGTGCATACTCCTGCAATCAGCATGGTTCGATTCGCTCTATCCAGGCGCTTGAGAGCGAATTTTCACATGAAGCGAAGCTCAGAGAAAAACTCAGGCCTTATCAGCCGCCGCCCTGATCGCATCCAAAAAAAGGCAAAGCGTGGGGTTTGCATTCTCCTTGAGGTAAACCAGGCTAATGCCCGCGAAGGCGTCATCCTCGTCGAACGGCAGGAAAACAATATTTCGGAGGGTAAGCTCATCGGGTACATGCTCTGGCGTCAAAGAAACTGAATTGCTAGCTATTAAGTCGAATTTGATTGTTTCGTACTGCTCAGTGTAGACGAGCTTTTTGGGCTTGACTTTATGCTTTTCCATTAGGCGCTTGATATAGTTGTTGTAATGCGCGTCGCTGCTAAAGAGCAGTATGGATTCATTATCGAGATCATCCCAGTGCAGGATTCGCCTGCCTGCCAGGGGGTGATCTTCCGGCAATGCGGCTTTAAGGCGCTCTGCTCCGATATCGTGGAATGCCAAGGCTTCATTGTAGGATTCAGGGGCGCCGTATCGGCAGACAAGCCCTATATCCATCCTCCCTCCAAGAATGTCATGGATGACTTCGAACTTATCGTAGGTATGCATGCTGATTGTCGTTTCAGGATAAGATTTCTTGAAATTGCAGAGATGAAGGCTTATATATCTGTCTGTAGCCCCTAAAAGCGTTCCCAGCCGCAACTTTCCATTGCGCCCTTTTTTATAGTCATTCAGGTTTTTGAGAAGCACATCATATTCGGAAGTTATCCTGTTGAATTCCTCAAGAGCGATTTTTCCTGCAGAGGTGAGTTTAACGCTATGAGTGGAGCGGCTGAAGAGAGCTTCTCCCAATTCCTCTTCTATGAATGCGATGTGGCGGCTCAGGGTAGATTGCGAAATGAATAATTCCTCAGCGGCATGGGAGAAGCTGAGGCAGCTTCCAAGAGTTGCAAATTCTTGCATATACTGTGTTTTCATATCTAAACCCCCTTATAGTCGCTATAAAGTATAAGCTCTCTCATTAGAATAATCAACAAGCAACGGTAAGATTTTCATCAGGTTATTCAATAAATGCATAACAACATTCTAACTTGCATTTCCATTATAGTTAAAATTCTTATATAATCAATTCAGAGGATATTTTAACTGTACAATTTATTCTAATGATAAAATCATGCAAAGCAAATGGGCGATGCTAGGCAGATATAGCTGAGAACTTTACTTCTAATCAATATAGCTTAAGACGCCGCAAATGAAGCTCTCACTATGGCTGACGATGCTTTGCAGAAAAATGCCCCGGTTTTGAGGCCTGATTGCCACGCAAGCATTGTGTCTGTCAGGTTGCGAAATCGGGACTTTACGATGCGCTCAAGCGTATAGGCATCATGCCTAAGCCAAAATCAAACCGATCAAGCGTCAACAGGCAAGAATGGAAATTTCAAGCTCCAGCCTGATATCAAAAGCCTGGAGGAAACTAAAAGACGATTGAGCGTTAAGGCTTGAAAGCTCAAAGATTTCATCCAAATGCGCATTTGGACATCCCTTCTTGAAGCTTTGCAGCCTGGAAGGCAAAATCCTCTCAAGTTCTCTGCCAATTGAGATCAAGCGAAAAGCTTTTGAAATGATTAAGTGATGGCTTTAAAGAAACATTCGCGCTGGCTCTGAGGCGGCGGATAATTCCCTTTAATCTCCAAGGTTGCCGCTTATCCGCCAAATTGGGAATTTAGCTTTAATGGGAGGTATAATCTGTGCCGAAAAATTTGCTGAAGAAATTTCTGGCTTTTACAATGGCGTTGGCGATGTCTATATCTATAAACATATCGCTTGTATACGCAGAGGTTGCCGGGGAGTTTCAGATCATCGCAAAGGTGCTTGAATACGGCACTGACGCTGTTGGCATCGCAATCAAGGCTTCTTCCGCTGAAGAAGCGGAAGCTGTTTTGGATCCTGATGAGTTTTCTGTGAGAAACACTGTGCCTGGATTCTTCGGGCCTGGAACAGAGTATGATTTGACAGTTTCAAGCGCTTATCTCAGCGCGACTCCAGAGCTTGATCCTTCTGGGGAAGGGGATTCTGGCGGAGAGTATATAATACTTGAGCTGGCTAACAGTTTTACAGATCCAGGATATTCTATCCTCTATTATAATTTTATGAGTGGAAGAAACAACTTTGAGCTTGCCTCGTTTGCGGTGTCAAGAGGCGACTCGACATATGCCTTGAATTCCTCCGAACCGGTTCTCTATGACAATCTGGACAACTGGGAGCTAAATGAAACTGCAGGAAATCTTAAGTACCAGCTGTATACGCCGGAAGACGCAGGAAGCGGCGTTCCCCTTGTTGTTTGGATCCATGGAATGGGTGAAGGCGGATCAGGCGATGATGCGGGATACAACGGAATTATGCAGATTCTCGGCAATGAAGGCGGAGTAGGCTGGGTAGACGCCGCCAGTGAAAATCCCTCGCTAAAAGCATTTGTAGCTGCTCCGCAAGCCTACAGCTCCTGGGACTGGGCAGACGGGGGAGCGCAGAGACAGCCTGTGGAGCAGTGGGAGGACGTTGCAAGAATCGACGGGATGATAAAGGAGATACTTTCTAATAATCCCGGCATAGATAGTGAAAGGATTTACGTTGCGGGCTGCTCGATGGGTGGAGGGCAGACATTCGCCCAGCTCATCTACTCTGAATCGACGGGGGAAGCCGCGAAGTTTGCGGGCGCTTTCCCGATTTGCCCCGCGATGCCGCTTACTCCTGAAGATGCGGAAATTATAAAGGATGTTCCCATATGGGTCTTCCAAGCGGCGAACGACACTACGGTAAATCCCGACTATGTCCGGGAAGGCGTAAACTACCTTATTGCTGCCGGCGCAAAGATCCAATATACGGAATATGACGATGTATATGTTAATGGCAACGATTACAACGGCCATTGGTCATGGGTCAGGGTTCTCAATAATGAAGACTATGTCATCGACTGGCTGTTTGATGAAAACAAGTCTATAAGCTCTCCAGGAACGCAGCTGGTAAGTCCTCGAGTCTCTTCCGTGACTGAAGGGGAAGGCTTCAGCGTGACAGTTGCATGGGAAAAAATATCGGGAGCGGATGGATATAGAATATATGAATCCGTGTCATCCGGATTTTCTACAGCAAACAACTTAGTAGGCGAGGCAGGAGATGTAAGCTCATACACCCTTGAAGGCGTTTCAACGGGAGAGCACACATATTTGGTCACTGCCCTCGCGGGAGGAAAGGAAAGCAGCCCCATCGCCTCCAAAGGCGCCCCAATAACTGTAGTTGGCACCGAGCCGCTTGAGGAATCTGCTGATATAGCGGTTCCATCCCTTAGCATAAGGGCGACCGCAAACGGCGAAAAGGGCGTTGATATTTCCCACCCGCTTATAAACAGCGCTGATTACTCCACAGTGGCTTTCTACTATACGACAAACGGCGAGGAGCCGTCGCTTCTGTCCAGCAGATTGAACCCCAGCATTATCTTTGAAATCCCCGGGTATTTTACGCTTTGGGGCGGAAATTACTTCACCGGAAGATTTCCCTTTACAGCGAAGGTAATTGCCGTTGTAGACGGCAAGAGAAGCGCTGTAGCCGAGATTGACGTCAATCCGGACGAGATCTCTTCAAGCGTTGCCGTTGGGGTTTATCCGGCGAATGAGTTTCCGGCTTCAACTACGCTTTCCCTGGCGTTTCCCGCGACCGGGGCGAGCATTTACTATAGGACAGGGACTGCCGATTATATAGACGGATACTTGGAACCCTCGGGAATTGCTGTTAATGAGGAATCAGGAACCCTTTACGACGGCTCAGAAATACCTTTGACCGCACCTTCAAGCGCCGATGAAGCCTTTGTCATAGAGGCTCTGGCTGTTTACGAGAGCGGCGGGAGGAAGCTTGAAAGCAGAACAAGCCTGTATTATGTGTCAGATCCGAATTTTGAATTGCTTAATGAAAGCAATATCCAAAAGATTGTAAACCAGATGTCCCTAGAGGAAAGAATATCCATCCTGGGCGGAATAGGGATGAACCCGCAAGGCGTCATAAACGCTGGTGTAGCGGGCGCTACTCAAAGTTTCGCGCGCTATGGCATACCGTACACCTTGCTTTCCGACGGCCCCGCAGGCGTACGCATGGGAAGCAACGCAACCGTGTGGATGTCTCCCACAGGAATCGCCTCGTCGTGGGATGTAAATTTGGTAAGCGACTACGCAAAGAGAATCGCGGAAGAAGCGAAGCATTACGCGGTTGATATAATGCTTGCTCCCGCCCTGAATATCCAGCGCAACCCGATGGGCGGACGCGATTTTGAGTATTACTCTGAAGATCCAGTCGTATCTGGAGAAGTTGCGGCCGCATATACAAAGGCTCTTCAAGAAAGCGGAGTCGGCGTTTCAATCAAGCACTTCGCGGCGAACAACCAGGAAAATTTCAGGACGACCTGGCTTGAAGAGGTAATTTCAGAACGCGCCTTGAGAGAGATATATTTAAAGGGCTTTGAAACGGCTGTAAAGGAATCGGATCCATGGACGGTAATGAGTTCATACAACCAGATAAACGGCTATATCTCAGCGTCAAACAAATGGCTACTCACTGACGTCCTTCGCGGCGAATGGGGATTTGACGGCTATGTCATGTCTGACTGGGGCGGAGCTTTGCAGCCCGTTGAAGCAGTTATAGCTCAGAATGATCTTGCTGAAATGAATGGAAACCCGGCGGCGATACTCTCGTGGGTCAATTCTTCAGAATCTGAGTCCGTCAAAAAAGAGCGGGTTGCTCTGATAAGCAGGAATGCTTCAAACATTCTCGGAGTAGTCGTAAAGACGCCGGCATTCAAAGGAGAGTACGAAGGCCTTGCTCCTGCGGACATCGCAGCCCGTTCGGCGGCCTTTGCAGATAAGTCGTCTGCTGTCTACAATGAATCCGCGCCGATCAACCGCGACATCGCGGCTCAAGGCATGGTGCTTCTTAAAAATGAAGGCGAAGCTCTTCCAATAGCGGCCTCCAATTCGAGCAAGGTCAAAGCGGCCCTTGTCACCAGCAGCATCGCGGAAGCGGCTTCTCATGGAACAACTGGAATGTTTGGCGCGACTGCTCCGGACTCGGTTGTTGATCTTGTAATTGAAGGCGGCGGCAGCGCCCAGGTTGTTTGGGATGCCAACTATGCCGTCACTCTTAACGACGCTTTATCAAACAATGGGTTTGACGTAGTATACAATAAATTGGATTCTGAGGCGACGGATGCAAGCCACGCCGCAGATATCGCGGATGTCGGCATATTCGTGCTATCCCGCCAGTCATCTGAAGGCGCGGACAATCCTTCTTCATCGTTCGACTTGTCAGATGTCGAAAAGGCTGCGTTTAATAATTTTGTGGACGCATTCGCGGCGCAAGGCAAAAAAGTCATAGTTTTGATTAACTCCGGAGCCTCTGTAAACGTCCAGGACTTCAACGCCAAAGCCGACGCCATTCTTGTTGTATGGCTTCCAGGAACTGAAGGCGCAAACGCCATAGCGGATATATTAACCGGAAAAGTGAATCCTTCAGGAAAGCTGACTCAGACATTCCCTCTTGAGTACGATGACAGCCCATCCATAGCAATGGCAGGGCAAGGGCATGAAGGCCAGACTTGGGGGACGAATCCAGTATTCTATGACGAAGGGGTTTTCGTAGGCTACAGGTATTTTGACACATTCGGCAAGAGCGATCGCGTTGCGTATGCCTTTGGCCATGGACTTAGCTATACAGACTTCGAATTTTCAGATCTGTCTTTGGAGAAAGCTTTCTTTGATCCTGATGACGAGTCGGAAACGCTCGGCGTTTCGGTCACCGTAACAAACACAGGCTCCGCAGCCGGAAAAGAAACCGTCCAGCTGTATATCGGCGCCGACTCTTATGAAGAGGAAGGCCGCCCCGTAAAAGAACTCAAGCATTATGCCAAAACCGGACTCCTTGAACCGGGAGAATCAGAGGTTGTAACCTTTGAAATCAACAAGCGGGATCTTCAATACTTCGATGACGGCAATTCCGGCAATGTCTTGGATGTCGACGAAAACGGAGTCAGCACTGTAGAATACGGGAATGGAGAAGGCTGGAAGGTTGAAGTTGGAACTATATTTACAGTTATAGCAGGAAATACTTCGGACGAAGAAGCTTTGTCGTCTTCAGGAGTTTCAGGCGAGTTTGTATACGGCGCAGAAACAGAGGAAGCTACGCCTACTCCAACAGAGGAAGCTACGCCTACTCCGACAGAGGAAGCTACGCCTACTCCGACAGAGGGAGCTACGCCTACTCCGCCGGCAGAAGCAACTCCAACATCCGCGCCATACTATGGGCCTTCATATTCCGCGCCAGAAGCGCCTAAGGCGAAATGGAGCGTTCAGGCCTCAGATGCTTCAAACGGCCTAAAAATCGCAAAGTCCAGCGCGGCTTTGGACAGCGGGCTGATTTCCGCTCTTGAGAGAATTGACGCTTACAACGCCGCTTTAATAAAAGACAAGTACTTAGTTTCTATATTATCAGGCTCTGAAGTTGTGGAAAGAGCTGTTTATCCCGTCAAAGTAAGCGTTGATGTCTCAGCTCTCTCAAAAGCCCAAAAAGAGAAGCTGACTGGGATATATATTTCCAGCGACTTGAAGTCATACAAGCGATTGGGTGGAGAATTGAGCGAGGATGACAGCACGTTCGTATTCTGGACGTATAACTCAGGAGAGCATGCAGTTATAATAACTGACGTCTTGCAAAGGATTACGCTCATAATAGGAAACAGAAGCATTTCAGCGAATGGCGCCAATGTTTTGTATGAGGCGGCCCCGTATATTTCATCTGACGGCAGAACCATGGTTCCCATTCGAGTGATTGCTGAAACCTTGGGCGCCAAAGTCGATTGGATAGATTCAGTCAAAACCGCTATCATTCAAAAAGGCGGGACGGAGCTTTCCATTGCGGTGAACCAGCCTTTGCCTGACGGAATGGGGACTGCCGCAATAGTTAATGACAGGACGTTTGTGCCTATAAGGTATATCGCTGAAAAGCTTGACGCCAATGTAGTCTGGGACGATGCTTCCAGAACAGTTAGGATATATCAGTAGTTTATTTAGGAGGCTTTCCTGAAAAGCCATTTATAGTTCTAAATAGTTGAAGAAGAGGGAGGCGAATGCATTGCGTTCGCCTCCCTCTTCTTTCAGCATGTTATACTGCTTTTCATATAAAATTACCTATTTTGGAGTTTTATTATACAGCGAGAGCGAAATGCAGATTCGGCATTTCTCACCATTCAACGGATAATCAAGCTTCAAAAATAGGAACATTTGATCAAAATAGGAATATAATCCATATAATCCGTCATCGAAATCTGAATTATCCAATGCAAAGAGTTATACTGATAAGTTTCTAAATTTTAATTCCCCGAGGTTGAATGTAGCGAGCCGGATTATCTATCTAAGCATTAGCATTGCATGCTCAGGCGCTTAAATCTGCGCGTCTGAATATCTAATCGCGTATTGACGCGAATGGAGAATTTAAGCCTTCTTTTTCATTTCCCCATCATGGGGCGAGGCATCCAAGCATTTTAACTTTTTAAAATGAAGGCAGCCATAAACGCAGCGTCGAATTTTCATTCTCAAAATGCTGATAATATGTTATAATGGTAGCAGTTGCGCTGTCTTGAAAAGATATCTTTGGGGGGTGCGAAGATGGAGATCCCAAGGTACAAAGTGATGGTTGTCGATGATGAAGCCGACGCTAGAGAAGGAATAGCGCGCAGGATCGACTGGGCTTCTCTGGGCTTCGACGCGGCGATTGAAGCGGAAAACGGGCAGGATGCCCTGGAGAAGGCTGAGTCTTGCAGCATTGATGTAGTGCTTACAGATATAAAGATGCCGTTTATGGACGGGCTGGAGATGAGCAGAAGGCTCATCCAGCTGTATCCGGGGCTGAAAATAATAATGCTTTCCGGATTTGATGAGTTCGAATACGCCAAGGAGGCAATAAAGCTTAATGTTGTAGAATATGTCTTAAAGCCGGTAAATGTAGCCGAGCTTACCGAGGTGTTTGCGAGGGTTAAGAAGCTCTTGGACGATGCCACAGCGCAACAGAGGAACATTGACTATCTTAGGCAGAATTACAAGAACTCCTTGCCGCTTATGCGCACGAGATTTCTTACGGAGCTTCTTTGGGGGGCGGTAAAGGAGAAGGACATAGAGCCGCAGCTTCAGGAATACGGGATAAGCGTAGGAGAAGAGCAGCGAATCGCAGTGGCTGCGTTTAGCGCTGAAAAGATGCCGAAGACCAATCCGGTGGTTTCTTGGGATCTGATATCTGTTTCCATACAGAAGATGATTGAGGAGCAGATGGAGGGAAGATGCAAAAGCGTCGTTTTCACCAGTTCTTCCGACATAATAGCCATAACCGCCTGGGCCTCATCAAACCCTATAAGCGAGCTGTTAAGCATTGCCGATGAAATATGCGCCAGATGCGCCAGGGTGCTCAATGTCTCTGTAACGGCGGGAGTGGGCCGCTGCTACTCTTTAATGAGGGAGGTTCACGAGTCTTTCGTTGAAGCAAGGGCGGCTTTGGAGTACAAGATCATCGCAGGCGCGGGCAGGGCGATATACATTCGGGACATGGAAAGAATGAGGCAGGAGAAAGCCGCCCCTGGCGCGCAGGAAGAGGAGCAGCTGCTCTTTGCGGTGAAATTCGGAAACTCCCAGGAGATTACGGAGTGCGCCGAGATTCTGGCGGAAAAAGCCAGGGATATGGGAGAATGGCGCAGGCAAGCCTATATGCTGAGCCTGTTCAGCGTTATATACCGTATAATAGACAGGTATGAGCTTTATGAAGAACCCGGCATAAAAGGCCTCATGGAAAAATTCATGTCGTCCCAGGACAAATGGCGTTCATGGGAGTGGATGGGCGGATGGATGGAAGAAATCTGCCTGCAGGTGAGAGAATCTTTGAATGCGGAGAGGGAGAGCGTCCCTAAAAACCTGGTGGAAAAAGCCAAGCTCTTTATCGGCGAACACTACTCGGAGCACGAGCTTTCAGTGGATAGGCTCTGTGAGCACCTGCATCTGAGCCAGTCCTACTTCTCAACCATTTTCCGGCAGGAGACCGGAGCAAGCTATGTGCAATATCTGACAGAGCTGAGAATGAACAAGGCCCAGGAGCTCTTGCGGCAGACCAACGGCAAAACATATGAAATCGCGAGGCTGGTCGGCTATGAGGAACCAAACTATTTCTCCTACGTTTTCAAGAAATGGTTTGGGATATCGCCAACCAGGTACAGAAGTTCGCTGCAAGGCGGTTAGGTTGGTGCATAAATGATAAATAAAGCTGTAGGATACTTCCTCAAATTCTACAACAGGAGCAGCATCCGCTATACAGTCTTCATAAGCTTCACATCAAGCGCCCTGCTGGCGATACTTATGACCGGGGTGACATTCTACCTGCGGTTTTCCGCACAGATAAAAGCTACTCTGCATTCTGAGAATCAGAATCTCGTAGAGCAGATCAACAGATCATTAAGCACTTATCTCAGCGATATGATAAGGCTTTCCAATTCCGTAAGCTATCATGTCATCAAAAACAATATAAAGTCATCCTCAATAAGCGAGCAGCTGCAGCTTCTTTATGACGCAAACAGCAATTATATAAAAAATATTACGCTGTTTTCAGCTGATGGGAGAATGCTTGCCACAGCGCCCCCGGCCATGCTCAAAAACGGAGTGAGCGTCACAGCGGAGCCGTGGTTTATCATGGCGTTGCAGAGGACTGAGAATCTCCATTTCCAAAGCCCCATGGTGCAGAATCTATTCATGGATGCCGAAGGGCAGTACAGCTGGGTCATGTCGCTTTCCTGCGCTGTGGAGATAACAGAAAACAAGGCGGCCAAGACAGGGGTTCTTCTTATAGACTTAAGGTACAGCGGCGTCTCAGAGCTTTTTGCAAACATGTCTTTGGTGGGCGGGGGATACATCTATCTTATAGATTCAGACGGAAAGCTGATTTACCATCCTAGGCAGCAGCTCATAGCTTCAGGCTTGTATGCGGAGATCAACGAGGAGCTGGCGGGATACAGGGACGGATCCTACGTTGTGAAAGGCCCTAATGAAACCGACGTTGTAATAGTCAGATCGGCAGGATATACCGGGTGGTCAATAATCGGAGTCATTCCCCAGAGAGGGATGACCCTGGACGGCTTTCAGAATATTCTCTTTCTGCTTGTAATCTTTTTTATGTATTTCGCCATCATAATACTCGTCAATTCAACCCTTTCCCGAAAGCTTACGGATCCGGTGAAGCTTCTTGAGATTTCAGTCCAGTCGGTGGAGCAGGGACTCGCCGGCGCGGAAATCTATGTTGGAGGCTCTGAGGAGATACAGCAGCTTGGCAAGTCAATACAGCACATGGTGGACATCATGAGAAAGCTGACCGACGATATAGTGGAGGAGCAGACCCAGAAGCAGAAAAGCGAGCTTAACGCTCTGCAAGCGCAGATTAACCCGCATTTTCTGTACAACACTTTGGATATCATCGTATGGATGATAGAGAAGGGGCAGCCGGAGGACGCGCTGAAGATAGTTTCCGCGCTTGCGCGGTTTTTCAGGCTGAGCTTGAATAAAGGCAAAAACATAACGACTTTGAGGGACGAGCTGGATCATGCCAGGAGCTACCTTATGATTCAATCCATGAGGTATAAGAATAAATTCACCTATTCCATAAGCGCGGATGAAGAGGCTTTAAACATGTCAAGCCTTAAGCTGGTGCTGCAGCCGATAGTGGAAAACGCCATATACCACGCGATGGACTACATGGTTGACGATGACGGGCGAATAAGGATTACGGCTAAGGTAGAAAACGGCGATCTGCTTCTTATGGTTGAAGACAACGGGCCCGGCATGCCTGAAGGGATGATTGCGAATTTGCTTACACTAAGCGCCGTATCATCAAAGGGTTCAGGAATAGGGCTTAAGAATGTTCATGAGCGGATAGCCCTTTATTTCGGAGCAAAATATGGCTTGACCATAGAAAGCGAACTGGATGCGGGCACCCGCGTTTTGATAAGGATGCCGGCTGTAGCTTATGACGAGAAGGCGCGGTGAAGGAATGCCTCAGGACTGAGGCATTCCCTGAATGCCCCAGGAAGAGGCATCAGCCGCTTGCTGGATTTGCTCATTTTGCTCGAATGCGGAAAGGCCGTGGAGAAACTCAGCAGTTATACTGCTTTTCATATAAAATTACCTTTTTTGGAGCTTGATTATACAGAGAGTGCAAAATGCCGATTTCGGCATTTCGCACCATTCAATGGATAATCAAGCCCCAAAAAAGGAACATTTGATGAAAAGCGGTATAACGGGGCTTAGAATCTGTTTTACTGTAAAATCATAATGCTGCACTTTGAAAATATTGAGTCTTGTTAATGTTTTGGAGCTTGATTGTGGAAAGCCAAGCTTAAAAATCGCAGTCCAGCTGATTGCGCTGCAATGGATAATCCAGCCCCAAACTCGGCGCGTTTGGCTGCGCGCCAGCATAAATCGGCTTTTCGCTGATTGCGGGCGGAGCAGCGGGAACCCGGCGAACGGAGATTGAGCATTAGAGGAGGCAGGCATGAAGGAGATTAATGTCAGAGTAGTATTCATATCGCTTTGGGTTGTCGCGGCGGCGCTCCTTCTTGTCATGTTCTCTCAGTCCGCAGGGGAGGGAGGGAGTCCCAAAGTCCATAGCATCTCAGTATTGATGAGGGCGCCGGGCGAGCGCTTCATGAAGGGCATGGAGCAGGCGGCGCTGGATTTCAACGCGGATCTGCACATTTTGTCCGGCTATGCTAAAAATGACGGGGCGACCCAGCTGGAGTACTTGCAGCGTGAGATAAATTTTACGGACGCAGTGGTTTTGAATCCTGAAAACATCGTAGAAATGGATTCATATTTAAGCGGTTTGCGCCAAAGCCCGCCCGTTGTAACGGTCATCCAGCCGATAGCCGCAGTGAAAAGGCATGTAGGGGCGGATGACGAAGCGCTTGGAAAGGCTTTGGGGGCATGGGCGGCTGCTGAAGGCGAAAAAAGCTGTCTCATCTTATGCCCGGTAGACTGGAAGCCCATTCATATGAAGCGCAGAGACGCGCTTGAGGCGACTCTTAAAGAGAGCGGAGTCGAAAGCTCGATACGCTACTGTGAAAATACGCAGGGAAGCGTAAGCGCAGCGATATCTTCGGATCGAAAGCGGCTGATCCTGGCAATTGATGACGCGCTTCTTGTCAATATGTGCGAGCAGTCGGATGAGGACTGCATCCTCTACGGCATAGGCTATTCCAGCGGCGCCAGGCAGTATCTGGAAAGCGGCAGGCTTCGAGGGCTTGCGGTGTACAGCGAGTACGACGCCGGTTACCTGAGCCTGCGCGCTGCCGTAAACGCGGCTGAAAAGAAGCCATTCCAGGAGGAGGCGCTGGGAATATACAAAGCCGACGCGGGGAATATGTACAGCGAGCCTATAATCAACATACTCTTTCCGATAGGGTAGCCGGGGCAATTCAAATGCGCTTGAGAATGGGGGCGAACCGGGTGAAAGCGATACTTGGGAAGATTCCGGTGAAGCTGGGCATTATGGCGGCAATGCTTGCCGCCGCGGCTGTTGCCGCCGCTGTTGCCGCAGGCATCATGCTTCGACGCGACAGCGGCGCGAATGTCGGTCAGAATCTGAAAATCGGAGTGTTCATGTATCGTGGAGACGATACTTTCATATCAAATCTGATGAACAGCTTGAGGGATATTGTAAGCGCCTATGAGCGAGAGCAAGGCGCCAACCTTTACCTGAGCATTCAGGATGCGCAGGGGAGCCAGGCTACTCAAAACACCCAGATAGAGAGGAGCCTGTCATTAGGCTATAATATTCTATGCGTAAACGTCGTGGATCGCACAAGCGTTGCGTATGTGATAGACAAGGCGATGGAGGCGGATGTGCCGTTGATTTTCTTTAACAGGGAACCGGTGCAGGCTGATCTGAGGAAATGGGACAAACTGTATTATGTAGGCACAGACGCGTCAATGAACGGGAGGCTTGAAGGGCAGATTATAGTAGACGCTTACAGAGAAAATCCAGAAAGGCTTGATTTAAACAATGACGGAATATTGCAGTATATCATGATAGAAGGCGAGTTCAGGCATCAGGACGCGATTCTTCGGACTGAAAGCTCCATACAGGCAATTGTTGATGCGGGAATAATGGTGGAGAAGCTGGATGGCGGCACTGCAAACTGGGAGAGAAGCCAGGCTGCGGCCTTAGCAAAGGACTACTTCACCAAGTATGGCAGCCAGATAGAGGTAATACTCTGCAACAATGATGACATGGCGCTTGGAGTCATCGACTATGTATCGGACAACCAGCTGGATTTTACGAATATTGTGGGGGTAGACGGGACGCCGCAGGGTCTTCAGGCGGTTTATGACGGAAAGATGGAAGGCACCGTCGTAATAGATTACGAGGCGCAGGCAAAGCTTATATTCGAGATTGTTCTGGCCCACATCAAGGATGGGAATGCGCGCGATGTCATCGGGATGACTGAAGAGCGCTATGTCAGGGCCCCGATGTATGTGGTGAGGCGGGAAGGGCAAAAATGATTAAGATGGACTCCGCAAGAAAGGCTTCTCCGCGGATTCGCTGGGAAGCCTTTCTTGCGGATTTTTGCCTGCCGCGAGGCGCCTGTCTTGGTACCCCCATGATATGCCGAATTGCAGTCAAATGCACCTGCGTTGGAACCCCCAAATAGGAACTTTCAGTGCAAATCAGCATGCCTATATTAGCTTGACTATACGCTTTTAAGCTGTATATCAAGCTCAAATATACCGCTTTTCATCAAATGTTCCTTTTTTGTAGCTTGATTATCCATTGAGTGGTGCGAAATGCCGATTCGGCATTTCGCACTCGCTGTATAATCAAGCTACAAAATATACATGCCAAGTGCCTATGCAAGTCATGAAGCGTCGTCTGCCTCAACTTTACAGTTAAGGCCGTCCTATAACAGCTTTAAAAGAATATTCAAGAAAAGAATTTAATGGAGCTGACAAGTCTAAAGTTATTGATATTTATAACAATATTCAACTCAGCTAAACTTAAAGCTAAAATATATCCAAGAAAATCTAAGATTATAAGTTGGATTTTGTATAGATTTTAGAAGTCCTATCATTTATACTTTAAATGAAATCTAGTGGCGGAAGCAGCAGTATCTTTCGCCACCCGAAGGGATGCCAGCTGTAATCCGAGCTGTGCGCACGGCTCGGAGGAGTTTGAAAAATCCATATGCAGGGATGAAGCTTCTTCTGATAAGACGAAGGTTGCATGCTGGAATTTCAAACGCGCCTTAGGGCGAGGGTATTAATTCATATGGAGGTATCAAAAATGAAATCAAGAAAGCTTTTATCAATGCTTCTTTGCTGCTTATTGCTGCTTGCATCAATCACTGGATGCGCCGGCGGGACATCAGGCGCCGCCGCCCCGTCCGCAGGGGCGGCCGCCGCGCCGGAAGTAAAGACATACAATGTCGGAGTCTCCATCTACAAGTATGATGATAACTTCATGACTCTCTACCGCAATGAAATAGCAGCCTATTTTAAGACTCTTGAGACTGACACTGTGAAATACAATGTCAACATCCAAGACGGAAAGGGCGACATGGCTGAACAAACCAACCAAGTCGACACTTTCCTCGCGCAAGGAGTGGATGTGCTGATTATCAACCTCGTCCAGTCTTCTTCTGAGGCTACAATAACAGAAAAGGCTAAAGCGGCGAATGTCCCGGTGGTCTACATAAACCGCGAACCTATGGAAGAAAACGCTATGGATTATGACAAAGCTTGCTATGTAGGAGCGGACGCGCGCCAATCAGGCACTTATCAAGGAGAGATTATAGCTAATCTGCCAACCAAAGGCGATGTCGACGGAGACGGCACTGTGCGCTACGTCATGATCATGGGAGATCCTGAAAACGTTGACGCTCAGTATCGCACTGAATATTCAATCAAAGCCCTTACAGATTCTGGAATAGCGGTTGAAGAGCTGTTTAAGCAGCGTGGAGACTGGGATCAGGCAAAAGGCCAGGAGCTCGCCGCAAGCGCTTTGTCTCAGTTCGGAAATTCAATAGACGTCATTTTCTGCAACAATGACGGCATGGCGCTGGGCGCGGCCCAGGCTATCTCGTCGGCTGGACGCACAGTTGGAAAGGACATTTATCTGGTCGGAGTCGACGCGCTTGATGAATGCGTGGAAATGGTCAAGGCTGGAACAATGACGGGTACAGTTCTAAACGACCACATAGGCCAGTCCCACACAGCGGTTGACGCTGCTGTAAAGTACTTAAACGGCGGAACTAACGATAAGCGCATCATGGTTGACTATCAGAAGGTCACAGCATAGGCATGGCGACAGTCGGCATCAAAGCCTGCTAAATTGAAAGCGAATGTTAAGCCGCGTGCGATGCACGCGGCTTAATGATTATTCAGGGGTGATGAAGACGATGCCCGAAGAATATACTGCTTTTCATATAAACCCCTATGAAGCTTCGCTTCACCGCTAAGGATGAAAATATTAAGCCATTTGTGTGTTTGAGGCGTGGACAAATGTACATAAAATGTATTTTCGTACTCAACTGCCTTTTTTTGTTGATTATACACCGAGTGCAAAATGCCGATATCAATCGCACCACCCAATGGACAGTCAACAAAAAGGAATATATGATGAAAAGCGGTATGTCATAGCGCTTAAATTCTCCAGAAGCCGAAATCCCTAATGGAACTTGCATTTTCATAAAGAGAGCTAGAGCTATCTTGCAGGAATCTGTTGCTTGAATAAAGAAAATCCAGGATCATCAAGTTTTAAAGAATATAAGCATTCCTTGCGGGAGTTGAAAAGCTGAAGCAGAAAATCGACGCCTGCTGAGGGGAGAGAGGCAATGTCTGAATTTATATTGGAATTGAGAGGAATAAGCAAATCCTTTCCAGGAGTCAAAGCTTTAGACGATGTGTCGCTGAAGCTCAGGCCCGGCACTGTTCACGCTTTGATGGGAGAAAACGGAGCTGGCAAGTCGACATTGATGAAATGCCTGTTCGGCGTGTACAACATGGATAAAGGCGAGGTAGTCTACAATGGGGAAGCCGTAAAAATAGCAAACCCTTTCGATGCTCTGCGGCGCGGCATAGCGATGGTTCATCAAGAGTTGCAGCCGATTTTGGAGAGATCGATTGCGGAGAATATATTCTGCGGAAGGTATCCTGCGATTTTACCCGGAATAGTCAATCACGCCAAGATGAACTCAGATACGAAAGAAGTGCTGGAGCGGGTGGGGCTGGCCCACGATCCTGAATGCAAGCTGTCACAGCTCTCAGTATCCCAGATGCAGCTTGTGGAGATAGCCAAAGCGATATCAGTCGGAGCTAAGATAGTAATCATGGATGAGCCGACATCTTCGCTGACGATGGGCGAGGTGGAAAAACTTTTTTCTATAATAAGGAAACTTCGTTCAGAAGGAGTCGCTATAATCTACATCTCTCATAAAATGGATGAAATCTTGCGGATTTCAGACGAAGTCTCCATTATGAGGGATGGCAGGCACATAGGGACCCATCCGGCTGAAGAGCTTACAACTGACATGATTATAACCAAAATGGTCGGCAGGCAAATGGCGAATCTCTATCCGAAGAAGTCAAATGTACCAGGGGATATAGTGTTGGAGGTTACTAACTACACTTCCATAAACCCAAGATCTTTCAGAAACGTCAGCTTTGCGCTTCGAAGAGGAGAAATTCTCGGAGTCAGCGGTCTTGTTGGAGCTCAGCGCACAGAACTCATGGAAGGGATTTTCGGCCTTAGAGGCACTTTATCCGGGACAATCACATACCAAGGCCGTACATTCAAGTGCTCAAGGCCAAAGGATGCCATTTCTCATCAACTGGCGCTCCTTACGGAAGACAGACGGCAGACGGGGATATTCGGCGTGCTCTCTGTGGCGGACAATGTGGCTGTCGCTTCTTTGAACCAGTACAAAATGTTCATGGGCTTGATGCTTGATTTTAAGAGGATAAACGAACTGGTGCACAGCAATATACAAAAGCTGAGCATAAAAACCCCTAGCCCTCAGACTCTCATACAGTCTTTATCAGGCGGCAATCAGCAGAAAGTGATTGTGAGCAGGTGGCTTGCCAATGATCCGGACGTCTTTATAATGGATGAGCCGACTCGAGGAATAGATGTAGGCGCAAAGTATGAGATATACACTATTATTGCGGACTTGGCAGCGAGCGGGAAGAGCATAATAATGATAAGCTCTGAAATGCAGGAGCTGATCGGCATGGCTGATCGCATTATGGTTATGTGCGATGGCAGGGTGACGGGCTTTGTTGAAGGAAGCGACATGAATGAGGAGAAAATAATGGAGCTCGCTACGCGTTTTGAGAGCGGGATGGGAGGCTTAGATGCCAAAGCAGAATGAAAGCTCAAAGGATGCGGTTTTAAATTTTTTAATGAACAATGCGGTTATCATATTGCTTGTTGCGGCTTCAATAGCTGTAGGAATAATGAGACCCACATTCTTTTCCGTGTACAATGCCAAAAATCTCATATCAAATACAGCTGTCAGATTCATCATAGCTCTGGGCGTATCAGGCTGCCTGATATCAAAGGGAACTGATCTCTCGGCAGGTCGGGCGGTAGGCCTTGCGGCGTGCCTTGCGGCGACATTTCTCCAGAGGGCTGACTACACTGGAAAGGTATATCCCAACATCGGAGATATTAATATAGCTGTCGTTCTTTTGGGCATAATTGTAGTAATTACAATCTTTGGCGTTTTCAATGGCATTATCATAGCATATTTAAAAGTGCCCCCGTTTATTACGACACTGGGAACTCAGACCATAATCTACGGCATATGCTTGGTCTTTACAGGAGCTCAGCCTATAGGCGGCTTGAGGGCTGATTATACAGATATCGCAAGCGGTTCAATTTTTGGAGTGACTTATTTGCCGTACCTGGGCCTTATAGCAGCTATATGCGGTTTTATCATGTGGTTTACATACAATAAGACCTCTCATGGCAAGTATATGTATGCCATCGGAGGAAATGAAAGCGCGGCTGAGGTAAGCGGGATAAATACCAAAGCTACGAAGATCATCATTTACGCTACGGCTGGACTTCTCTATGGCATAGCGGGCTTCCTGCTGGGCGCCAAGGCAGGCGGAACTTCAGTAAACGCCGGATTCGGATATGAATTGGAGGCGATTGCAGGCTGCACAATCGGCGGAGTATCAACTAATGGAGGCGTAGGCCGAATATCTGGGATACTGGTGGGAGTCCTGGTATTTGAGCTGCTGAAAATCGCCATGGTTTTCATGGGCGTGGAGCCTTCATACACATATATAGTTCAAGGATTGGTCATTGTAACCGCTGTTGCCATTGACATGCGCAAGTATGCGGCTAAAAAGTAAGCGGGAGCCTGTGAAATGATTGCATAGGGCATGAGCTTTGGAGGCGTTGACGAAATGGAAAAAGAAGAAAAGCCGCAAGGCGCTGAAGATGGGTTAGAGGTGCCTGCGGATGTTTCAACAAACGCATCCAAAGGGCCTAAGGAAAAACTTTATGATAAGATTCCGCTGACGCTTCACCAGCTTGACATTGTAATTGTCTGCCTAATTATTCTGCTTATTGTTTTCTTTGTGATTGGGTCTCTTGTTGGGAATGGCATTATTGAGGGGCCGAAATTCATGGGTTGAGGCAGACTCTAAAGAAACGGCGCGCAAAAGAGCTTCAGCCCGCGATAGCGATGCAGGCGCAGCTCCTGTGCAGCTGAAAAACGGTGGAAATGAACAGCGCACAGTTCATTTCCACCGTTTTTCTCAATTGCACAAGACTGAATGCTTCTCAAGCATTAGTTTTATCATTGCAGACAAATGCTTCGAAATTTGGTTAAATGTCTATTGAGACTCAGCATAGTCAAGCTCAAATAGATATGCCCTTTGCAGTCGAATGCACATTTTGGAGCTTGGCTGTCCATTTTCAAGACGGGAAATGCCGATAGCGTCATTTAGCTCTCGTTGTATAGTCAAGCTCCACAATAGACAGTTTCATATCCAAATCAGCGCTGCTCTCTGCGCTCAAGATGTCAAATTCTATTTAGTTCGCTACGCAAAGATAAGTCAATGAAGAAGCATCGTCCGCCCTCAGCTTTGCCCAACAAATCGAGAGGCGTATTTTGAGCGCAGTTCTCAAGGATGATTTCAAAATGAAACGACAGCGCGCTTAGTCTGTGGCGCGATGTCATTTGAGAGTAGGCATTGCTTATACACTGCGAAGGCCGTCAATCGTCAATAATAATTTTCCTGCGAGTATATGACTTGCGCTTACATCCAAAAATATCGGAACATCGGAAAGTCTTAGGGTAGATCAGCTGCGATTTGCCGGGGTTTCTTCGTCGAACAAACCTGTTAGATACGGACATGCAGCGGCGCAGGCCGTGACCGTTATTCCGGCCAAAACCAAACAGCCGTTTAACATGCTCAGCAGCGCCGCCTGCCGCAGGGTGGCCGGTTATGCGCTGGCAGCAACTTTATGCATTCACAAAGGTTGGAATACTGGCATTGATAAATGCGCAGCATCTGAAAATATCAGCATAATGGTTTTTGATTTCAACAATCGGAGCGTTTTCATTGCCGCGGAAGGCGGGAACGATGTTTTGTCTGCTTTTGATAAATGGAAAGTGCGCTTGCACTTATTAAAATACTTCCCCTCGAATTGGAATTCACCGTTTAATATGGGGTTTTGCATACGCCTGAACCCTCGGACACTGTCAAACGGTTTCTTTCGGCTATAACAGACTCTTTAAGGCTATAACCCAAAGGTATAAAGCTATTGCCAAACATAGACTTCTGTTTAGGTTGGCTAGGTTTATAATATGGCTATATATGTTGATGAAGATATTATTGATGTAAAAATACTATCTTAATTATTTTGCGTTGTCGTATTTCAGTCGCTAACAGCTTGCGGCCACAATACATCGAATGCGTTAGAGGCATCCGCTGAACAGCAGACTCTGAAAGCGAAGCGTCAGAGACGCCTGAAAGCACGCCGCAGAAATTGGAAACAAGCATATTGGCAGTTTATTTCTCGTTGCTCTAAACCCCGAACAATATGACAAAAGAGGAAGACGACGCGCACGGCTGCAGCGGATTTGGGTCGGCTGGCCTAAGCTTTAACTGGCTGCGCCGTCCAAGAATTCATAGGCGCTCCGGGGCGCCCGCTCCAGCTCCGGGTTCTGCGGCTTGGGGCTTAAAGCCTTGCGGGGCGGAGACGGCGCCGCTTGACAACTTGGCGATGTTAAGCGCACGGCGGCGATGAAACAAGCCTATGATATGAGGAAACGGGCTTAATCGGGGAGACCCGCATTTGAAAATAATAATAGCGATTAGCAATGCTGCGCCTGCGAGGAATGCGCTTCTACTGAGCAGACTTATAAGGGGTTGCGTCGGTTCTTTAACGGAGGAGGTAAACAGTGATAAATCAATCAATAAATTCAGAGATATTTCCCAAAGGGGAGAAAATCAAGAGCGAAAACTTTATAGGTGCAACGTGGTTGAAAATGCTCATTCCCGGTGACACTGACACAGGTTGTTCGGTTGCAAATGTGACATTTGAACCGGGTGCGAGGAATAATTGGCACAGTCACCCCGGCGGGCAAATTCTGCTTGTCACATCAGGCAAAGGATATTATCAGGAGGAAGGCAAGCCCGTCCAAATTCTGCATATGGGCGACGCTGTAAATATTCAGTCCGGTGTTAAGCATTGGCATGGAGCGGCAGCGGACAGTTGGTTTGCTCATATTGCAATCAGTCCCAACCTGCAAAAAGGGCCTGCCGAATGGCTCGAACCTGTAAAAGAGTATGAGGAAATAACACAAAATTTCAAGTAAACTATGGAGGTTAACTATGAAAAAACAAACAGCGGGACGCGACAGGCTCGGAGAGTTTGCGCCAAAGTTTGCGGAGCTGAACGATGATGTCCTTTTCGGAGAAGTTTGGTCTCGCGAAGCGGAACTATCCCCGCGAGACAGAAGTATAGTTACTATTTCCGCGCTTGTATCGGGCGGCAATTTTGAGCAGTTGACAAACCACCTAAAACTTGCGAGGGAAAACGGTGTGACGAAAACAGAAGTGGTAGAAATTATAACGCAACTGGCGTTCTACTGTGGCTGGCCGAAAGGCTGGAGCGCATTTAACATTGCTAAGACTATCTTCGATGAGGAGGAGAACTAAAATGGAGTGCGCAACACTGAACAACGGAGTTGAAATGCCAATGCTTGGCTATGGGGTTTTCCAAATCCCAGATCTCGCGGAATGTGAACGGTGCGTTCTTGACGCGCTTGAAGCGGGTTATCGCCATCTCGACACGGCGCAGAGTTATTTCAATGAAGAGGCAGTCGGAAACGCAGTTGAGAGAAGCGGAGTTCCGCGCGGCGAAATTTTTCTGACAACTAAAATGTGGCTGTCCAATTATGGCTATGAAAAAGCGACGGCGGCAATCGACCGTTCACTAGCAAGACTAAAGACAGACTATGTTGACCTATTCTTGCTGCATCAGCCATTCAGTGATGTGTATGGTGCATACCGCGCGCTGGAAGATGCGCGCAAGGCAGGCAAAGCCCGCGCAATCGGCGTCAGCAATTTCTACCCTGATAGACTTGCGGATATCGCATCTTTCGCGCAAATCAAGCCGCAGGTCAATCAAATCGAAACGCACGTTTACCAGCAACAGAAATATGCCCGTGAAGTTCTTGCAAGGTACGGAGTGCAGGCGGAAGCGTGGGCGCCGTTCGCCGAGGGCAAAAATGACTTTTTTAACAATGAAACGCTGAAAAGCATCGGTGCGAAATACGGCAAATCCGTAGGGCAGACGGCATTGCGCTTCCTAATTCAGAGCAATGTCGTCGTTATTCCGAAGTCCGTCCATAAAGAGCGCATGGCAGAAAACTTCAATGTGTTTGACTTTACGTTGTCGGCAGAAGATATGGCTGAAATTGAAAAACTTGATACATCCGAGAGCCTGTTCTTCCGTCACGACACGCCGGAGGCCGTTGAGATGTTCATCGGATATATTAAAGGCCGGGGCGAGGTATAAGCCAATACAGAATCAAAGCGGTTTACACCCCTCGCCGTAAGGGAAGCGAATTTTACTGCCAAGCGTGTCGCCGCCTAAAAGGCCGCAAAGCGCCAGCGGATTAAGGCAACGGTGCTAAACAGTCTGCTGCCGATTTCCAAACAGGAGGTCTGCTATACTGCTTTTCATATAAAATCTCCTAATGTGCATTTTGAAAAATCACAAAATATCTAACAATGTAAACGTGACTTTTGAAATTAGACATAATATTAACTGTGAAAAGTGTATAACAATCCAAGCAGCAAAGTCTGAATTTTAGTTGCAATTCAGTTCAATAAACTTGAAAAGCATAGACTGTTGAAAATATTTCTACTAGATCGAAAAATGCACATTAGGAGTAAAATTACCTTTTTTGGAGCTTGCGTAAACAGCGAGTGCGAAATGCCGATATCGGCATTTCGCACTCGCTGTATACTCAAGCTCCAAAAAAGGAACATTTGAGGAAAAGCGGTATATATTCTGCCGGACATCAGCCTGACAATGGCGGAGGCGGCTCTTGCCTCAATGTTGAAAGCCGAGCAGGTCGAAAAGGTCGGCGTTGCCAGGAATATCAAGTACATCAAAAAAGAGCAGCCCTAAATCCCGTCCGGCATCACATCATCAATGAAAAGTTCAACCTTCAGCTTTGCTGTGCAGAGAAACTGCTTGCGGCATGCCAGCAAATCCATAAACAGCCCAGGCGGTCAGGCCCGGAATTCTTCTGCGACCATGCTCATTTGGACTGTTCCGTAGTACAAGAGCCGGGTAAATAACTCATCATTTACTCGGCTCCGGCTTTTTTTCCGTCGTCTTCACTCTCAATATGGCTAGCCGTGCCTTTGAACATGGCTTCCGTGATGGCGTTCGTGCATGCCGCCAATTCCAGAGGTGAAGTGAGCAATTCTACCTCGTACTCGGTGAGAGGTTCGCGGGGCGCATCCTTGAGGACGCGTATCTCTCGCCGAACACTATTTCCACGTCAGACGACTTCAATCCCTCTCCATTTCTGATGTTATAAAATATCAATAGCTTATTGTCATAGAGGTAAACGGACGAAATAAAACACCGTATTATCTTGCGCCTATACTCGTCTAAGTTCTATCCAGGCTCCAGATGCTGCATAGACATAAACTCAATTTCACTAGAGCTGAGCGTGAATTTCTTCATCCGCGAATAAGCAAGTTCACATTAAATGACTTGCCGTTCTCATCCAGGCTCAGAAAGCCTCGATAAAACTGCCCGGCGCGAAACGCTTCGCAAGCCTTAGTTCCATGCCCGGCGGCTACGATGAAAAATCCCTCCGTACCCGTCTGTCTTGCGAGATGAATTTCGAGCCGAAGCCGCTTCGCGAAGCCGGAGCGAAAGCGCCGAAGCTGCTCATAGATATTCAGGCGAAAATGCTCGAAGGCTACGGCAAGGGATTTGAGAATTGGGCGACTGCGGAGAACCTCAAACGCTCGGCTAAAACGCTGATTTATATCCGGGAATCAGGCATTGATTCCTATGAGAAGCTCGGATGCAAATGTTCCGCCGTCTGCGTCGCGGCTATGGTGATCCGGAGCAAAATCCGCGACATCAAGATGCGCCAAAATGAGATAAACGAACCAATGGCATGACTCCCTTTGCCGATTCGTCGCGCCAAGTGTTCCCGCCGATTAATACCAGCCCCGCAAAATCTTTTGGAGCGGACTGGGTATCATAATCGGGCAAGGCGGTAAATTCCCCGATTGAGTGAACCGGCTCTTGTGTCAGCGAAACTGTTTTGACGGCGTACTTGCCTTTGCCAGGACTGTGGATTCCGGGCGCAAGGTACGCCCCTTCCCAATGATGTTTTTCCTGCGGGAGACGCTGGAGCTGGTGGAGGCGAAGGCACCGCCCTTTGCGCCGTGCCGCGCCTTGCGCTATTATGAGGATCTCTCTCGAACATTTCCGCCGGAGTCCTGCAACCCAGTATTTTCCTGAGAAGGTTATTGCTCCAGTCCGCCGCCTTGGAGAACAGCTGTGCGGGCATGCCGTCCGCGATTCTCCCTTTTTCCGCGAAGCGGCGCGGAAGCCCGTTGCGGCGCTCGTTCGTCCCCTTCTCGAAGCTGGAGTGGGGATGGTTGAAATAGACGGCGCGCTCTGCGGCGTCCCCCGGCGCCGCCGCCTCGCCCGCCGGGCTCCGCAGCGATCTGGTTGCGCGCCGTTCTCTCGACTATCGCCGGAATTGCGGCCTTGTCTGATTTCTTTCCTACGACCGAGCCGATTTCCCAATGGCCGAACTCCTCGCGCCAGCTCTGAATAAAACGGATTTTGAATTTGCAATTAATTTATATATTTTAAAATCTAAGATCTTATTCTGTATAATTAATAATAATTAATCGAACGTATTCTACGAAAGCCCCAAGTTATCTTGCAGCGCCAACTTCATTTTGGCGTTCCAAAATCCTAGGAGGGGATGAATGGTTCAGTTCGGAGAAGAAACTTAATTACACATAATATAATTGATTATAGGCTTCATCATAAAGCATTTCAAGGGATAGTTTTATCATTAAATAATTATGTATTCTAAATTTTGGTTCATCCTAATTTTTATGCCGCCAGG
>JAISZB010000036.1 GCA_031269465.1 Clostridiales bacterium | reverse complement strand
AAGGCGGTAAAAACAGAAGCAAAGCAAAACTCCGGCCCGCAAAGCTCCACGCCAAGGCGGCAAGCATCAGAAGCGGCCGGCTCCGCAAAATGGCTGCGGAGATTGTCCATGAAAACAGCTCTGCGGCCATTGAAGATTTAAATGTACGGGGCATGAAGAAAAATCATCGTCTTGCGAAATCCATTGCAGACGCGGCATATGGCGAGTTCAGAAGACAATTGGAATGCAAGGCGAAAGAAAAGGGCGCGAAAATTATTGCTGCGGACAGATTTTACCCGTCTGGCAAAATATGCTCGGTTTGCGGAGCGAAAAAAGAGCGGCTGCCGCTTTCGGAAAGAATGTGGAGCTGTGAAATATGTGGCAGTCGTCACGACAGAGAAAAGGCGCGGCCTTCGGGGAAGCGGCGGCGCTGCCAATGGCGGCTGTGACCGCTCTGCAAGGCTTGCGCGACAGCGGGCGCATAAAGCCCAGGCAGACCGTTTTGATCAACGGCGCGTCCGGCGGCGCGGAAATCGATTTTAGCATTCCCGCCCTCCCGCTCCTTTGCCGCGATCCCAATCGCGAACGCGAGGTGAAACAGAATCTGAATGACGACGAGCGCAGCGACGCCAAGCCCGATAAAGACGAGCATGCCCGCCGCTCAGCCTATTCAAATCCTCAGTCGCGAGATTGCCAAGCGCGTAGACGAGATGCGCGGCAATAAGCGCGGTGCCCGCGAGTATGCTGGTAATGGTTCTCTTGCTAACTCTCATTCTAAATTTACAAGCTCAAGGATTTTACATTTTCAATTTTTAAGCCTGCCTATCAGAATAGATTAACTTAATCAAAGTGAATAAAAGTCATGGCACGCTATTTCCTGATTCAAATCGAGCGCGCCATCGACCAATGCCCGCAAGCGACTTTAACCTGCTTAAAGAGCTAAGCCATACTCTTGAGGGGACTGCCCTGCGTCCATTGACTCAAACGCTGATTTTACTTCACATTCAAACCCCAACATAGGCACATTTTGCTGCAAACAGACGAATGATTCAGCAGATATACCGCTTTTCATCAAACGTTCCTTTTTTGGAGCTTGATTATCCATTGAATGGTGCGAAATGCCGAAATCAGCATTTTGCACTCGCTGTATAATCAAGCTCCAAAAAAGGTAATTTAGTACGAAAATACATTTTATGGACATATGTCCATGCCTCAAACACACAAATGGCTTAATATTTTCATCCTTAGTGGTGAAGCGAAGCTTCATAGGGGTTTATATGAAAAGCAGTATAAGATAATAGCCAAATTCTAAAATTCACAGACATCAAGCGAATAGATGATTCTAAGTATCACGTCTTTCATTTACTATTCAGATATGTTATCATTGCTTTTGTCCAGATGCTCAAGCCTTGCAAATTGCGGCCTATAGCGGTAGAATCTATAAGGTTGGAGGATTTTGGCGCACTGGCAGTCAATCACATAGCATTGTGAGTAAATCATAAACATTGGAGGCGTTTCAATTGAACAAGCAAAAAAAAGTAATGGCTATACATGACATATCTTGTGTGGGCAGATGCTCGCTTACGGTAGCTCTGCCGATCCTCTCTGCGGGGGGATTTGATTGCGGGGTGCTGCCTACGGCAGTGCTATCTACTCATACGGGAGGCTTTACCGGATTCACCTATAGAGATCTCACTGAAGACATAAACCCGATAGCAACGCATTGGAAATCGCTGGGTTTGAAATTTGATGCTTTATACAGCGGATTTCTGGGTTCATTCGATCAGATTGAACTTGTCGCTGAAATCTTTGACAACTTCAAGGATGAAGGCGCAGTTGTGCTGGTCGATCCAGTCATGGCTGACAATGGAAAGCTCTACTCCATATATTCTCCTGAAATGGCGCGAGGAATGGCAGGCCTGTGCTCTCACGCCGACATAATCGCCCCAAACCTAACAGAAGCCGCATTCCTTTTAGGCGAAGAATACAAAGGGGATTCCTATGATAAGAATTATGTCGAAGGATTGCTTAAGAGGCTTACTTCCCTTGGAAGCAGAAAAATAGTCCTCACCGGCGTATCGTTTGAACCGACTCTGCTGGGCGCAGCTTCCTACGATGCGGATGAAGATAAGATAGACTACTATTTCAATGAGAAGGTAGATGGCTACTTCCATGGAACGGGGGACGTATTTTCAAGCTCGCTCCTAGCGGCGCTCATGCGCGGATTCAGCCTTGGAAAATCCATAGAGGTTGCGGTGGAGTACACTCTGCGGTGCATCAAGCATACGGATGAACTTAATCTGGAAAGAAGATACGGGGTTAGCTTTGAGCTGGCTTTGCCTTATCTGATAGATCTGCTGGGGTTGTCTCAGGCATAGTCCCGCATTTCAGCTATTCCAAAGGTTGGGTGAGATGGCAAAAAAATAGCTTTAAGTTTATGTATAAATTTATTATTAATGGCAATTATTATAATGTATCCTTAATTTTTTTAAGGAACATTTAATATCCCCCCTCAAGCCTGGCCTCATCCCCCCATGAGTCCAGGTTCTTTTTATGCGCTGAAACCACGGCAAAAAAGCCGCCATCGAATCCGAACGCGGCTTTTCCCTTAAATATGTCGTTGCTCATAGATTTTGAGCTTTTTTAAGTTGGATTATACAGCGGGACAGCTCATTAACCTGCTCTATTTCTTGATCCTGCCGAGGCGTGACTTCATCCGAAAGCTCTTTACAGCAGGCTTTCTCCAGCTTGAGCCAAGCTTCCCTCCGGCTATTTGGCTGGAAGAGCCTTTGGACTGAGAATCCGCTTGGCTTGACTGCTTATCGCCTCTCGCCACCCCGCTATGAGGCTTTCCCGCCTCATAGGCAGATGCTGAGGTTGAATCTTCGCCCCGCCTGGCCTTCGCCGGCTTATCTTCCGCTCCCTTGTGAAACGCAACTACTGTCCCGTCCTCATCCTTGCGAGATGAAAACGGCTTCCCGGCACCATCCTTGCGATAAGGAAAACGCTTCCCGCCTTCTTCCTTTCGGCCTGAGAAAGGCTTGCCGCCTTCTCCGCTTCGAGCCGAATAGGGCTTCCCGCCTTCTTCCTTTCGCCCTGAGAAAGGCTTCCTTCCCTCTTCCCCCGCATCTGGAAAAGGCTTATTAAGCTTTTCTTTCATAGCAGAGAAAGGCTTCTTAGCCTCATCCTTGCGAGCCGAAAAGGGTTTCCTGGATTCTTCCTTGCGAGCCGAGAAGGGCTTCACGGCCTCATCCTTGCGAGCTGAGAAAGGCTTCCTGGCCTCATCCTTGCGCGCCGAAAAAGGTTTTCTGGCCTCTTCCTTGCGCGCCGAGAAAGGCTTCCTGGATTCTTCCTTGCGAGCCGAGAAAGGCTTCCTTGATTCTTCCTTTCTGGAATGAGACTTTTTAGCCCCGGCTTTTCTCGCCTTATCGGACAGTTCGATTACAGGATTTTTAGATTTTCTGTACAGCACTATTTTTTTGCCCACTACCTGCACAATGTCGGAACGTGTTCGTCCGCATATCTTTTCGGCTATTGATTTTGGATCCTCTTCGCAGCTTTTAAGCACTGACAGCTTTATAAGCTCTCTAGCTTCCAAAGCTTCATCAATGCTCGCGGCTTGCTCCGGCGTCGCTCCCAGCTTTCCTATCTGAACAACCGGCGCAAGCGTATTTGCTTGACTTCGCAGGTATGAACGCTCTTTACTTGTTAGCATCTGCAATTCCAGCATGCCGCTCTTGGCATGCCATACCGCTGGAGGCTTAAAGCATTCCTCCATGCGGCAACTCCTTTCCCTTGTATATTCAAGCTTTAAACATTCCTAGATGATTTCTTCGCCGTCTCTTCACTACTTGTAGTAGTCGAACTGCCGCCCATGCAGGTAGACCGTGTCGCCTTCATGTATGCCCTGGGCTTCGAGTTCATCGATGATGCCTTTGTCCCTCAGGTATTTTTGAAAAAAGGCCATCCCCTTCTCAGCCTCCAGGCTTGTATATCCCAGCATACGCTCCAAGCTCGCGCCTTCGACGCTATACGTGCTTTCATCCAGCTTCTCCACTGTAAACGGAGCCTTTGCCAGTTGAAGCTCTTCATACTCCTCATAATTCTCTTCGAATACTATATCTGAAGGATAATCCTCAAGGATGTCGGAAACGCGCTGCATAAGATCATCCAAGCCTTGATTCCCCGCCGCCGATATAGGCAGGACTTTGAAATTTTTCTCTGACGCGTATTTTTGGATTCTCGGAAGATTTTCAAGCGCGCTTTCAATGTCCATTTTATTTGCAGCCAGCAGTTGAGGACGCTTCAAAAGCTCCGGATTGTAGGCTTCCAGCTCTTTATTGATCTTTTCAATCTGCTCCACGGGATCGAAGCCTTCGCTGCCGGCCGCATCCACCACATGGATTAAGACTTTGGTTCTTTCGATATGCCGCAAAAACTGGTATCCCAGCCCTAAACCTTCGCTGGCGCCCTCAATCAGCCCAGGTATATCCGCCAATACAAAATCCTTTCCCCACTTGCTTCTTACGACGCCCAAGTTAGGAGAAAGCGTTGTGAAATGATAGTCCGCGATTTTTGGGGTTGCATTTGTAACCATGGATAAAAGAGTAGACTTGCCAGCATTTGGAAATCCTATTATGCCCGCATCGGCTATAAGCTTAAGTTCAAGCAAAAGCTCGTACTCCCGCCCCAGCCTTCCTTGCTCGGCATATTTTGGAGCTTGTCTGGAAGCTGTCGCAAAGTGCTGGTTTCCTCTTCCGCCCCTTCCGCCCTTGGCAAGGGTGCGCATCTGCCCCTTATTAACCATGTCGGCCATTACCTTGCCAGTGGTAGCTTCCTTTATGACTGTGCCGACAGGCACCTTCACAATGACATCATCTGAAGATTTTCCGGATCTGTTCTTGCTTGAGCCATTATCTCCAGGATCGGCTTTGTAGGAGCGTTTGTAGCGGAAATCCAGAAGGGTGCTTACGCCTGTATCAGCCACAAACACGATGTCCCCTCCCTTTCCGCCATCCCCTCCGTCAGGCCCGCCGTTCGCGACGTACTTGGCGCGATAGAAGGAAACGGCGCCATTTCCGCCGTTTCCAGCCTTAACATGTATTTTAACTCTATCTATAAACATAAGAATTGCCGATTGGTGAAATATACGGAGCTTCCCCTTAGAAAAGAGGTCGATCCCTTAAGATTTCACAAAAGACACGCCCTAAAGCGGCATGAATTCAGCCGACGGCCGCTCCTTTCCTTTTTTCCGTTTTTAGCCGTACTGCGCCCAGTCAAACGCGATGATTTAAGAGCTTGATTATGCGCTTTCAAGGTGCTAAATGCCGATATCAATCGCGCCCATTAAACAATCACGTTCCAAATAGGAGCTTTCTAGCTCATCAGCATAAAGCCAAGGGCGCGCGCTAATATGATTGACAGAAATAGCGCTTTGCAAACTGTACCTATACTGATTTTCATTGAAAACTGCCTTTTTGGGGAGCTTGGTTATACAGCGAGTGCGAAATGCCGATATTGTCATTTCGCATTGTCCAATGGATAATCAAGCTCAAAAAAAGGAATATTTGATGAAAACCCGTATATTTGCATTCAACCTGCCTATTTTGCAGCTTGATAATCCACTTTCAAGGTGCTAAATGACGATATCAATCGCCTTCTCAAATCAGCATATATGAAAAAAGACTGTTGTCGCCAACAGTCCGCCTAAAAAACGCTGATGCTCAGTCAATGCGCCGATTTTAAGGCTGGATTATCCACTTTCACGTTGCAAAATCCAGCCCTGAAATCGGAACTTTCAAATGCGCATCAGCATATGCTCGCCAGTCTTAAAAACTGCCGGCCCATTGAGATTAATGAGCCTTAAGCAGTTAAGGCTATTCAGCCAGCACTACTGGATAAACTGAAACCTGCTTTCTGTCCCGCCCTTTTCTTTCATACTTTACTCTTCCTTCAACAAGAGCGAAGAGAGTGTCATTTGATCCAATGCCCACATTATTGCCTGGATGTATCTTAGTGCCTCGCTGAGTAAACAGAATATTGCCAGCTTTGACAACCTGTCCGTCAGCGCGTTTGGCTCCAAGTCTCTTAGAAGCGGAATCGCGGCCGTTTTTTGTAGAGCCGACGCCCTTTTTGTGGGCGAAAAGCTGAAGGTTCATTCTTAGCATTTCTTGCGCCTCCCCTTATTGCAGACGTTTTTCACGTATCCTTATTTGGGACGGATATTCCAGCCTTATAGACTTCAGCCCAAGAAGCAATGACTCCATGAGGAGGTTGGCATCGCGGTTAAGCTTGCCTTTTCTTACTTCTGGCATGCTAAAGCTGATATATCCGTCTTCTCGAAGCTCGCAGCTCGACTTTTCATCGGCGAACGCCTCAATGGAATTAGCGGCGTTTATAGCAAGCGAAGAAACAGCTGAGCAAACTTCGCTTTGAGCGTGATCTTCAATAATAAATCCTGAAATTCTGTTGTATTCATTTCGTTCTATAGTAACCTTGATCATTGTTCCTATTCGCTGGCTTCGGAAGCATTCCCTTCAACATTCGCCTCTTCAGGCTTTGCTGACGCAGCTGATATCTTTTCGATTTTAAGCTTCGTAAACGGCTGCCTGTGGCCTTTCTTTTTATGGAAGCCCTTTTTGGCTTTGTACTTGTAGATGATCACTTTCTTGGCCTTGCCGTCGCCAATGACTGAAGCCACCACTTCAGCCCCCGAAAGATACGGAGTTCCAAAGGACAGGCCGTTTTCGCCGCCCAGCGCCAGCACCTGCTCGAAAGAATAAGCGGAACCCGGCTCCACCCCAAGCTTCTCAACCGTTATGATGTCGCCTTCTTCTACCTTGTACTGCTTGCCGCCTGTTGCAATTATGGCGTACATTCCTTACACCTCCTTTTCGCCGATTTTCTCGGCTTGAGATACTCGCCGGACTATGGCCTCGGTTTCTTTTATTCCGAATGATGGATAAAGCTTTGCGGTTGCGCCGCCAGACTTAATAATGGAGAGCTATTTTTCAGCCTTCCCTAATACTGATTTTCATAAAAAATTGCCTTTTTTGAGCTTGATTATACAGCGAGTGCGAAATGCCGCATTTTGCACCGCTCAATGGACAGTCAAGCTCTTAAAAAGGAACATTGTATGAAAATCGGCATATCATCATCCGGCCGAGTTTGGCATGGCTGTCAGTCAGTCCGCCCAACCTCTCCGTGCGGTTCTTGCGCTTGCATGAACATTATTAACGCGATTTTACCTGTAAAACCGATTAAGTATATCACTCAAAACTTGAGGAGTCAAGTTTTTTAGCAGTGATTGAAGCTATTCTTCGTCGTCTTCGCAGTCTTTATGCTATACCCCAAGGCGGCAGAGGATTTGAATCGGACGCCCTCTTGTGATATACTCGTGAATGTGCTGATTTGCAAATAAAGATTCCTAAGTGGATAATGCCTATATCGGCATTTCGCGCTAGTGATGTCGCTTTTAATCGCGTGACATGCTTTTAGCCTATAAAATGCTTAATTATAGCCAAATAGGACTGTAGCGCAATTAAGACTGTCTGCACTAGCTGTATAATCATGCGCCAAAAAAGGTAATTTCAAATGGAAATCGTTATGCATGCGCTCTCAAAGCGCAAATTTCCTACGCCGCAAATGATCCTTGGGGAGCGCTTAAGGCTTTGGACAACGCATTAGAGGACATGGATCTTCCCTTTGCAAGCATCGGCGTATCCTGCGGAGGCCCTATCGACGCAAAAAATGGAATCATTTTGAGTCCGCCTAATCCGCCAGGATGGAACGGAATTCACATTTCCGGCTATTTGTCGAAAAATCACTGCGCGCTGGCGTTTCTTCGCAACGACGCATGCGCTTTCGTGGAGTGGAAGCACGGCGGCGGACAAGGGCTTTAAGCATCTCGTGTTCCTTACATTCGGCACGGGAATGGGTCGGGCCTCATCCTTAATGGCAGCTTGTATGCCGAAGCAACCGGCATGGTTGGAGAAATAGGGCACTGGCGCATTAATGGCTGCGGATCAGAGGCATATGGAAAATCCGGTTCCTTTGAAGGCATGTGCAACGGAGCGGGGATCACCGCAGCCGCAGGAGATTATTGATAAAATTTATCCAGATATGTGACTTGCAGTCATATACAACAATTTTGAGCTTGATCATCTATACTGCTTTTCATATAAAATCAACTTTTTTGGAGCTTGATTATACAGCGAATGCGAAAAGCCGATATCGCATTTCGCACCACTCAATGGACAGTCAAGCTCCAAATAAAGGAACATTTGATGAAAAGCGGTATATTTTAGAGTTGCATAGCCAAGCCCTGAAATAGTCAGTTTCATATGCAAGCCAGTATTAAGCCCATGGAGGCGTCAGAACAGTTGAAAGCGCTGCAATGAACGCCTACTTGGGATTGAAAGGGAAAGCTGAAAGAGCGCCGCAATCTGAAATGATGCAGGGCAATTTGAGTTGCCCAGTCAGATTCTAGGATTAGAACGGGCTGCGCGAAAATAAAAAACGCCGACAGGCGCAAGCCTATCGGCATTCTTATAAAAGCGGGTGATGGGAATCGAACCCACGCTTCAGGCTTGGGAAGCCGGCGTTCTACCATTGAACCACACCCGCAAGCATATTTATTCTAATAAAAACCTGTTCCTTTGTCAAGAGTTATTTTATAAGTTTCTTTTTTTGCCGCTGGACTATGGAGTTCTAAAGCGGATATACCGAAAATGCATAGAGGCGCGGTATAATCAAGCTCCTAAACAAGAAATTTCATATGCAAATCATCATGCCTATCTAGGAGCTTGATTATCCACTTTCAAGGCGCGAAACGCCGATATCAACCGCACTCTTTGTTAAATCAGCCTCCAAAGCAAGCAAGCGCTTTCAAACCGCACTCGGCATGGAATTAGCAGGGCGTAAAAGAAACCTTTGAATTCAGCCTCTAAGACGCAGGCTTGCGCTCAAGCTCAATTGAATCGCGAAGCAAGAGCCTCTCTGAGAAAGCTTCGTCTGCTAGCCACTTGGCTATCTCATTTTTATGAAGGATGACAGGCATCCTGTTGTGAATCTCAGACATGAACAGGTTTGCTTCTCGCGTCAGTATCACAAAGCAGTCTTCAAGAATCTCGCTTCCCTTGACCCTGTATTTGGCCGCAAGCGCCGCCATGTAAAGCATTTTCTGATTAGGTTCAATAAAGTGAAGCTTGTCTTTGGGTTTCCCGTCAATATGCGTCCATTCGTAGAATCCTGTTGAAGGCACGACGCATCTTCCGGTTTTCATGGGGCTGGCAAACATTCGCTTCGCTGAAGCCGTCTCGGAGCGCGCATTTATTACAGGCTTCCCGCCAATGGAGAAACCCCAGCGCATAACGCCGACATAGGCGCCATCCGAGCTTCTTGCTATAATTGGAACGCGGTTGGTCGGATATATCTCGCCGGTTTTGAAAGCCCGTACTGAGTCTGTATTTTTCTGAGCCTGCCTTATAATGGATTCAACTTCTTCTATATCCCTGTCGTCTGCAAACTCAAATCTGCCGCACATGCAAACACCTCCGTTTCTTGAATGCGTGACGGTTTAAGCGTCTGTATAAGTATATCCAATGCAGTGGAATCTTACAATGACGCGCGGCAAGCAATTAAGTCTGCATCATCGCTTTTAAGCCATGCCGGCTAGCAGTCAATTGCGGCGGCGGCTGAGCTGGACTGTCCGCTTTCACGCCTTATAATCAGACCGGCGCCAGAGATTTCCTAATTGGGGGCAAGTATGGCGATTCGCAGCCAATTGCATTAGCTTGCGCGGAAAATCTCAAGCAAATCTGCATAAATAAAGCTTCAGGAGGTGAAATATGAAGAGCATGACAAGCGGCAACCCAGGGAGATTGATTTTAGCATTTGCGCTTCCTATGCTTATAGGATCCTTTGTTCAAATTTTCTATACGCTTTCTGATTCATACATAGTCAGCAGGACTCTGGGCGTCAGCTCATACGCCGCTGTGGGATCCACCGCTGTTTTGATTGCGATAATATACGGATTCAACCGAGGGCTCGTCAATGGGTTCTGCATAGTCTGCGCCCAGAGATTCGGCGCTGGGGACATTAAGGGCACAGCGAAAAGCTTCGTTCACAGCTTTAGCCTGTGCATGATCGCCGGCCTCGCCATAAGCGCCGTTTTGCTTCCAGCCGCGCGCATAATACTTGCGGCAGTCCATACTCCTGAGGAAATAGCTGACGACGCGTTTTGCTATTTGGCGACTCTTATTGGATTCGTAAGCCTCACCATGGCTTCAGACGCTCTTTCAAGCATGCTGCTTGCTGTCGGCGACAGCAAGTCGCCCCTTGCCTTCCAGCTAGCCTCCTCCATTGTAAATGTCGTTTTGGATTGCCTTTTTATAATGGCCTTTCACATGGGCGTATTCGGCGCGGCAATTGCTACCGTAATATCTCAGGTTATTTCAGGAAGTCTCTGCGCATTGAAAATCTTTTCCAAGTATCCCGAGCTTCTCCCGGAAAAGGGAGGATGGCGCCTCGAATCCGGCGAATGCCTTGTCCATTTGAAGCTGGGCGCTTCCATGGCGTTCCAGCAATCAATCATTTGGATAGGAAACATCTTCGTCCAATCCTCTGTAAATGCCATGGGCACTGTAGTCATAGCCGCCGTAGCAATGGCGCAGCGCATAAGGGAGATAAATATGTCCCCGATATTTTGCGTCGCTGCGGCGGCTTCAGTCTTTACAGCTCAAAATAACGGCGCTAATCTTCCCGAAAGGATAATATCAGGAATAAAGCATTCAGTTCTAATTGTGCTGGCAGCAAGCGTGTTCATGGCCTTCTTCAATCTCCTGATGGGTCGCGGGATAACGGAGGTTCTTCTTGAAGGCAATCCTGAAGCAGCAGGCCTTGCCTATACATATCTGCTTTATGTAGGATTTACTTTAATTCTTCTAGGCTTCATGCTTGTTTTTAGGAGCATGCTTCAGGGCCTTAAGAAAACTGCGGCCCCAACCATTTGCAGCGTCATGGAGACTGCAATGAGCTTGGCATGCGCGCTTTATTTCGTTCCGGCTTTCGGCTTCATAGGCGTATGCCTGGCAAATCCGCTTTCATGGCTGGTTTCAGGCATTCCTATATATATTGCTTCTTGCAGGCATATTTCAAAGATCAGTCGAAAAAGAAAGGCGCGCTGATGCGCGCCAGCACGCATCAGCGCTGGCGCGCATCAGTGCTGGCGCACATCAGTAAAAGCTCTTTGCTTACATGTTTTGAACGGGCCATTTGCGCTTTAAAGGCTCGCGGCTGACAATCAACCCTCTAAGCTTGTAAAGCGCCGCTCCTGCAAGAGTGAATTGGAGCATGTCATATAGATATACAAATCCGAACATGTGCTTTGCAATGTCGCTTATCCCGTTGCCCATATAGGGAAGCATGAAGTTCATCCCAGTTGAAATCAAAACTGCGGACATCAACGCCGAAAGCGCCAGGTTTTTTGCTCTGAGAATAAGGACAGCCGCGGCAAGCATGACCAATATCATGCAAGCCAGGTTGTTCGTGGGAGATTTGATTCTCAAGCGCTCCCATATGGAAAACCTGTATGACTGCTCTCTCGGTGTTTCAGGTTCCTGAGTATTGGCAAGATAATTCGGCCTTATGCGCTTTGCAAAGCTCATTGACTTCTCAGCCGCCTGAAAAAGCCTTGCGGGATGCTTTAAGTAGAATGCGGCAATTTTTCCCTTGCTCACTTTGCCATAAAATTCGTTTTTAAAGTCTTCTGATTTCACATCTATCGGATACTCTTTCTGGTACGACTCTGTGTCTGCGAGAACGGCAAACTCAGGATTAAGCCCAAGCTCCGCGAGATCCTGCTCAGGAGATTCGCTTCCCAATAATACTCCAGAAAAAACAGAATTATATGTGGTATCCTCTTCAATCCATCTTGCGGTAAGAGAAGAGCAGTAAAATGCCAGAATCAAGCATACTCCCGCAGACGCAGCCGCAAGCGTCGCCTTCCTCCGCTTTTTCTTGGTTGGAAGGAAAATTGGGAGAGTCGCGAATATAATCCCAACAGGCGCGTTTGCGTACTTCGACATCCCCATCATAAGGACAGCCAGGTAATAAAGCGCAAAATGCAGGCGCCCGGCGCCTTTTTCCATGGCAAGCTTCAGATAGAGCCCCACCGCCAAGAGGGTGGATGCATACTGCAACGCTTCCCCGTAGAATGAATTGAAGTACAGCAGATACCCTTGATCGCAGAAGGCTAAGAGGAGAACGGCAAATGAAAAAATGCAGCTGAAGCCTCCCCAAGTTTCTAAGACAAACCTTAAAATCAGGTAAAAGGCCCCTGCCATCATAAGGATGTAAATAAACGACAGGAAGCATATGTTGTAGTTTGAGCCAGACATGCCTGTTAATTTATTCCACGCAAAGTTGGCAATTTTCGACGCCTTTATCAGAACAGATTGCGAAGACACATAGTCATACGTTGAATAATCTGTATTAAAAAAATAGTAAAGCTTCTTGACAAGGCTGTCGTTGTCACTCTTCGTGTACTTCATAATGAAATTAGGGGTGTATCTATCCTTGTTCGGCTTCTCATCGATAAATCCTATTCCATTGGGGGCAGTTATTCTTAAGAAATCTCCGTTGTTTGCAAGTCCAGTGGAAGACGGGAAATACAAAACTAGAATCATGGCCAAAGTGCAGGCCGACGCCAATAAAAAAGCCAATAATTCAGGCCTTTCCTCGTATATTTTTCTCACTTCGCTTCGCGCTTCTTTCGTTGTATGCTGATGCGCATCAAAAGCTCCGGTTTTGCCGGAGGATCACCCGACGCTTCTATGGATGAGGGCCAGGAAAAATAGGGGCGTTTGGCTGCGCATCTGAATATGGCGATTGACAGTCAAATGCGACTATTTTGGAGTGCGGCCGTCCACTTTCAAGGTGGGAAATCACGATATCAATCGAGCTAGCTGCATCGTCAAGCTCCCAAATAGGCAGTCTCATATGCAAATCAGCAAAGTTAAGTTCTTCTTGAGATGCTGAGAGTTCTTTGTCTTTCAGGGAGCAGCCTGGTTTGCAGGCGGCATGCTTTAAAGATCTTAAAGCTACTCCTCACTGAAATTCTTCCCTGAAATCATGAGGGGAATACCTAAGATGATCATATGAAAGCTCCGACTTTGAAGCTTGATTGCATAGCGAGAGTGAAATGCCGACAAAGGCATTTCACTCTCAAAAACGGTGCGTATACTGATTTTCGTACTAAACAGCCTTTTTGGGAGCTAGATTATACATCGAGTGGTGAGATATGCAGATACCTGCATTTCGCACCACTCAATGGATAATCAAGCTCCAAAAAAGTAACATCTGATGAAATTCGTAATACTGAGCTTACTTATATTGTCAATATTTATATATACGAAATAAATCAATTTTTGTTTCTTAAATAAGTTGTTTATGGTGAAATATAAATTGGCTGCTCATATTATGGCTAGAAAAAACATCAGTTGAAGGGTCGGCTCTCTTCGTGTTTTTCACATTTCCCTATTCAAACCTGTCCCCCGTTATCAGCTCCATAAGGCGCTGGCCATCCGGCGTCCAACCGCCATGCGATTCATCTCCGAAATTAGTGTAGTTGTCGCTTCTCCCATCGGAAAACTTTCCGTCTCTCGTCGCCATCTGCGCCATTACGTTGATGCCGTAGTAAAACATCTGAGAATTATCAATCATGGTAACTTTATCTAAAAGAAGCCCGGTAGCGGTTCCAGGAGCGACAGGCGCAGCCCAGTAAGCCCACCCGTCTGAGTCAATTACCCAGTAGTTTCCGATAGGTTCTCCCATATCAATCCATTTAGCCATCGTTAAAACGTAAGCGAACGGCGTCAGCTCCGCTTTGACGCCCTCGCTGTTGACGCTGTTCGCATCAAGGTTTTCCGGACTGTTCTGATCCACGTAGTTGCTGGATTCGGGGGCGCCCTCAAGCAAACTCGCTCTGACTGATTTGGATACGGGAAAGTAGTACTTCTGCCCCCCCATATCCCAATCCCAATACGCTCCAAAATCAGCGCTAATCTCTGGAGCGTCATAATCCATCGGCACATGCGGCTTCCAAGTCGATATGTCGTCAATATTTGAATCGCCTTCCAAAATCGGCTTCGACTTGTTTCCGGGATTCGGCTCTGGAACTCCATCAATTGAAGCCAAGGACTTCAATCCGGCGCCTTCCCCGATCTCCATGTACTCATCAAGCCTTATGCGTACAAAGATTGGCTCCGCTCCCCAGTTCTCGATGTAAACGTCTTTGTTCGGCGCTTCAAAATCATCATGAAGCGTTCCTCCGGGGCTGCTTTTGAACTCATTTATTATGCTGATATTGAAATTTGTCCACGCGAATGTTCCGGTGACAACTAAAGCCATAATTGAAAGTGCAGATGCAGCGGCAAAGGCCTTTTTGCCTTTTCTCATTATCATTCTCACTCCTCTTGCTCAGTGTGCATGCCGTGATGCGGCGGATTGTTATACTGCTTTTCATATAAAATTACTTTTTTTGGAGCTTGATTATACAGCGAGTGCAAAATGCCGAGATCGGCATTTCGCACCACTCAATGGACAGTCAAGCTCCAAAAAAGAAACATTTGATGAAAAGCGGTATAAGCCGTCAGCATTCTATAATCAATTAACGGCATATATGCTGATTTGCACTCAAAGGTTCCGATTTCGGGGGGGGATTGTGCAATGAGCGCGGAATGCCGATATCAATCACACCTTGGCAGTGAAAAATCCGGCCCACAAAAATCGGTGCATTTGGCTGCGAATCAGTATGAGTCGCGCAATCAAATGCAATGGGTTCTTTGCTGCGTGCATCATATTTTGACGCAGTTGGACGCATAGGATTGATGCGTCAAGCCGATATATCAATTCCGACAGGCTCAGAAGCTATACCCGATTATACTGATTTTCATAGACAACTGCCTTTTTTAAAACTTGATTATGCAGCGAGTGCGATAGATGTCAGCATTTAGCACCGCTCAATGGATAATCAAGCTCCAAAAAAGGTATTGGCATAGCATATGGCGACCCCTATTTTAGCTTGGCTGTACAGCGGGCGCGATTGATATCGGCATTTAGCTCCTTGAAAATGAATAATCCAGCCCCAAAATAGGCGCATTCTGCTACAAAGGCGTAGATGGGATTCAGAGCCAACTCTTGCTGTTCGGAAACCAAGATTTGTTTTTGACTTGGCAATTTCAGCAAATGGGCATGCTTCTACCCTCATGGAATATATCGTCTTAGTCCCGCTATATGTTTAATCTTTAAGGGTTCCATTTTTCGCCTTATTCTTATGCCTTGCCTATTCGCATATGAAAGTTCTTTACCGCTTTTCATCAAATGTACCTTTTTTTGTTGATTATCCATTGAGTAGCGCGAAATGCAGATATCAATCGCACTCGCTGTATAATCAGCAGGCTCCGAAAAAGGCAGTTTTATATGAAAAGCAGTATAATTATTGATGAGCGCTCAAAGTTCCAGATTTTAATGATTTTACAAAGAGCGCGATATGGCGATATCGGCAATTGGCACCTTGAAAGTGGATAATCAGACCCTAAAATAGGTGATGTCGGTTCAAATCTGCATAGCTTGAGAGTATAGGGACGCCGCCTAATCAAGCTCCTATATTGGTACGTTGGCTGGGCGTTTATCATTTTTCTTGTTTTAAAGTTTTAGGGCGTATATGCTGAAAGGATAATCATTATCCAAAATCGGAGCATTTGACTGCAATGGTTATAGACGTTGCACGCGTCTAGCAGAAATTTAAGCTTAAGAGTTTCTGGGGCTTCCCATTTTGCAGATTTTAAAAAATTGAATGCTTTTTAGACCGATATTAGCTTTATATAAGAACGCCCCTTAAGAAAAACAAAAATTTTGTTGTATAAATACGAAAGAATTTTTTAAAAAGTTCTGTTTTTTCTCTTTCCCTTCATGCGATTTGAGTGTATACTGTTCTAGTGAAACCAGTAAAAGCACAAGAAGGAAGGGCTTATTATGATTCAAATGCTTGAGGCGGCTGAGACCATTGCCGTTACGGGCATAGTCAAGAGAGACGGCCGCACCGTCGAATTCAATGAGGAGAAGATAGTGGAAGCCGTGCGGAAGTCATTCCTGTCTATCGGAGAGAAAAGATCACATGAGTACTATAGATCGATAGCCTCTGAGGTGGTCAGCAATCTTCGGCTCAGGCGCATCAGCCTGCCTGATGTGGAGCAGGTGCAGGATATGGTCGAGGAGATGCTGATAAGGCGCAACCACGCCTCAGCCGCCAAAGCCTATATACTGTACCGCAGTGAGAGAAGCAAGATCCGAGACATGAACAGCATGCTGATGAAAACATATTCTGATCTCACTTTCCAGGATGCCAAGTCCAGCAACATCAAGCGGGAGAACGCAAACATAAACGGAGACACAGCCATGGGCGTAATGCTAAAATACGGCTGTGAAGGCTCCAAGCACTTCTACAAGATGTTTCTGCTGGATCCTGAGCAGGCAAGAGCCCACAGCGAAGGCGACATTCACATACATGATTTGGATTTCTACGGGCTGACAACCACCTGCTGCCAAATAGATCTGATAAAGCTGTTTGAAGGCGGCTTCTCTACCGGGCACGGGATCCTCCGGGAACCCAACAGCATAATTTCAAGCGCCGCTCTAGCATGCATAGCCATTCAGGCGAATCAAAACGATCAGCACGGAGGGCAAAGCATCGCCAACTTCGATTACGGCCTTGCCAAGGCAGTGGGAAAAACTTTCAAGAAGCATTATAGGAACAACCTGTCAAAATCCTTGGAACTCCTGTTCGGACTGGAAAACGCGGATGGGATAGTCGAGAAGGCATGCCGGGAGCTTTCCTCCAGGGACATACCGCTAAGGCTTCAGGACTTCGACCGGCATATGGCCGAGGAGAAGCTTCTGCTCCAGGAAATCCTTCCTGAGGCTTCCTTCCGCGAACTGGACAAATGCCAGCAATTTGCCGCGCTAAACGCTGAGAAAGCTGTAAAAAGGGACGCCTACCAGGCAATGGAGGCCTTGATCCACAACCTCAACACGATGCATTCCAGAGCTGGAGCGCAGACTCCATTCTCTTCCATAAACTATGGAACAGACACATCTCCCGAAGGGCGCTTAGTTACGGAAAGCGTGCTCCTGGCACTGGAAGCGGGGCTGGGACACGGCGAGACCCCAATATTCCCGATACATATATTCCGCGTGAAGGAAGGCATAAACTTCAACAAAACAGACAAAAATTACGATCTATTCCAGCTCGCCTGCAGAGTCAGCGCAAAAAGGCTGTTTCCCAACTTCTCCTTCCAGGACGCGCCTTTCAACATGAAATACTACAAGGAGAACCGGCCTGAAACAGAAATATCATATATGGGCTGCAGGACGAGAGTCATTTCAAACGTCTACGATCCTGGCAATGAAATCACATACGGGAGGGGAAACTTAAGCTTCACTTCCGTAAATCTCCCAAGGCTTGGCATCAAAGCGGGGAAAGATACGGGCAAATTCTTTCTTCTGCTCGATGGCGCCATAGATATTTGCATCAAGCAGCTTCTGGACAGATTCAATATCATATCTCTGAAAAAAGTGAAAAATTTTCCGTTTTTGATGGGTTCCGGGATTTGGACAGGCTCAGAATGCCTAGGGCCGGAAGACAGCATAGCTGAAATTCTAAAGCACGGAACGCTTACGGTAGGATTCATCGGCTTGGCTGAGTGCCTCACGGCGCTTACAGGGTGCCATCATGGGCAAAGCCAAGCTTCACAAGCCCTAGGACTAAAGATCATAGGGCATATGCGAAAGCGCATGGATGAGAGCGCGCAACAGCATAAGCTCAACTTCTCGTTGATTGCGACTCCGGCAGAAGGGCTTTCCGGAAGGTTTGTCGAACTTGACAGGAAACGGTACGGATGCATTCCCGGCATTACCGATCGGGAGTACTATACGAACAGCTTCCACGTACCGGTTTACTTTCCCATATCCGCCTTCAAGAAAATAAAGATTGAAGCTCCATACCATGAGCTTACAAACGCGGGGCACATAACCTATGTTGAGCTTAACGGCGACATTTCCAAAAACCCCGCCGCTTTTGAGAAAATCATTAGGTTTATGAAGGAATCTGGAGTTGGATACGGCTCAGTCAACCACCCTATTGACAGGGATCCGGTATGCGGCTACGCCGGAATAATCGGAGATGTATGCCCGAAGTGCGGCAGGAGCGAGGAAGATTACCCATTCGAGAGAATAAGGCGCATTACCGGATATCTTGTGGGCGCGCTGGATCGGTTCAACAATGCCAAGCTGGCTGAGGTCAAGGAAAGGGTGACTCATCATCTGCGCTAGGATTAGAATTGCAGGGATGGAAACAGACTCCATAGTGGACGGGCCGGGAATCCGGCTGGCTGTATTCACTCAAGGCTGCTTTCGCGGCTGTGAAGGCTGCCATAACCCGGAATCCCATGACCCCGGCGGAGGGTATGACATAACGTTGGATGAAATAATGCAAGAGATAAAAGCGAATCCACTTCTTGACGGCGTCACTTATACGGGCGGAGAGCCTCTTTTGCAAGCCGGCGCTTTATATGAACTGTCCGAGCGGATAAAAGAAGCCAAGCTGGACATAGCCGTCTATACCGGCTTTTCATGGGAAGAAGCGCTTGAAAGGGAGGATTGCAGAAAGCTCCTCCCACTTATTGATGTGATGGTTGACGGAAGATTTGAATTGGATTTAAGAAGCCTGGACTTAAACTACAAGGGTTCTTCGAACCAACGGATAATCGATGTTAAATCCAGCCTGGCATCTGGAAGAGTAGTTTTGGATGAGAGCTGGCGATAGGGATTAATATGCTGATTTGCAGCCAGATGCACAGGTTGCGGGACGGATTATACAATTCGTGCGAAATGCCGGCATCGGCATTTCGCACTCACTATATATACCGCTTTTCATATAAAATTACCTTTTTGGAACTTGATTATGCAACGAGTGCAAAATGCCTATTTCGGCATTTCACACCATTCAATGGATAATCAAGCTCCAAAAAAGTAACATTTGATGAAAAGCGGTATAATCCGACCTCAAAATCGGAACTTTCCAGTGCAAATCAGTGTATCCGCAATTAATTTTCCAGACCTATTTGCATATGAACCCCTGTGACGCTGCGCTTCACCGCCAAGAGTGAAAATATTAAGTCAATTGTGTGTTTGAGGCATGGACAAATGTCCATAAAATGTACTTTCATACTAAACTGCCTATACTTGGAGTTAAGGTCAAACCCAAAAACAGTCGCATTAGACTAGAATCTCTGCATCTCATTTCAACCCCTTCCAAGCCGAGAAACCGCCCGCCTTAAAAGGCGGGCGGTTTCTCGGCTTGGCTTCATTTTCCGCATATGCGCCGTACGCAGTTTGAACTTTCACATCTGCCGTTTGCGCATGAATCCCTATGGCGCCGCACTTCACCGCCAAGGATGAAGCCTTCTCCAAAGCATAGCTTATTTTCGCTTAAACTGGCAAAATATAGGCAAGAAGGACATATTCTCGTCTGCCTGCTTAGAAGCTCCTGCATAGCCGCAAGGCCCGAGAATTCCGCCAATTATCCATCTCTTTTCTGCTCGAGCGCGCAGCTCTTCGAGCGTAAGCCGCCGTGGAAGATGGACTGTTAAGCGCACGGTTATAAAAATGCTGCGTATCGGCTGCCTAAAACAGCGATTTTACGCAATAGGCGATCCTTAAAGCAATCCCTATGACTCTGCGCTTCACAGCCAAGGACGAAAGCAGTCAAATGCAACCGAGGAATTTTAAGTTTAACCTCAGAATTCAATATACCGATTTTCATAGAAAATTCCCTTTAGGAACATTGAAAGAAAATCGGCATAATTGTGAATTTATCAATCCCCAGAGAATACTTTAGCAAAAATTTTGGAACAGCATAGGCGGTAAATGTCTGACATCCCTGAATCTAAATTCTCCTTGACAAAAGGCGCGCTTTTATTCCCTTCAAGCAATTTCAATAAAGTATAGTCAAGTGAAATCAAGCGAAAGATAAGCCTTTAAAGCTGTTGAGCATATTAAACAAAGAATCTTCTCCCGCAATCTATTATGAATAATTATCAATGCAGTGCAAATCCGTAAAGCAAATGCTTTACTAAAAATCAAAATATTCAAGCATCAATCATTTAATGAAAAATAATTCCATTTTGTATGGAATTAATGAATAAACACCTTGGTTAAAGGGGAATCTCGCTTGTGCACTTATTCATCTTAGAGTATATTTGTATTGACAAATAAATCTATCTGAAGTATCATATTAATGCAGCCGTTTTTATTAGCTTGACGAAAGCGGGTAATTGACAGCTATTCGTCAAGCAAAACAAGGCCGCGCTGAAGGCGCTCAATCCTTATTTAAAGGAGTGGATGCACATTCAAAACAGCGCGATCTATACTGATTTGCGCATGAAAGCTCCTCATTTGGATCTTGATTATTCAGCGAGCGCGAGATGACGAAATAGGCATTTCGCACATTGAAAGCGGACAGTCAAGGTGCATTTGGCGGCAAATCGGATTAGCTTCATCACGGGCGCGTTTGCATGCATCCTATGCTGATTTTCATAGGAAACTGCCTTTTTTGCAGCTTGACTATACAGCGAGCGCGAAATGCCGATATTGTCATTTCGCACTGTTCAATGGATAACCAACAAAAAAGGAGCATTTGAAGAAAATCAGTATAAATATGCGGCAAAACGCTAAGCCATTGTCTCTTACTGCAACCCTATGCGTCAAGCGAAAGCCTGAATTGGCGCCTGAGGCTCTTGCTCTTGACTCCAAGCAACCCATTATTCAGTGAGAAGAGGTCATGTTATGTTTAGAATCAGAAGAATTGCAGCGCTGCTAACATCAGTCCTCATGTTCGCTTTTATTTCCGGCTGCTCACCCTCCGCCAATTCAGGCGGTTCGTCCGCAAGGCCGGATATAAGCCAGATGAGCGAAAAGGATAGATGGCTGGGCAAATTCTCCGAGACAGTCACCGTTAAGCTTGCAGTGCCAACAAACGCGGCGACGGAATTTCCTCCTGGAGACTCCTATTCAGAAAACGTCTGGACCCGAGCTTGGCTTGAAGAGCTAAACATAAAGATGGAGAGCCTTTGGGAGGCTGTAGACGCGGGAGGCGACTATGAGACCAAGCTAAACCTCTCAATAGCTTCAGACGACCTTCCTGACATAATCAATTTCAAGACGTTCTCCCAGTTTGACAAGCTTCTAAAAGCAGGAAAGCTGGAGGATTTGACATGGCACTACGAAAACTTCGCGTCAGACGCTTTAAAAACAAATATATCCCTTGCCGGAGACGCGATTGAATGGGGAAAGACTTCCGAGGGAAATCTCATGGGCATCCCCCAGAAGGGCGTAAACTACCAAAATACGAGGATGATTTTCATCCGCGAGGATTGGCTCGCCGAAAGCGGACTTCCGGATCCGAAGACAATGGAGGATGTCATAGCCATAGCCAAGGCGTTCAAGGATAAAGATCCCGCAAACAGGCTGGGCCTCCCTTTCTTCAAGACCGTCATAGATGATGGCATGTGCGACATCAGGGGCATCGCCAACGCCTTCGGAGCTTACCCCAGGGCTTGGTTCGACGATGGAACCGGCGCTTTGCAATATGGCACAATACAACCTGAAATGAAGACCGCCATTCAAGTTTACGCCGATTTATACGCGCAAGGCTACATAGACCCCGCTTTCGCCTCCCTTGACGGCGGAGCGGTCGGAGAACAGCTCACCTCCAATAAAATTGGAGTAATCATAGGAAATTCATGGCTTCCCGGCTGGCCTTTGAATACCCTCTACGACACAGACGACGTAAACTGGAAGGTTTTCCCGCTACTTCCAAGTTCAACTCTCACAAAGCCTTTTAAAGCCCAGACAGACGCCGCGACAGGACAGCTCCTGGGTGTTAGAAAGGGCTACGCCCACCCTGAAGCTCTGCTTAAAATATTGAATTTCTCAATAGCAATGACAGACGATCCAGAGACCGCGCAACCCCTTAAGTTCCACAGCGATCCAGCTTTTCCTGACTACGGATACCATATGTACAACCCCATTTACGTTTACTGGTCGGATCCAATGATTAACTTCGACACCCAGGTTCATGTCACGGACGCCATAGACAAGAAAGATCTATCATACCTCAAAACCCCGCATGACCAAACCCAGTATAACAATACCATCAAGTGGTTTGAAGCTCTGGAAGCCGGCAGCAAGCCTACCGGCGCCGATTGGGCCGCTTGGATCTCCTGGTACGGCGAAGGCTCCGCCTTTGCGCAGTTCAACTACTATTTTGCCAACGACCTCTACTTCACCTCCGCCCTCACAGGCCTTGAAACTGACACCATGGTAAAGCAGTGGGGAAACCTCAAGACTATCGAAGAGCAGTACATTACTGAGATTGTCTCAGGAACCCGCCCTGTAAGCGATTTCGACGAATTCGTCGCCACCTGGAAGAGTCTTGGCGGAGACGACATAATCAAGGAAGTAAATGAATGGTACAAGAGCAAATAGAGAGCGCAAATCCCCCCAGATCCAAGATCTGGGGGGCTCCGCTCTTGAGTAAAGGAGAGATTGCCATCAAATCAGCATCCCGCAAACTCCGCGTCGATCCAACTCTCTACCTTATGCTTCTGCCAGCTGTCATATTGGTGGCCGTTTATTCCTACGGCCCGTTGGCAGGCCTTGTCATCGCCTTTCAAAGCTATGACATAGCGATGGGGATCAGGGCTTCGGAATGGGTCGGCTTGGACAACTTCCGTTTCTTGTTCAAGTTCCCCACATTCAATCAAGTCATTTGGAACACCGTTTACATATCGTTTTTAAAACTGGTGGTGCGCTTCATTGTCCCGATTGTAGTCTCCATACTATTAAATGAGATTAAGAGGGTCAAATACAAAAAAGCCATCCAAACCATGATATACCTACCCCACTTCATCTCGTGGGTCGTCATATCCGGCATACTCATCTCAGTCCTAAACCCAACCGACGGAATCATCAACGGACTGATAACGTTTTTCGGCGGCAAGCCCATCTACTTTCTAGGCGACAACAGCGTGTTCACAGGAGTCTTGGTGGTTTCCGACGCTTGGAAGGACTTTGGGTACGGAACCATTATCTACATGGCCGCCCTGACAAGCATCGACTCCAACCTCTACGAAGCGGCAAGCATAGACAGGGCCAACCGATGGCAGAAAATCTGGAACATCACAATCCCCGGCATAATTCCCATCATGATCCTTGTGGGAACCCTCTCCATGGGAAACCTCCTAAACGCAGGCTTCGACCAAGTATTCAACCTCTACAATCCCTTGGTCTACTCCACAGGAGACATTCTGGACACTTTCCTTTACAGGATAGGCATAGACAACGCCCAGTACGACATAGCCACAGCCGCGGGCATGATAAAGTCCGCAGTCTCCCTGGGGCTTGTTTCCATCTCATATTTCCTGGCTTACAAGCTCGCGGATTATAGGATTTTCTAGCACCATCATTTAAAGGAGGCCCGGCAAGATGAAAATCAGACTATCAACAGGGGAAAAAACCTTTGCTATCGTGAATTATACCTTTTTGACATTGCTGGCGCTTCTTTGCATTCTGCCTTTTCTCCACATGCTCGCAATCTCGTTCAGCTCCTCCGCGGCCGCGACAGCAGGGCGGGTGGGTTTGTGGCCGGTGGATTTTACGACTGCGTCATACCAGTACGCAATCCAAAAAAGGGAATTCATTGCCGCGTTCCTAGTAACTATCAGGAGAACGCTTCTCGGCGTAACCATCGATCTCGCCGTACTGATACTCACGGCGTACCCCCTTTCAAAATCCAACAGGGAGCTTCCAGGAAGAACAGCCATCAGCTGGATATTCGTAATAACGATGTTCGTAAGCGGAGGCTTGATTCCCACTTATCTTGTAGTATCTGGAACCCACCTTAAGAATACGATCTGGGCGCTTATCATCCCAGGAGTAGTAAAGGCTTACTATATAACGATTCTATTGAACTTTTTCCGGCAGATCCCAAAGGAGCTTGAAGAGTCCGCCGTCATGGACGGCGCCTCTCAGATAAGGGTGCTATTGAGCATCTATCTGCCGCTCTCCCTGCCAGCCCTGGCCACCCTCACCATCTTCGACACTGTTGGGCACTGGAATGAGTGGTTCAGCGGAATGATCTACATGAGCTCGCAGATAAAGTATCCACTCCAGACATTCCTTCGGGGCATCATTGTCGCTCCGAACTACGACTTGATGGATAGAACCCAGATGGAGCTTATGGCAAAGATTTCAAGCAAGACTTTTCAAGCTGCCCAGATAATAATCGCCACCGTCCCCATCCTTGCAGTCTACCCATTCATGCAGAAGTATTTCATCTCCGGCATGATGCTTGGGAGCTTGAAAGGGTGAAATTCAGTCTCGGGGCGCAACGCGCTCAAGGCCTGAGGGAATGGGATTCCTTCGGGCTTTTCAGCGTGAAGCCAGGCCTTCAGACGCCTCTTTATATGGCGGTTTGGCATTTCTCTAAATCAAGCGTAGTAAAGAAGCGGGGAAACCGCTTTAAATGTATAGAATTAAAAGCTATGCTGATTTGCGGTCATATGCACCTTTTTAGAGCTTGACTGCCCGCGCTGAATTTCGCGCTTTCATGGTGAGAAATGCAGATATCTATCACTCGCTGTACAGTCAAGCTAAAATAGGAGTTTCATATGCAGATCAGTATAATTGCAAGCACTGATGTTTTTCTATAAACCTTCCTGCAAATAGCCATTATCTGCAAGCACATCAAATACGAAGCCAGAAAATTCTTTTCTTCCCTCAGCATTCAAATGATCCGAATCAGAAAAAAGCTCTTTCCGATATATGAATCTTTCGTCTCTAGAGTAATTCAAAAATAGGATTTCCTTGTCTTCAAGCCTGTCCAAATACTGCCCTACCCATTTGTATTCCAACTCAAGCGTAATGTAGTCCACATATTCATAGTAAAGGGGCTCCATGATCATTATAGGCTTGAAGCCTTTAGCCCTGCAAAAAGAAATAATCTCGTTGAGAATAGCCAGGTTTCTTTCAGGCAATCCGTCGTTTAGCTTTTGCTCGGAATTATGCGATGATTTCGAGTCAAATCGATTGCGGCACTGTACAGGATTGGGGGCGGCATAAGAAGATGCGCTTTTATCTATAAAAATATTGCCAATCGCATTGAGCTTGCGAGACGCCAGGGACTTGAAATAACCTTTGATTGTAGCAGGCAGGCATTTATACCTATAGTAAGAAAGCAGGTCGAAATTAGGATAATCCCTGAGATCAAGGATATCATAGAATTTCGTCAGGGTCTCGCTCAAGTAATTCGTATAGAAGCCGATGTGGGATATCGATATTATAACCGCGGCATCCTTTTTCATATACCTGCTATATTCTTTAAGGAGTTCATAGTCATAATGGAAGTTCTGGCTGCTCGAAGCAAGCGATAAATGCGACAGGCCTAGATCTTCAAAATCGTAAGCGCTTTTTGAATGTGACGTTCCTAGGCTTACAATGTCAAGCTCTTTTGGGTCTGCTAAGAATTTGACTATAGCATTATTTTCGTTCGTCTGAACCAACTTTGAATTAAAGGGGACGCTAAGAGCTAAAATGGCGGCTACTGCAGCCATAATCACTGCTATTTTCCTATACAGCAAAAGCATCGCTTGCCACCTCAAAACTGATTATAGAAGAAAGACTGAGAGGGAGAAGAAAAAAGAATAATTGACGCCGCTATGAAAATGTAAGCCGCAAACCTAAAAATCGCCTTTTTGCCTCCCAGCCAGCTCCAAGCGGAGCCGTATTTCCTCTCCAAATACTGAAATGATTCGAGGACTGCGAAGAAGAAGAAAAATATAACTATATCTGAATTGCTAAATAGCATCCATATGTCCACAACCCCAACGTAAACGGAATTCAGGCTGAGAGTGCTTAGCTGAACAAATATCGCTTTTATCAAGACAAAAGCGTCTTCCACTGAATTCGCCCTGAAAAATATCCTGGAGAAGCAAACAAGCGAGAAAGTCATAGCAATCTGCAGGAATCCATGCAATTTCGGAGCCTTGTCCAAACGCAGAAAAGCCACGGCGTTCTTTCTGAGCTTCTTGGTCATATTGCTGGCAACCAGGTATATGCCATGGATGAATCCCCATATCAGGTATCTCCATCCTGCGCCATGCCAGAATCCGCTGGCCAGGAAGGTCGCGATAATCGCCAGGTAAATTTGCCAGCGCTTCTTCTTTCCCTTGCATAAGGGTATATATATATAATCTCTCAGCCAGTTTGACAGAGTCATATGCCATCTGGACCAAAACTCAGATATGGATGCAGCAAAGTGAGGCTGCCTGAAATTTTCGCTTAAATTTATGCCAAGCATTCCCGCGCATCCAATGGCAATATCACTGCAAGCAGAAAAGTCGGCGTATATTTGAATCGAAAAAAGAACTGCGCCTGCCATGGCCATAAATCCTGTTGACAAGCTTGGAGTATTGAAGACCTTATTTACGCTTTGAACCAGCCCATCCGCAATGACGGTTTTTTTTAGAAAACCCCATGCGATTCTCTTAAGCATGCTTGCTGAACGGCTATAGTCGAAGAACGCCTCCTCCCGCAATTGATGGAGGAGCTTGCCGGCCCTTTCAATAGGCCCGGCAATGAACTGGGGAAAGAATGAAGCGAAAAGGGAGAATATGCCGTAGTGCCTTTCGGCCTTCACCCTTCCCCGATAAACATCAATGAGATATCCAAGAAGCTGAAAAGTATAAAATGATATCCCCAGAGGGAGAATCAGCGATGCGGGCCTCAAAGAGGCATCCAGTCCAATCAGCCCAATCGCCCTGTTCACATTGGATATGAAAAAATTTGTGTACTTGAACAGGAAAAGAGGCGCAAGCAGAAAAGCCGCGCCCGCCGCCAAAAATCTCTGCTTCAGCTTCCTTTGACCTTGCTTCTCGATTTGAATGGCTGTGATATAGGAGGTAAAAGTGGTTCCCCAAATTAGCGGCAGGAATTTCCAATTCCAAAGGGCATAGAATGCATAACTGGCGCCAAGCAGAAAAGCCCATCGCCATTTATGAGGAATCTTGTAATATGCCGCAAATATCAAGGAAAAAATAGCAACATACCTAATTGAAGTAAAGTTCATCTGGTGAAATTCCTTCTTTTCGCACCTTCACGGCATGCGCGTCATGAACGAAACGCCGCATGCCCCAGAAGAATATAATGCCGCTTCATCAAGCATCGCGCGCTTCAAGAAGGGAGTAGAGCACCTTCCCCGAGCTGCTTCTGGGAAGCCCCTCTATTCTCTCTACTTTAATCCCTGACGGGCTGATGCCTAATTTTGCGGAGATCTTCCTCTTGATTTCAAGCAACCTGTCGTCAGACGTAAAAATCCTCATGTTGTCGTCTACGCCTATGCAACCGCAAACATAGCCGCAATTGCTCAAAATCTCTTCTACCTCGTCAAGATTCACTCTCTTGCCGTACATCTTCAGGAAGCGCTTCCTGCGCCCTTTTATGTAGAAAAAGCCGTCCGAGTCGAATTCCGCCATGTCGCCCGTCTTCAGTACGCCCTTGTTTTCATCCCCCTTGACCAGATCCAAGCGGTTCGTCGCATATCCCAGCGAGACATTCTCTCCTCGGTAAACAATCTCCCCGACTTCTCCGGGAACAGTAATCCGCTTTCCTTCCTCATTGATAAGGCTTATTTCACCTCCAGGCACAGCCTTTCCTATGCTTCCGGCTTTTTCTACCGCCATTTCATGGGGCAGGCAAGCCATTCTCGCCGTCGCTTCCGTTTGTCCGTACATGGAGTAGAATCTTATGCCCTTTTGCCTGCACGACAGCGCAAATTCAAGAGCAAGCCGCTTGTCAAGCCTTCCTCCGGAAACGGTCATAGCTTTGAGGCTTGGAAGATCCATTTCTAAAAATCCTATCTTCTTAAGTATCTCATATGTATACGGGACTCCCGCAAGGGAAGTGGCGCCGCTTTCACTAAATATATTCCAGAACTCGCGCGTCATGATCTGGCTGCGGGACATTATAAGAGACGCTCCGTACAAGAGATGGCTATGCATGACAGACAAGCCGTATGTATAGTTCATGGGCAGCGCGCAATAAGGCCTGTCTTCCGGAGATATCTCTAGAACCTCGGCTATAGCCTCCGCGTTGGCGCTTATGTTTTTATAGCTCAAGCGGACGAACTTCGGGCTTCCCGTGCTTCCAGAAGTCGTCAGCATCAGAGCCAGCCCGTGATGCGCGGCCGTTCGTAAAAAGCTAGGATTTTCAAGAAGTGAATTCCGCCCCGTATCCTTCAATGGAATCCATCCTTTGAAATCGAGCGCCCTCGTTGAATCGCACCATATATAATTCGGGCTGTAAGCTTCAACAAGGCGAAAGAGCAATCCTCGATCCAAAGCCTCGTCCAACATCATCACAACGACGGATCTTCTGAGCATTCCGATGTATGCCGCCAGCGACTCCGCCGTATTCGAGCATGCGCAGAATGCCAGGCTTCTCTCCTGCATCAGCGAGCCTATGCCGTCGGCTTCGGATTCCAGAGCGCTATATGTAAGCTGCTCATCTCCCATGACGGCAAGCTTTCCGCCAAATCTTGAGAGATTCTCAAAAAAATAGGGCATCAGAATGAAACTCCCATGCTTGAAAGTATTTCAACGCCTTTATCGAAAGAGTCAAAATCTATTATGCTGCTTGTCTCAAAGCTAACTCCATACGCCTCTTCAAGGATCGCTATAAGCGTCATATGCCCTATAGAATCCCATTCGTCCTTGGAGTTCATCCTAAATGAGCTATTTGCTTCGCTTTCTTCAATGTCAAAAGCTTCAATGAATGATTTTTTGTAAACACTCATATTGTCATTCACCACGTCACCCCCTAATCTCTCATAATGAAAAAGGATTATACTGAGTTGTATGCTGATTTACATGTGAATCTTCCTATTTTGGATCTTGACTATATCAATCTCCAAAACAGGCGCATTTTACTGCAAGTCAGCATAGCCGCAAAGAACTGATTCCAGGGCTGAATTATTAGGGTCTTTAAACTCTAGCGGGCACGTCTTGCATCCATTGATTCAAGCGACGATTTTACAAGGATCTTGCATGCGCATTCTTGCTTTTTGCCCAGCTAAGTTTAAAGACCCAATTATTATTCATTATGCCTTGAATGAACAGGATCTAAATGAGGAAATTCTCCATTCAGTATATGGATAACATTATAATTAATTAATCTACTGGATGCAAGTATATTCACGAATTTTCTTAAATTCAATGCATAAAGGCACTTTATCCATGGAAGAAATATTAAAATATGGATAAACAGACAATAATATGATAACTGTTCTGTCAATATCCTTATAGCATTCTCAATGAGCTTCGACATTCATTGTTTGCCGAGAAAATGCTTCCTGAGTATAAAACAGTTGGTATGCCGAATGACGGCGACGAATGACGCTTCATTCTGCAAGCGATGATTTCAAGCAATCGAATTTTCAGGATGCGTCTGCGAATTCGGATGGGGTGATAAGTATTCGGCGCGTTACAGGGTGTTTCCTGTCCCGCTCGCCCTTTTAACTTGCGAGACGGGCAGACCTCCCGCGTCTGGCATCACAGGCGGCCGCGCACTGCAAATAGTAAGAAAAATGCCTGAACTGACCTATTCAACTCATTTATTTGCTTCGACGCGATATGCCGACTCCTCGCAGTGCGATTTGATCGTGCTTGTTCCGTTGTGCCGCAGGCATGCTTCGATCCCAGCAGCATATGTCCGGGATGAAATCAAGAAAATCATTGAAGCTGCGGATAAAAAAGAGTCCGAAAAACGCAGCGAAGCCATCGTTATTATTGCCACCCGCTAAAGCCTGCTCTCACGTATACTGATTTGCATAGGAAGTTCCGATTTTGACGTCGGATTATACAATTAGCGCGAAATGTGGATATAGTCATTTCGCACCCTTCAATGGATAATCTGACATTAAAATCAGTACATTCGACTGCAACTCAGTATAGCATCGTGAACTTCAAGTTTGAATGCATCAGCAGCAAAACCATGCGGCCGAGATAGCGCAAGCACATTTTGAAAAGAGCCGCCTTCCATGCGGGAGCTGGCTTTGACAGCTCCCGCCGCCGCTTAATCGAACAGCGTCTTGGCTGCTAAGGAGGCTGCCCAAAATCCTGAATGGCGAAAAACCCTTGGGGGTTGTGGCTCCATTAAACTGAGCCGTTGGATTCAGAGTTCATCTTGATGAAGCATTTTTTTCTGTCGAAGACGATCGCGTATGAGATGTACCTGAAGCCCTGAGCCTTGAACTCGGTGGCATAGAGCTTCCCGTCCATCTGCGAGATCGCCTCGTCCAGCAGCGCGTCCGCATCCTCCCCGCCCCCCAGCTTCTTTAATTCAAGCAGGATGCCGGCCTCGAGCCTCTTGGGGAAGAGGGCGATGTCGAACCTGCCGAGGCCGGACTCCCTGTTCGACCGGATGCGATACCTTTCGTGCAGGTAGGCCATCAGGGCCAGCATGAACCCGTGGTAGAAGGACTCGCTGGAATCGAAAAAACTGGAGGACTCGAGGAGGTACTGGTTCAGCAACTCGGCGAACCTGTCGGCCTGGCCGCGCTCCATGCAGGCGAGCATCTCCGAAGCCATCGTTCCCGCCGCCACGCTCTCAACCCATCTGCGGAAGAGACTAGAGAAGCAGAAGACCATCTCGTTGTTGGGCAGAGACACCTCGGCCGGCTGCTCATCCTCGCTCAGGGCCGGATCCGGCAAAACCGCCTTGAGGTATCCCGTTGCGGCCAGAAAGGAGAAGATGGCGTTTTCACTTTTGTGGATCTCCCTGAAGGAGATGCTGCTCGAGATGGGCTTGGAGACGGTTTTCCAGGCCATAACGTCCTCTATCTCGGAGACAGTCCTGAGCGGCGCCTTCATGAGCAAGTCGCCGATTAGGAAGTTGTCGCTGGTGTTGACCCAGTACGCCTTGAACTCGCGGTTGTAGAGGCAGTTCATTACGCTCCATGGGTTGTAGACCTCCACGCCGCCGAAGACGTACCCGCTGTACCACGCCCTGATCTCGGGGATCCTGTCCCAGAACCCCGCGTCCCTGGCCAAGCGGCCCACCTCCGGATCCGTGAAGCCGTAGCATGACGAGAACTTCCGGGAGAACAGATTGCACTTGTGGACGTTGTTCATCTTGCTGAAGATGCTCTCCCCGGCCGCCTGCAGTATGCCCGTGATAACAGAGAACTCCAGGTTGTGGTTGTCTTTGAGGGCCTTGCCGAAGAACGATCCCAAAAACGGCGAGGCCTTCGCGTAGTATCCCCCGTTCACGGCCTCGATGAAGGGGACGTCGTACTCGTCAATTAGCACAATCACGGATTGGCCGTATATTTTGCGAAGCCAATCGGTGAAATAAAACAAGCTGGACTGCAAGATCCCCAATGAAGCCTGGCCGCTTTGCAACTTCTCCAAGACGACTCTATTATAGGCCGTCAGCTTTTCACTGTTGAAAACCTCTCTGTTTCCATCTATCCAATCCGCCGCCAGCAGCTCGAAATTCTCAAGCATCTGCTCCCAGGTACCGCCAGTCGCCGACGCCAGGCTGATATGAACTACCGGATGCTTGCCAGCATGCTCAACGGCCTTTTTGTCGATCCAAACGTCAAGGCTTGAGAACACCGACTCTATCTCCCCGAATCCCTTTTCATTGGAGAAGAAGCTGTGAATCATGTTCAGGTTCATGGTCTTCCCGAACCGGCGCGGCCTGGTGACCAGAAAAACATCCCTGCTCCCCGCCAGCTCGGACAGCATCCTCGACTTGTCCACATACACGAAGCCGTCTTTGATGTGCTCCGAAAAATCTAGCGTATTGATTGTGATCGCCAAATCCCTTCACCTCATAGCTGTTTTAGGCCCAATGCTCCCATAGCTCGATATATTCCCGCATTGGCGTCCGCCCGCCCTCAAATGGGCCAAGGGCAATCCTCGCCAAGCGGCGCAACTGCTCCTTGAAGCCCCAACGACCGGACGGCGCCTTCCCTGAATTGCTCCGCATCCGGGCGTCCATTCGAAAACCCTGGATTGGCTTTCATCCCGTCAATGGGATTCCCGGCTCCATTATAGCACAAATAGCCTTGCGTTTCATGCATCCTTGAAAGCGCCGCGAATCCTTGGCTCTCTAATATCGGCGGACGGCAACGGCGCTAACTGCGCAGGCGCGCATCGCATAGGCAAAGGCTTGGGCCGAAGCCGGCGCGCTTCCAATGAATAGCGCCAGGAGCCCGAGGCGGCCCGCTCCCTAACTGCAAATGAGTGTATTGCTTGAGAGTTAAAAATTCTCACAGTTGATCTTCAAAATCCTTGATTTAAGCCTTTCTTCATTATTCATAGATTTAAGCCTGGAAAACTCAAAACTGCGTAAAATCAATGTATATCTCGATTTGGATTTAAGAGCATTTAACTCTCCAGATATTAGAAGTGTACGAATAATAAAATCAAATTGCTCTTAGAAGCTTCTATGCTGATACTCAAGGAAAGTTCGATTTATCGCCGACATGCAACTCTTCAACTGAAAATCCAGCCTGCTAATTTCAAATCATGAAAAACGCGCTGGCTGTTCTGTAAGCTGCTTGAGGAACTTTCCTAAGCCCTATCATTCATTATTTGCTGCAGAAACTGCCCCATTGCATAAAGCGCTCTTGCATTTTGCTTTCAGTCATTATAAAATGTGATATAAGCAGGAAACATAAATAGGCGGCCTTATCTGCCTATTCTTCCGTTAGGATATTTTTTATATAAAAAGGAAAAAGCTGAAGCTGCAGTTGTTTTTCATGATCTCTCCTATGCGTTGGAGAATGGCATGGGCGGCAATGAAGCTCCGTCTTTTTCCATCATGAGCCGCGACAGCCGTCCAGCAAAGCGGCAAATATACGAACCTGCTTGATAATAGCGGCAATGCCCGGCAAAATCCGCCAGAAAATCTCTAGGACATGCTGAGTCGGCGACATGCCTTAATCCAGGTTCTATAAAGAATGGAGAGGAATTCAATGGGATTAATCAAAGCGCTTCTTGGATCTGCAGGAGGAGTCCTCGCTGATCAATGGAAAGAGTTTATCTACTGCGAATCGCTGGCTGAGAACATTTTGGCCGCTAAAGGCCAGAAAAAGACTTCCAAGCGAAGCTCCAACACAAAAGGCGAGGATAACATCATCTCAAACGGCTCTGTAATCGCGGTAAACGACGGCCAGTGCATGATCATAGTCGAGTCGGGAAAAGTTGTGGATCTCTGCGCCGAGCCTGGGGAATACACCTATGATCAGTCCTCGGAACCCAGCATCTTTACCGGCGGCCTGGGCGAAGGAATCAAAAATACATTTTCTCAGATCGGAAAGCGCTTTGCCTTCGGCGGCGGCGCCGGCAAAGACCAGCGCGTCTACTACTTCAATACCAAGGAAATATTGGGCAACAAATACGGAACGGCAAACCCCGTACCCTTCAGGGTGGTGGACAGAAACATAGGCCTTGACGTTGACATCTCCGTGCGCTGCAACGGAGAATACTCCTACAAGATAGTTGATCCTTTGCTTTTCTATACCAATGTTTGCGGAAATGTAGAAAGTGTATATGACAGAAGCAGGATAGACAGCATGCTCAAAACTGAACTCTTGACAGCGCTTCAGCCTGCTTTCGCTAAAATATCTGAAATGGGCGTACGCTACTCAGCCCTGCCAGGCCACACAATTGAACTTGCTCAAGTCCTAAACGACGTCCTCTCAGCGAGATGGAGACAGACGAGGGGCTTGGCTATAGCTTCTTTCGGCATCAATTCCATAACTGCGCCAAAAGAAGATGAAGATATGATAAAGCAGCTTCAAAAGAGCGCGGTTATGCGGGATCCAACCATGGCTGCCGCAACATTGGTAGGCGCCCAGTCAGACGCCATGAGAACTGCGGCAGGAAATACCGCTGGGGCGATGACAGGATTTATGGGCATGAACATGGCCGGCGCAGCCGGCGGCATGAATGCTCAAAGCCTCTACGCCATGGGTCAGCAGTCGGCGCCTAAAGCCACTGCGCAAGCAGCTCCTGCCGCAACTGCCGGATGGAATTGCTCCTGCGGCCATACCGGAAACACAGGAAAATTCTGCGCCGATTGCGGAAAGCCCAAACCTGCGGAAAACGGCTGGACCTGCTCTTGCGGAGCAGTCAATAAAGGAAAATTCTGCATGGAATGCGGAAAGCCCAAACCTGCTGGCGCGCCTATGTACAAGTGCGACAAATGCGGATGGCAGCCCAAAGATCCTCAAAACGCGCCGAAGTTCTGCCCTGAATGCGGCGATCCATTCGACAGCGGCGACATTGTCTGATAATCCATGGCATTCCATTGAAGAATCCAATGCGGACGACCTCCTGTCGGAATCTGAATCCACCGATCCTCCGCGGTCAGGCGTCAGCGCTTCGCGATTGAATGTCCTCAAGTGAAGCAGCATAAGCAATGCTGATTTGCATTTGATGAAAATCGGCGTATAACCGGTCTGAAACTTCAGCTGCCCAGTTCCCAAAGCGCATGCGGGAAGGATTGGCGTCTCGATTTCTTACAGAATTCGCCCTGCATGCGATGGCAAAGTTCCATTTATACTGCTTTTCATATAAAATTACCTTTTTTGGAGCTTGATTATACAGCGAGTGCAAAATGCCGAGATCGGCATTTCGCACCACTCAATGGATAATCAAGCTCCAAAAGAGTAACATTTGATGAAAAGCGGTATAGAATAAAGAAAAGCGCAAGGCTTAATACGTCTTGCGCTTTAAGTATACCAGCGCGTATGCTGATTCGCAGTTATACCTATACTGCTTTTCATATAAAATCACCTTTTTGGGAGCTTGATTATACAGTGAGTGCGATTGATATCGGCATTTAGCGCAGCTCAATGGACAGACAAGATCCAAAAAAGGAACATTGAATGAAGTCGGTATATTCGCAGTAAAACTCGCCGATTTAGCAGCGGCGACGTAATCCTGTCGCTTCCTTATTCAAAATTTCGCAATGCGCGCCGTCATGTGCCAGCTAGGCATTTGAGAAAGCAGGTGAACATATGCTTGAATCAATCATAAGAACAGCTTTGGGACGGGAAAAAGCCGATCTTGTTTTAAAAAACGCCCGCGTGCTAAATGTATTCACAGGAGAAATTCTAGACGGGGACATTGCTATCAAGCATAGAATGATAGCGGGCGTGGGCGAGTATGAAAACGCTTTGGAAATCCATGATCTTGACGGCGCCTTCGTCTCTCCTGGGTTTATAAACACCCACTGCCATGTGGAGTCGTCCATGGTGACTCCGGACATCTACTGCTGGGAGGAGCTGAAATGGGGGGTAACGACTTTAATAACAGACCCTCATGAAGTGGCGAACGTCGCTGGCGCGGACGGCATCAAGTTCATGCTCGATTTGGTCTTAGGCATTCCCATCAACTACCTTATTCAGCTTCCATCCTGCGTGCCCTCCACGGATTTTGAAAGCTCCGGCGCTCTTCTGGACGCAGGCGCGCTTGAACCTCTTATGGATCTTCCATGCGTGCTGGGACTCGGCGAGGTTATGAACTACCCAGGAGTTTTAAGCTGCGATAAGCAGGTGATGAAAAAGATCAAGCTTGCGGAAAAACTCGTCATAGACGGGCACGCCCCAGGACTTTTCGGCAAGGAGCTTCAAGCTTACATCAGCGCCGGCATATCCACTGATCATGAAAGCTCAAGCTTTGATGAGGCCTTGGAAAAGTTGAGGGCGGGAATGGCTGTGCTGATTCGGGAAGGCAGCGCTTGCAAAAATTTAGAGGCTATTGTAAAGGGGATAGTCTCTTCAGGAATTCCAACTGACAGGTTCGCCTTCTGCACAGATGACAAGCATATTGCGGACATAAAAAGAGAAGGCACCATCAGGTGCCACATAGAAAAGGCTGTTGCGCTAGGGCTTGATGCAGTGGAAGCTTATAGGATGGCCACTATAAACGCCTCGCGCATCTACAATTTAAAGCATTTAGGCGCAATCGCCCCGGGATATCGAGCAGATTTGGCTGTTTTAGACGACTTGGCCGACGCAAGGGTAAAACTGGTCTACAAGGATGGCAAGCTGGCAGTCCCCGGGCAATTCTCCCCCAAGCGCAAGGCTAAGCCGCAAAACTCCATCATAATGGCTGACTTAAATGAAAAAAGCTTCGAAATCCCCCCTTCAAGCGGCGCGCAGCCGGTCATTGAGCTTCAGGAAAGGCAAATTCTAACGAAGAAGAAGTTTGAGGATTCAGACAAGGCGCAGTCTTTGCTTGAGAGCGGAAAGCTCTGCAAAATCGCGGTTATAGAAAGGCACCGAGCTACCGGAAATATAGGCGTAGGGCTCATATCCGGCTATGGTCTTGAAGACGGGGCAATCGCCTCCAGCGTATGCCATGATTCGCATAACCTGCTGGTGGTTGGCACAAACGACTCCGACATGCTCCTTGCCGCTAATGAAGCCAGGCGGATAATGGGCGGTTACGTGCTTGCCAAAGGCGGGCGGGTAACAGGCGCCATGCCTCTGCCCTTCTACGGGCTTATGAGCGGCATGGAGGCGGATGAATTCGCGGAAAATCTCAGCCGCCTCATTGAGCAGGCTCATGAAATGGGCGTGTTGAAAGATATAGATCCGTTTATAACCCTAAGCTTCCTTGCGCTTCCAGTAATACCAGAGATAAGGATAACTGACAAAGGAGTATTTGACGTAGTCAAGTTTCGTTTCATTTCTTCCAAATGACTGAAATCGGTAACTAATATGCACCGTCAAGGGTGAAAATATCAAGTCAATTCTGTGTTTGAGGCATGGATAAATGCCCATAAAATGTATTTTCGTACTAATGTTTCGATGTTGGAGTTCGAATATACAGAGCGAAAGTGCGTAATCACGCTCCAACATCGAAACATTTGACTGCAAATCGGTATCCTGGCGCGCATAGGAAAATTCCGATTGCAGCTTGGTTGCGCCAGCGAGCGCGAAATGCAGATCGCGGCATTTCACACCTTGAAAGAGGACAGTCAAGCTAAAATCGGCTGATATGACTGCTCGTCGGCTTCGGATTGCCACGTCCCGCCCCTTCTATTCTTTCGCCGCTTCCTCCCCCCCGTTCTCGGGATCGCAACGCCCGCAGTAACCGTAAACCTCCAGGTTGTGTCCGAGCACATGAAACTCATCATCATCCAAGCTAGGCAAAAATCTTTCCATTGGACAGTTTCGCATGGGAAATATCTTATGGCAGCTTATGCACACGGCATAGTGCTTGTGGTGAAACCTGTTAAGCTCAAAAACCGCAACTTCATTGCCCATCATATTAATTTTATTTACAGCGCCTTTTTTGACAAAAAGCTCCAGTATTCTATAAACTGTGGAAATCCATGAAGCATTACCGCCTTTTTCAATGGCAGAGCATATCTCCATGGCACTCATAGGCTTATCCGCTTTCTCAAGAACTTCAAGCACATGCTCCCTGGGCTTTGTCTTTTTCAAGCCTTCAGGCCAGCCTCTATCCTCTCCCACTTGACCACCTTCTTTGCTTGCGGCTATACTGATTTTCCTAGGAAACTGCCTTTTTAACTTGATTATACAGCGAGTGCGATTGATATGGCATTTCGCGCCTTTAAAGTGGATTATCAAGCTAAGCAGAAATATTTATGAAAATCGGTATAAATGCTATTGAGTCTCATTTACCTTCATAGTAATAGAAATTTCCCTTCATGTCAAGAACCCGTTATATTTCAAACCTGACTCTATTTTTATTTCCTCCAGAATGTTATAATAGCTTTATGATATTTTGTTTTTATAACATTTTTACATAATGTTCTATTTTGGTTCAAAAACTTTTTGCTGATTTGCATGCTCCTTATTTGGGACTCGACTGCGCAGCGAGTGCATTTTGCATCTTGAAAGCGTTGAATTCACTCATTTAAGAATGTCTGCGGCAGTGGACAGTAGAGCTTCTTAAACCTGTGCAAAGGATCCGCCGCATGCAGGCATGCACGCTCTCATGCAAATGCGCACGCTCTCATGCAAGTGCTCACTTTCTCATGCAGGTATGCACGCGCCGCCCTCTGGGAATATTAATAAAGTCTTTTTAAAAGACGGGAGGAAATTCATGATAAAATGTTTAAAGCGAATTATTCCATTCGCTCTTGCAGCTGCAATGGCTTTATCTATGCAAAGCACCGCTTTGTCCCAAAGCCGGGCTTTGCCTTCTGGAAGCTCGCCTTTATCTTCCGTTTCAGCAGCTTCCGCTGAAACTGCCAGGAAGTCATTCGAAGAGCTTTGCAATGAGTTTTTTGCTCATGAAGCGTCTGCAGATACAATAACTCTAAACTTTATAGTCGCAAACCCTGAAAATTACGGACTGGCTGTCCCCCCGCCAACTCTAGGCGATTTCACCGCCGATTCGCTCAGCGAGCGCATAAGCTACTTCAAGGACGCAGGCGACAGGCTTAAGGATATCAATCCCTCGCTTCTCACGGCCGCCCAAAAAACTACTTATGAAATCCTTGCCAAGACTTTGGAGGCCGAGGAAAAATTCAAAGACTACCTTTACTATATAGAGCCTCTCAGCCCAGCTCTGGGGATTCAAGCCCAGCTTCCCATACTTCTCGGAGAGTTCAGCTTTCGAAAAGCCAGCGACTTAAACGACTACATCCTGCTTTTGGGCCAGACTCCCAAGCTGTTCAGCCAGCTGGCGGATTTTGAAGCGGAAAAGAAAGCCCTGGGGCTATTCATGTCCAAGTACAACGCGCAAAGCGTAATAAGCCAATGTGAAGATTTCGCGCTTGATCCCGCCAACAACTTTTTGATCTCTCATTTCAACAAAATCGCTGACGAGTTCCCCGGCCTGAGCGCGCAGGAAAGGGACGCGTTAAAGCAGCGAAGCAGAGACGCGGTTATTAGCCAGCTTATTCCTGCATACCGCGATCTCGCCTCAGCCATAAGGGCCCTTAACGTTGGAAATGAGAATCAAGGCGGAATGTCGACCTATAAGGGAGGAAAAGAATATTACCAGCTGCTGGTCAATTCCTCTACGAACTCCTCTCGATCCGTTGATGAAATGGAGCGGATGATGAAAGAATCGCTTGATAAGGCAAGGGCTTTTTTAGCTGGCAAATCCAGCGGCGATATTAATGAGCTTCTTCCAATTGCAAAAAGCTCTCCAGAGGAAATAATAGAGTTTCAAAGGAATGCTATAGCCTCAGATTTCCCCTCTTTAGACGGCATCAACTACAAAGTCGAGTACGTGGACAAATCAATGGAGAACTATTTAAGCCCTGCGTTCTACCTGACCCCTGCCCTGGACGACTTCAAGGACAATATAATATACATCAACCCGAGAGCGCTCAGCTTAACCAGAGACAGTTGGCTTTTCACCACGTTGGGCCATGAGGGCTATCCCGGCCACCTTTTGCAAAACGTCTACTTCAGGCAGCAAAAGCCAGCCCCGATAAGAAGCGTGATTCCATTTTACGGATATGTAGAGGGATGGGGAACATACGCCGAAATATATTCATACCGCCTCTGCGCGGACAAAGATACTTCAGACATCCTTTCCTCAACTGCCGTATACAATTTCTGCCTATACGGCCTGGCAGACATAGGAGTAAACTACTCCAGCTGGGATCTGCCCAAGCTTAGGCAGTTCTTTGCTGAGCAAGGCATCATCGACTCTACGGCCGTTTCCAGCATTTATGATATGCTAAGCGCCGATCCGGGGAACTATTTGAATTACACCATTGGATACCTTGAGATAATCGCGCTTAAGGAAAAGGCCGAAAAGGCTCTGGGAAGCAAGTTCGTCCTCAAGGATTTCCACGAATTCTACCTGAGCGCAGGCCCCGCCTGGTTCGATATTCTAGATGCGAAGCTTGATGATTGGATAGATCTGAAAAGCGGGCGGCAAGCCGCCCGCTTTTCAGCTATCCATTTGTCTTCGCGCACTCATGCCATGTTGCCCGCGTAGACAAACTCCAAGCGCTTTTCAGCTATCGCTTTAAGCCTTAGAACTGTCTCCCTGGGAGTGGCTTTTCTGTTAGAATACAGGTAATTAGGAAAGAACCTCGTAATATGAAGAGGAATCGACTTGCCAATTCCCGCCAGGAAGGAAGCTGTTTCCTCCATTTCTTCATCCGAGTCGTTCTCGCCCGGAATTATGAGTTCTGTTACCTCTACATGGCAGATTTGCGCCGCCTCGGCTATGTTGGCCTTCACCGCGCGCGCATCTCCGCCTATCTTCTTATAAAAGCCCTCCGAACCTTTAAGATCTATATTGGCCGCGTCAAAGAGCCTTATTATATTTCTAAAAGGCTCTTCTTTTATGCAGCCGTTTGTCACGAGAACATTTAAAAGCCCTTCATCGCGCACCTTTCTCGCGCAGTCCAGCACATACTCATAGCCAATCAGAGGCTCATTGTATGTATACGCCAAACCGATGCTTCCGTCTTTTACATATGCCTTGGCTAGTTTTGCCATTTCATCAGGAGAGCATTCTTGCGTCTGAGGCTTTTTCATAGAGATGGAGTGGTTCTGGCAGAACGGGCAGCTTAGGTTGCAGCCGTAGCTTCCGATGGAAAGAACGAAGCTTCCGGGATGAAATCTTTTCAGTGGCTTCTTTTCTATAGGATCGAGCGCGGCTCCTGATATCTGGGCGTAATTCATCAGGAAAATCTCACCCCCATTATTTGCCCGCACCCTGCATCTTCCATGCCCGCCTTCACTTATTAAGCATTCATGCGGACACAGCCCGCACTTGCACCTGCCGCCGCCCAGTTTTTCATAATGCATGGCTGGATGGCTACTCATGCCTCACTACCTCGAATCTCTGCAATGAAATCTTGGCGCCTTCCTTAATCCCGGCTTTTCTCATCGCTATTGAGATCTGCTTCTCCGCAGTATCTACGCCGTCCAATTTCGGAAGAAGCAACCCTCGCTTCCCCCCTTCAGAAACGATGACCCCGTATCGAGACGGATCAAGCTGGGTCAAGTCAGAGATGTCCTCAGCCGGCTTAAGAACATCCACTTTGTATGTCAGAAACTTAAGCTCGTCTGCCATGACAGGCGTGAAGCGGTTGTCGTGCATGCCTGCGGAAACGGCATTGCTTATAATCTCCTCCGCTATTGTTCCAGTCGCAGGAGATATTGTGCCGATGCAGCCTCTTAGCCTTCCGCTTAAGTGCAAAGAAACGAAAACGCCTGCTCGCTCGGTTGTCATCTCCTCCGGAAGAGCATCCATTTCGAGTTTTGAAAGCTTCAAAGCCTTCCCGTTTTTCACCCTGAATTCAAGGGATTTCCTTGCGAGGCTTCTGTAGGCGTCTTCACCTTCCTCTCTTTGTCTAGCCTCATCAAGCTCAATCGCCTCTAGTTGCTCAAAGAAATTGCGCGATGGGCGATCCCCTTCGGGATAAAATGAAGAAACCGCGTATCCCACTCCAAATGGCCCTTCGTAAGAGATAAGCTTTGATGCTACCTCTTTTTTGTCAAAGCAGCCAGCCATGACAGCGTATGATCTGTATCCGCACTCGGCAGCGCTTTCAAGCGCGCTCTCCGGAATCTGAAGAAGCGAAAGGAAATCAGCTTCATTTAAAATCTCTGTGACGCGCTTATCATATTCAGGGCCCTCCTTGGCAAATCCGTAAGGCCCCTCCTCCTTAAGCTTGTGCGACAAGTCGCCGCTTGCGACAATCACAACCCTCCTGTTGAGCTTGTCTGCTGCTTCGTTCAGGCACTGCCCGAACTTGTAGTGAATCTTCGAGGAAAACCCGGACTGGGATATCCTTACGCACATGTAATCAGGATAAGCTTTGTCTATATACCACATGGGCACCAAGACTCCGTGATCGAGGCGCTTGTCCCTCTCTCCCGCGCCTCCGGCCATAATGCCGGCATCAGAAGCCGCCGTTTGCACGGCAGAGGCCAGCTCTTGATCGTATTTCTTCGCAATCTTTACATCTCTGGCGTTGAACTTGGCGAAATCTCCAGACGCTTCGCTTCCCGGAGATATATGAAAATAATCAGCGTAAGACGTATTATGGGGGGTTATGAAAATAATTGTTTCAGGCTTCAGCTTCGCTATCTGGCCCGCGATCTCAGCAAACGCGTCCAAAGTCTTCTGTATCTTCACTTCCTCCCCCTTTCCGACCGCAGGTATGGCAAGCGGCGGATGCGGAAGCGTAAACGCGGCTAAAAGCGGCATCTTTCATCATCCTTTAAGGTTTCTCCTAGTTTTATCCTTTGCCTATTTACGTTGATGCACAATCTAATGCTCCAATTTTTATGCCAGTTTAACAATTGCAGGATAGAGCTATCCGGCATGTACGAGCAGGCTGTGGCATCGTTTTCCTCAACATCATAGAGGCGTTTAAAAATCCGCTTGTTTTTAAATAAATAGTTGTATTTGAAAATCACAAGAAAGGTTTTAATAATAATGCCTGATTTATAGGATATTCATCCGCCCATGCAACCGAAAATTTAGTTTTGCCGCAAATGCCCGGTAAAATAGAGTTTTGTGCCAACAGAGAATCATCAGAAGGCTGGAATAAACTCCAGACGAAACTGCCGAAGCGGGGTGTGGGATCAGCCATGGGAAACGGATGTCATAACTCTTTTGTCACGGCAGCCGCGCATGGCCGATGAAATTCCTAAAGCGCAACACGGGCGGAAGATTCAGAAGCTACATGGAAATCTCCAACTGCGGGCTTTTCACCCGACTCACTTCAATGTTGGCCGTTTTCTACCTCGGTGGTGAAACGCAGCGTTATGGGAGGTTCATATAAAATCAGCGTATAATGGGAGATGGAACCCCTGCCTAAACTTAAAACCTGAATTCAAGGATTTAGGTTCATAATTTATTCCAGAGGCATCCGCATCACTTAGCCAATTGCCCCAGCCTCGAGATATTCAGCATTTCCTAAACACGTAAAATTTGTTTTGATCCACTGAAATATTCATAGCTATTCCGACTGTTTTCAATAACACATTTAATTGTTTACAACTGAATGTTACTATAAACAATGTTAAATGTAAAGTGCTCTTTTTGGACAACCATTTCGCTTTCTTTTACGTATATTCTTCAGCATGCCAAGCTTAGAATTGGAACCAGTTATCTTGACAAGCATTCCGCTTCATGGGACAATAAATTCAAATGGGGATTTGTAATAATTTAGCTTTGTTGTAAAAGTATAGACGATTCAAGTGTCAATGTTTATTTCAAGTGCTTTTCAATTATTAATAGTAATTTTTGTAGAAACTTTGAACCTGATATTAAATGACAATGTTTGAAAATGATTTTAAACTAAGTCAGCTTACAATAAAATTAAGTTTGATTAAAATATTCATGCGCATATCATATGTCATATTGCATTTTTATAATATGAATTGCTGTTAGTATACTCGAAAGCATCTATTTTCATGCATATTGATTATTGACATTGTTGGACTGTCAGCTCATTATAAAAACTGTAGAATTGCAATTATTAATTTTCTGTCATTTTGGCATTTGGGAGGCAAAAAAATGGATATGCCCTTGAGATTGGGCAAAATCTTAAACCCAACTGTAACAGACTTTGAGAAAGCTTTGCGCTCAGATGTTTTTGTTGATAAAACTGATTTGATATCCTTAACAAACAAAGCAGGCTTTACATCAGAACAATACATATGCATAAGCCGTCCTAGAAGATTCGGCAAATCAGTTGCCGCGCATATGCTTGTGAATTATTATTCTTTGTTGCAAGACAATAGAAAATTATTTGAGGGGCTCAACATTAGCAAGGATCCATCTTTCGAAACTAATCTGAACAAATATAATGTCATCTTCTTCGATGTGCAAGCCATCTTGGGTGAAAAGCATTCAGTGAAAAGCTTGATTCGCCATATAAAGAGTAAAGTACGCAGTGAAGTGATCAGTGAGCATCCAAATGTGAAATTCTCAAACAAAGGCAGTTTGATTCAAATTCTGTCTGATGTCGTGAACGAAACAAGAAAACCTTTCATTTTCATAATCGATGAGTGGGACTGCCTTTTCAGGGAATTCAAAAACGACTTTGCTGGGCAAAAGCTATACCTCGATTTTTTGAAAACGTTGCTTAAAGGCCAGCCATATGTCCACTTAGCTTACATGACCGGCATATTGCCTATCAAGAAATACGGCACCCATTCCGCTTTGAACATGTTTGATGAATACTCAATGGCGGATCCCGCTAAATTCAGTGATTTTACAGGTTTTACAGAGTCTGAGGCAAAAAGCCTCTGCGATAGGTTCGGCCTTGATTTTGAACTGGTCAAAGAGTGGTATGATGGATATGTATTCGGAGAATCCCATATCTACAGCCCGCTTTCAGTCAAGAGGGCTATGCAGAGAAAAGCATGCTCGAACTATTGGAATGAAACCGAAACATTCGAAGCGCTTAAATCTCCCATCAACCTAAACTTTGAAGGATTGAAGGACAGGATCCTAAGCTTGCTGCCGCAAGGGAGGGTGAAAATCAATACGGCGAAGTTCCAGAATGACATGACATCATTCCAATCAGCCGATGATGTCATGACTCTTTTGGTTCATTTGGGCTATCTCGCTTACGATAAAGATGCATCAGAGGTTTGGATACCAAATAATGAGATCAGGCAAGAGTTCAGGAATGCCGTTGAAAGCGCTAAGTGGGATGGTATCTCCAAACTGCTGATGGCATCCGATAAGCTCTTGAATGAAACTTGGTCTTTACATGGGGATGAGGTGGCCAAAGCCATTCAAGCGGCGCATAATGAATTGACCTCAATCCTCAAATACAATGATGAGAACTCACTGTGCTGCGTTGTGACCAATGCCTATTATTCTTCATTCAACTATTATCTGCTCTTTAGGGAGCTGGCGTCGGGAAAGGGGTACATCGACTTGCTTTACCTTCCTAAGCCATCCCACTTTGACAAGCCGTGCATGCTGATTGAACTTAAGTGGGATAAAAGCGCTACTGGCGCGATTTCCCAGATAAAGAACAAGGATTACCCACAGAAGGTTCTCGGATATACCGATAATCTGATCCTAGTTGGAATAAATTACGACAAGAAAACCAAAGAGCATACCTGCGATATTGAAAAATATCAAGCATAGACTTCGTACTTCGGAACTTTCCAATTCAAATCAGTATATGTCAGATGCGGCAGCCTCTACGAACGTTTTAGTTATCGGCAATATTTATGAACTAAGGATGTCGGCTTGACATGAGTCTGAATTTTGTTATCAGTAGCCTGGACACCTAATCAATGCTTGAATATTATGGGAGCAGATGGCATGTGGAGATGTATTTTCACAAGCCAAGTACAGCCTTGGATTCGGAAAGCGGCAAATCCAACCATGCCACGTGCCCGGTCGAAACATTGCCATATCACCACCGAGACCCATTCGACAGATTGCTCATATCAACGGCAATCGCGGAGAATATGACATTCCTATCCGCAGACGAGAATGTGCCGAAATATGCCGTAAGTTGGCTATGGTAGAGCAAGACCAAGCAATACCGCTAAAACCTCAAGTCGCGCCCTCATAAGTTTAGGGCGCGACTTTTATAGCTTAAATGTAAACAATTTGTTCATCGTAAAATGAAATGCAACAAATATAGCCTATTGAAAATCCATAGCGAAACACGGTATCATTTAGTTTGCCAACAAAAATGAAGGGGCGGATCCCTATGGATCAATGCTAGTGTACCACAAGCGGCCGGACGTTTCAATGCCTGCCGCCGTTCGATCGCGGGGAGATCAAAGCGCTGCTGGGGGAGGGGTTCAGAGTGTCGGAGATAGCGTTTCAACTCGTCATTTGAGTATATATGCGGCATATAGCGCGGAACTCTTGGCAATAAACCCTTCGGATGAATCTATCGTCGGCTTTATATGCAAGATGGGATTCAGGCAGTATTTTGAACCGGCAAATCCCCGCATTCCTACCGATTAGAGCAGAACAGTTTTTAACTGTAAAAATAAAAGCGAGGCGATAGATAATGAAAGGCTGAGTCCGCCCATTGTTTACAGCTATTGGATCCTATGTATAGAGTCACTAGCGAATTCAAAAGTAGTAATAAAATAATAATAATCTCAAAAAAACTAATATTGGGCAAACAGTTGATTCTGTTTAGAACCTTGAGCGCATCGAAAGGAGTGGGATATTTATGAAACATTTTAGACTTTTTTGCTCATTATTATTGTCCTGCATAATGATTGCATCATCTGTATTACTTGTAGGTGCTACAACCGAACCTAATAAAACGCATATGAAATAAAGATGGAGTTACAAGAAGAAGCAGTAACAGCCTATCAGAACTTGATGAAAGAATTTGACCCTCAAGGTGACTTTAATTTTAGTTATCCTGAGGAATATGCTGGGGCGTACGTATCTGATGATAACTATTTAGTAATCTGCTTAACTGAGGTAGATGACGATAACATTTCGAAATACCAGAAATTATGTCGGAGTTCTGGTATTTTGAAATTTCAACAGTCACCATATTCATATATTGAACTGAAAGGTTTAGAGAATGCAGTATACGAAGTTGGAACAATAAAAATATCGTTGACGTTTCTATTTCGGCCAAAGATAATAGCATTTGTGTAGGTATTAACAGCGATGATATTGTCACTGACGCAAAAATCGTTACAAGTTATATTCAAAAGAGTACCACATTTCTCTGTAAAGATATGTCTGAATTGCCAATAAAAGCAGAATATAGAGAAAAAGCACAGCTGGCAGTTAGTTTAATTGGCGGGGATAAAATAAGTAGTACAGGTGGTAATTTCTCATTAGGTATATGCGGAACATATAATGGGGTGGCAGCATTTTTTACTTGCGGACATGGAATTAACAAAGTTGGCGATGCAGTCAATAGTTCTTCTGGATTAAAAATAGGTGAAACTGTAGTTAGACAGTATACTAACGGTTCATATTATGATTATGCAATTGTAAAAATTACTGATACGGCTAATTTTTCAACAACAAACAAAGTCTATGGTTCAGGAGGAGCAACTGTAAGTATTACGGGAGTTTCTACTTATCCTGTAGAGGGAACAACAGTTTATAAATATGGTTATAGTGGGCTTTACGGTTATGGTGGCGTTTCTTCTACGGAAACAAGCGTTTCATACAGTGGCACTGTTATATGGGGTTTAACAAAAGCCAATCTGACTTCAGGTTCTGTAGTGGCTGGTGACAGCGGCGGCCCATGTTATTTTAGCAATAAGATAAGCGGAGTCGTATCAGGCTCTGCCGGTAGTACGAATTTATATTTTTCACCAATGCTAACAGGCTCATTCCAAGCGAAAACATCATAGGCAATTATGAATAAACGGAGAAATATTATGATTTTCCTTGTCTTTTGCCTTACTGCTATAATTTTATTGATTATCCATAAATATATCACTCGTACATATCCTTCGGTTGTGGAAGACTTATACTGTAAAGGGTAGATGTCCAAATCTACACTATTATTGAACGGCAGTCAGCCCATCCGTAGCAGTTTGTGGCAGGACAGTTGAGGGGAAGTGATAGTCAAGAATTGGCGCGGAAGGAGCGCGTTGTTCGCCCTGTGCGCGCTTGAAACTACCGTAATGGTATATTTCATTACTAAGCGGGTAACGCCGCAGAAAGGGGCAAAAATGGAGCGAATCGAATATGTCAGACACGGCGACTACCTTCTGCCGGCTATCCGGCTTTCAGACCCGTCAGATGCGCCGCCACTTGGCAGATATGGCACGATGCACAAGAATCACCTACGGGCAGAGAAGCCCACGCTGTACGCATCTTTACTGCTCTCCGAGTGTCTTTATCCCCTCTGCCGTGAAGTGGACGAAGCAGCGGCGAACCGACTGGCAACGATACCCGACCACGAGGCCGCTCACGAAATCATTCTGTCTGAATTGGTGTACGCTCAACGCAAAAGCGGCAACGGTAATATCCCGTTTGCCGTCTGTTTTATGCAAAATTAACTGTATTTTTCAACAAATCTTTTGGGTGTCAGTATTTCCGGATGTTCCATATCAATTGGAGAGAAATCCGCATCGCCGGATATAAGCACGTCAACGTCCTCAATGATTGCAGAAACTAAAATAGGTAAATCTTTCGCGTCCCGTATATCGGGATATCTTGACTTGTCAATTTTTTCGGGTGTGTAAACAAGCTCAAACGGAAGTTCTCTCAGAAATAGTTCCAATAAATCATATTTAGCAGGAAATTTTCGCTTTGTTACCCGCTTCAACTCGTCCACAACATAGGTTGATAAAACTATGGTATGATGTTCGGTTATGCTGTCAATCATTCACAGCATATACGAGGACGATAGAACAAAAGCCGAAATCAGGACATTGGTGTCAATCATTATTCGCATAGCGTTCGTTCCACATTTCCTCCCTCACTTCATCAACGAGATTGACAACATCTTGTTCGTCTTCAAGCCCAAGCCGTTCAGCTTCACCGGCAAATGCAGAGCGCATATTAGCAAACGCGATTTTTGCCGCGTTCGCTACAACAATATTATTGCCGTCCTCTATAAAAATAACTTTATCGCCCTCTTTTACGCCAAGTCTTTTCCGTATGTCAATAGGGATAGTGATTTGTCCCCTGCTTGTGATTTTTGCCACTTCCATATTCGTCCCTCCTTACTTCGCTTGGAAATCTTACTTTACTTATATTATACGCCGCCAAAATGCCAAAAGTCAATCATCAATTTTTCTCATTTGCGCCGCCGCGCCTTTTTGTACAAGTCTGAATCCTGCAAAGCCTTCATCAAAACGCTTGTTTTCTCGTCGGTCAGCTTGGACACATTCAGCCCAAGTTGTTTCGCCAGCAGCGCAAATTTTGCTCTCTGCGCGGTTTCCGTTTCTTTATTTGCCAAATAGGATTGATACCCTGTCTTTATCTCGTCTAAGACGCTCGCCTGCTCATCGGGAAGGGCGTCTTTTTTGTGCGCGTCAAACAAGGCTTTCATCAACTCGCTGAATCGCTCTGTCATTCGAAACCGCAAATACTCTTCCTCGTCAACGACGGCTTCTTGCAAAACAGTCAAATAACTATCGCCATTGTCCACATCGTAGTTTCGCGGATAGATTCTTCCGCCACCTTGTAGACGGCGTTCATTGTGTTTATCTGAGGCAGTATTTTTCGGTCTATGTAGACTTCCATCACGCTGAACAATTTCGGCGCGTCAGGGTGCGACAGTAATTCGCTAACAAGCCGGCTGTTCAGTTTGCGCTCTTTGAGCGTCTCTACCGCCGCGTCAGTTAATTTCAATTAGTCTATGGCTACATTGCGGTGCAGACGGTGTCGGTCAGACCGATACCTTGTAGAATTTAGCTAAATCCCGCACGTCCTGATACCCGATACGAATATCTTCGTCACTTTCCATACGTTGCAAAGTCGAAACGGGTATGCCAGTTTTGTCCGATAGTTCTATCAGATTTAGTTTGTGTTCATCCCGAAGATCGCGGAGTTTTTCTTGTAACGTCAATTCGCATTTCATAAAATCACCGTCGCTTAATTTCTAATAGTACAATTATACAAGCTTGACAGTGGGGAGTTTTATGTATTAATATAACATAATTGGGTATTTAATCCATCAGAGAAGTCAAATATTAGGGAGAACCTGAATTTTCTTAATATTCCTGGATTTTGCTGACGGACGCACTATTCCCTTGGGGGGGCGCTGCCGATACATTTCCATTTAGGTTCATATTTCAGTATTATTCAAAACTTCAATGTTAATCCGAGTCTCAATCTGACACATCTGATTGCTCGTCAGAAAAGCGTCTCTTGACCTGCCAGATCCATTTAATTTTTCTATGACCCACAAAACTCTCCTTCTAATTCAGTGCTATTATCTCTACGAAATGTAAAATGATGTATGTAAATTTTCATGAAATCAACTTATATACTGCATAAAAATAGACAACGCCTAATGCTCAGAAGCATGAGATATAGCATCGCTCATTTATAGTTCGACTTTTCTATTGTTTATATTCTATATTTTACATTAAAGTGACTTTTCTAAACTTTGAGAAGAGGCAATCGCCTTTTAAGTTTTGACTCTAAGAACATGAGATAAAGCTCTGCGATAAAGAAAAAAAAGTATTGCATATCAATTACTGAAGCAGTTATAATGAATTAGGCTTGAATTTGTCAGCATCAAGGATGCTATGCATAGAAAATAGCGATTATTTCCATTTATGCCTTATTATTCTATAAATCGCCAATATCCCTAGCTATGCTGCTGAGTGGTTATTCCTTTAATAAGAGAATCGCTCATCCAAGCCGTTACAAAAGAAGAGATGCTGAACCTTCTTTAGAATTTTGACTTTGAAATTAGATTTTTGAAATTTGTGCGAAAGCCTTATTTCTTCTATTCAAAGTCAATTCCTAGAAGATCAGCAGAAGAATATGCCGATTGCGTTCTATTGCATTCGCTCCGACGTTATGCTGATGTGCGCTATTGCAAATTATGTGATTGGATTATGAACTCTAGTGCAGACAGTCTTAAATGCGCAACAGTCCTATTTGGCTACAATTAAGCATTTCACAGGCTAAAAGCATATTGCGCAATTAAGAGCGACAGCACTGGGATAATCCTATACCGATTTTCATTCAATGCTCCTAAAGGTAATTTTATATGAAAATCAGTATGCCTTGCTGGAGATTTAAAAGTTCTCACAGTTGATCCATCAAAATCCTTGATTTGAGCCGTTCTTCATTAAGCGTCAAATAGAAGAGCTAAAAACTAAAAACGGCGTAAAATCAATGTTTATCTCTATTTGGATTCGAGAGCTTTTAACTCTTCAGGCCTTAACTTTGCGTTAACCCACACATCATCAATGGAGAGCCTAGATTATACCGTTTTCAAAATCTAGGAAAATGATGAGCATCGCTAATAAAGCGATAACCATTTATTCTTCGAGTTTCGTCTGAATTGACGCTCATCGGCAAAACAGTGACCGCGCTTCATCGTCTCCGATTATGAAAGCGTCGTCCGACGCGCATCGGATAGCCTGGGCAGTTGAGGCTTCCGGGAAGAACGCGTTTTAAACACAGGGAGGATTGTTGCTTTATGAAGAGATTCACCAAGGCGGCAGCTATGCTGCTGTCCGCAATCATGGTTCTAAGCATCCACATCACAGTCTTTGCGGCGCCTGCGGAGCATGACGCCGTAATTACGATTCTTCACACCAACGATGTCCATTCCAGAGTCGACGGAGATGTATATCTGGCGTCATTGCTTAAGAAACTGAAGGCTGATGGTGAGAACGTAATCCTCATTTCGGCGGGGGACGACCTTCACGGCCAACCTCTAGCCACCATTTCTCGCGGCGAAACAATAGTTGACATCATGAATCTGGTCGGGTACAACTACATGGCGCCTGGCAACCATGACTTCAACTATGGCATATCGAGGCTTTTAGAGCTTGAAAAAGACATGAGCTTCAAGCTTCTCTCAGCTAATGTAGTCAAGTCTGACACAAAGGAGGCGGCTTTCGCCAAAGACGACGTCATTGAGATTGCGGGAGTAAAGCTCGGATTATTCGGTTTGTCCACCCCTGAGACAGTCACTAAAACCAATCCTAAAAACGTTGAAGGCTATGACTTTGAAAAGCCGGCCACTGTTGCGGCGGCTGAAGTAGCTTCTCTTAAGGGGCAAGGCGCGGATGTCATCGTGGGAATCGGCCACCTGGGCCTTGACGAAGAAACCGCAGCGGACGAGAGAAGCGACGCTGTTGCGGCTGTTGACGGCATCGATGTTCTGATTGACGGGCACAGCCATACAGTCCTTGAAGAAGGCAAATTGGAAAACGGAACCCTTATCGCTCAAACCGGCGAATACTTAAACAACATAGGCATAGTAAGAATATACCTAAAGGATAAGAAAGTAGTGGATAAAACCGCTGAACTCCTTGAAACTCCCACGGAAGAAACGGCGGAGTCAAGCGATCTGGCCTCCGACGAGGCGGTATCCGCCCTTATCGACAGCCTTAACGAAAAGAACAAAGAAATCGCATCCCTGGTCATAGGGACAACCCCCGTCAAGCTTGAAGGCGAGCGCGAGAATGTTAGAGCGAAGGAAACCAATCTTACAAATCTCATAACGGCCGCGATGATTGACGCGACAGGCGCCGATGTCTCCATTGAAAACGGCGGAGGCGTGCGCGCCTCAATTGAAGCAGGCCCGATTACCAAAGGCGATGTGCTCAATGTCCTTCCGTTTGGAAACTTCATAGTCACAATTGAAGTTACGGGCGCGGACTTAATTGCGGCGATCGAGCACGGCGTTGACAACGCACCCGCCGTTGCCGCTCATTTGTCTCAAATCGGCGGCGCCAGCGTCGCTTACGATTCTTCAAAGGATGTCGGAAGCAGAGTCTTGTCCATAACTCTGGACAGCGGCGAAACCGTTGCCCCTGAAAAGACGTATACTGTCGCAGTCAACGACTTCATGGCGGCTGGCGGCGACAACTACACTATGTTTGTGGGAAAGAAGTCCATATCATACAACGCTCTTGACGAGGCTCTCATAGACTACATCAATAAAGGCATAGACTTCACTAAAATAAAGATGGGAAGGCTGGTAGACAAGGCTGTTGCCGTCGTTGCCGAACCCGTGGAAGCAGCGGCTGCGTCTCCAACGCCGACACCGCCTCCCGAAACGGAGCCATCCGCAGAGCCTGCCAAAGACTACACAGTCGAAAAAGGCGACTATCTTATAAAAATCGCGGAAAAATTGAATGTCAAATGGACTGACATCGCAAAGATAAACAACATCTCATCTCCATACATCATTTATCCCGGAGATGTGTTGCTTATTCCCTGATACTGCATAAAAAAGCTGAGCCTCGCTCAGCTTTTTTATTTTTGCCATTTTCCTGCGCGCTGCCGATGCACCGATTTGGAGCTTGATTATACCGGCGTTCAGAATCAAAGATAGGAACTTCATGTGCAAATCAGCATTTCCCGCAACAGCATGACTTGCTTGACTGGCCAATGAGCGCAAACCCCATTTGCGTCGGCATAGCCCCCTTAAGCTGCTGGTTTATTTTACCGCTAAGGATTTTCGACATTCAGTACGATATAGATAATGAAACCCTTCAAATATATTGATGCTCGCTTATACTAAAGCCTATTGGAACCTTCCGGTTTGAATGATGCAATGCTAAAGCGGATAATCCAACCCCTAAAGCGGCGCATTGACTGTTCATCAATATAGAAGCTAAGGCTTCAGGATGTCTATGAAGCAGGCTTGTTCCCAATACTCCCGCAAAACACTAGAATAAGCATTCTAATTCCCCATATGATTCTATTTAGCATATATACTGATTTGCATATGAACCCGCCTATTTTGGAGCTTGCGTACAGCAAGCGCGAAATGCCGATACCAATCGCACCTTGAAAGTAGACAGTCAAGCTTCAAAATAGGAACTTTCATATGCAAATCAGTACATAGAGCGCTAATTTTTTCTTTTTACTGCTCGTTGGCATACCTGCGGCAGATTTTCCAAGTGATTCATACCAGTGCGATGTCGACTGCTATTTTTTAGATTGATTGTACGCTTATGCTTCTAAAGTCGATCTGAAAAAGCATTGCAGTAAATTGCGCATCGGCGTATTAGATGGAGAGGTGCTAAGCAATGATAAAAAGGCAAAGTAAACCATCACTTAAGCTTTTATGGCTAATCCTCCTTTTGCTGTTGCTGCCGCTGCCTATTGCGTTTGCTCTGGACAGTCAATCAGCGGAAAATGAGGATTCTGGGGATTCAACCGCAATTTATTCAGAAATCCCCAATACGATCTCTTCCCCGGAAGGCCTATTTGCATCCGATGGACTTGAAAGCGCTCCAGCAGATGAGCAAGCTAATAATGAAGCTGAAGAATTTGAAGATAAAAAGGATGAGGAAGGAAGCAGTTCCAATCCCTTCAATGAACTTGACAGCATCAATCCTCCTGAAGATGATCCTTTAAGCGCAATGGCTCTGGATGTCATCGACGAAGCGAATTTTTTGAATGTTAATGTGGGAATGGACTATGAAGACCTCTTGTTAAACGGTGGTCCTCCCAGTGTTTCCACCCACGATGAGATCTATGACGGGAGGATATTAATAGATCTGAGCAAGCATATCTTATCAGGCAGCGGGTTTACTGTATATAACAACAGAATCGTATTCGAGGAATATGCCTCGGAACACATCTATGAAATAAGGTCGGCTTCAGTTGAAATCGAGAATATAATTTTCCGCCAAGGAGTCGTCACTGATGTTTTGCTAAACAACGTCGTCCTAGACGCCAGCAGGAGTACAGGCGCCGCTATAGCGGTAGCGGGCGGAGCATCAGTTGTGATGCACCTTAAAGGCGATAGCTACCTTCGCGGCGCAACAGACTACTCAGCTCTGGAAGTAAGAGAAGGCGGAAGCCTCACAATAAAATCCAGCGGCCGAGACAATACCCTAACGGCGGAAGGCGGCTACAGCGGGGCTGGCATTGGGGCGAATGCGAACTTGGCTTCATCAGGAAGCATAAAGCTTGAAGGCGGAACGATAAACGCTGTAGGAGGCATTAATTCGCCAGGAGTCGGAGGAGGATACGACGGAAGCAATACCTCCATAGATATTTCCGGCGATGTTGTAACATTAAACTCCAAGACTACTCCAGCATTAAGCAACAATGCGGCCGCAATCGGCGGCCAGGCGAATGCGTCCTGCGGAAGCATCAAAATCAGCGGAGGCATAGTGACAGCCGGTGAAGTGAATGAAGAATCCGATCCCGGAGACGCCGCCGGAATAGGAGGCGGAAGCAACTCAACCGGCGGGACAATCTCAATTTCCGGAGGAAATGTGAAAGTGCGAGGGCATTCCGGCATTGGGAGCGGATATGCCGGAAAATTAGACAAAGTTGAAATCACAGCCGGAGTAATCAATGCTTTCGGCTATGCCGGCGCTGGCATCGGAAGCGGCGCTGAGGAGGCATCCGTTGATGAAATCATAATCAGCGGCGGAGAAATCTATGCCCGCAGCGAGAACGGCGGCGCCGGCATCGGAAGCGGTTCTAATTCTCCCTTAAAAAAATTGGATATCAGCGGCGGCGACAGCTCTCCAATAATCATCTCGATCGCCTGGGCTGATTACGCTGCGGGCATAGGCGTTGGAAGCAACTCGTCGCGCTATGCTTCTGGAGAGATTGCGATATCAGGCGGATTCTTCTACATCTCGGGCGGATCCTACGGCAGCGGGATAGGCGGCGGATATAATTCTTGCCCGGTAAATATAGAGATCTCCGGCGGCATCATAAATAGCGGCATCATAAATAGCTCAACCCTACCCGGCGGAACCGGTATAGGCGGCATATGGATTTATAGCGACGACGACTCGGTTTATTCTACGATATCAATCTCCGGCGGCCAAATCATCTCGAGGGGTGATGGCATAGGAGCCGGAATAGGCACCAAAAACGATAGGATAACAATTTCAGGCAACGCCTTCGTCAATGCTTCAAACATTTCTGACAGCGTTCAAGGCTCCCCAGGAATAAGGGTGATTGGCTCCGGCTATGTCGTCATAGAGGGAGACGCCGAAGTTCAAGCAATGGGAGGCAGAGGCGCCGCCGGAATCGGAAGCGGCAAGGGAGAGACCGGAGGCGACATTTCCATTTCTGGCGATTCCAAAGTCACCGCAGAAAGCGAAAATTTGGGCGCGGGCATCGGTTCCGGAGAAAACAGCCAAGCTGGCGGCATTGCCATCTCAGAATCGGCCGAGGTCTATGCTACAGGCGGAGCAGGCGGCGCCGGCATCGGAAGCGGCCATGAAAGCCCGGCGGGAGGAAGCGTCGCAATTTCCGGTTCGGCGCGAGTGACGGCAACCGGAGGAACTTTCGCCGCAGGCATCGGAAGCGGAGAATTTAGCGACTTCGGAGACATTCTCATCTCCGGCAACCCTACTGTAACTGCCTCTGGCGGTGAAGGAGGCTCTGGCATAGGTTCTGGCAGCGGTGGAACCTATACCGGAAATATCAACATTTTGTCGGGAACAGTCGCCGCGTCGGCAATAGCCTCCACGCTGCCTTCAGCTGGGATTGGAGGAAAAAACTTTACCGGAAACGTAGAAATCGGGGCCGCTTCGCATATAAAAGCCTACTCTCCCGGATGGTACGCCGATGACTCTGGCATGACTTACAGCATTGCGGCTATACAATCAAACAGCATATCCGGCGACGGCTTTTTTGTAAACGCTATATTTCCATCATTTTACAGTCACATAGAGCCCCTCACAGTTGCAGCAAGCCAATCATCGCCTGAGCATAGGATTGAACTGCCCTCTGGCTACAAAGCATTTGCGTACACCACAGGAGGCTCATCCTCAACCGACTCGGTTTATCTGGAGGAGACTCAGAATTTGCCTACAAGATATATCGCAACCTTGGATGCGGACGCTTTGACACTTGGCTTGAATTCAAAAAACTCAGTGCATGCGTCTCAAGCGCGATTCATAGATAATCTTTCTCTCAACACGAAAACAGAAACGGAAGCGTACTTGTCACTGCTAAGCATTACCCGCATAATGGGTAACAATGTTTCAGGCCGGATAGACTACTGGCCCGCGCTTGCCCAGGCAAGCAGAGAAAGCACTTTATCATGGGGCGCATCTGATATGTCGCTGACGCCTTCAACTATTTTAAGGAGCGTCACAGGCCTTCAACCGAACACTCTCCACTATGCGCAGGCATATCTCTCAACAGACGAAATGCCAGGCGGTGAACCTATTTCCCTGCCTCTTTCCTTCTCGACCAGACCTAAAATACTGGCAGCCGACGCGGGAATAGCCTCCTGGGTTGCCAACCCCGCAGGCTCCAACGCCCCGCCAGTATTGTCTGTGCCTTTCAGCTTCTCTTATGTTGTCGGGAATATCGGAATAGATATAATAACTGTCTCCGTCGACCGGCAGACTATACTTATAAGAGATAACGGCATCATGTCCCCGGGATGGAGCTTGGATGAAGACGCAGGCGTTTTCTCAGGAAGCATCGTTGGTTTGGAACCGGACGTAGAGTATGATATAGGCGCCTTTATATCAAATTCGGAAGGCGATTCGACATCGCTTGTTAACAAGTATGCCTTCAAGGATCCGACGATAACCGCCACAGTTCCTGTAAAGATTATTTTCGCCGCCTTTCAGTCCAACGCAGGAGATGTGACATCCCCCGAATACCAGGTGACTAATCTCTCCGCTTATCCAGTCAGAGTTTCTATTGCCTCATTCAATCCCAGCGCTGAGAGTCTGCCGCTACCTGAACTCCAGGATCTCAGCCTGATTATGAAAATAACTGGAGGCGCTCCCCCATCAGACATAGCGCTTTTCAGTTCAGGTTCAGGAGCAAGCAATCAGCCTTTAGGAACCTTCCAAGAGCAAAACGGCGCCTTCAGCTTTATGATAAACGGTCGGTATGAAGGAGTTTTCACAAAATATCATTCAAGGCCCAAGTTCATCCTCGAGCTTTTGTTTGAGTTGGACGTTTAGGCTTGCGCTCGAAACCGATTTTATGGCGCGGCGCTGAATTGACGCGCATGGGAAAGGCCTAAACATATACTGATTCGCATAGGAAACCGCCTGTTTTGGAGCTTGATTATACAGCTAGCGCGATTGATATACTGCTTTTCATGTAAAATTATCTTTTTTGGAGCTTGATTATACAGGCTTCAATGGATAATCAAGCTCCAAAAAAGTAACATTTGATGAAAAGCGGTATATCTGCATTTCTCATCTTGGAAGCGCTGAATTCATGCATTTAAGAATGTCAGCGGCAGTGGACAGTCAAGCTCCAAAATAGGTGCTTTCAATGCAAATCAGTATGCATTCGCTTGCAAATCGGTCGGTACAGCCTGAAAACCGCGCGCTTTGAAAAAGAGCAAAAAGAAAATAAGCTGATGTTTTCAGCTTGCTTTCTTTTTGCTCCTTTTCAAAGCGCCATTAAATAGTACAACAGGCAGACTCCCGCAGCCGCGGCGGCTCCTGCTGCGGAGCTTGCAATCATATGCACTTTTATCCCTCTGGCGCTTAAGCCCGCTGTCAGGCAAAAAGCTAGATCAGACCCTGGAAATGATAAAAACGGAAGGGAAAATATAAGCCATCTCCATTTCAGCCTGCTAACCATAGCCAAGTGAATCTGCGCGCTTAAGTTGAAAAGCGACGCAGGCAGGATTATCGGCAGGAGAAGAAGCTGAAACGACGTCAATCCCGCACTTAATTCAGTCGTGGGAAATGTCTGAATAATTCGCCCTGCCAGCATGATAGGCCAGCTGACCGGATTAAGAAAATATATAGACGGGAAAGATGAGACAATATCGGCAATTTCCCGGCTCTCCAAAAGACAGAAAAAAAGGGCTGCAGAAACCGGAAAGGCGCACAGCTTCCCCAAATAGGCAAGCTTTAGCATCTGATGAGCCATTTCAAGCCTGAAGTCTCCCTTCGCCCCTCTTTGCTTCTTAGCCGCTTTTGAATGGCTCTTGATGATTTTGGAAATATTGCTTCCGACATTGGCAAGAAACAAAAATGCCGCCGAAAAAAAAGCAATGCCTAAGGCAAATTGGAGCGCTGCCGCTTTTACTTGTAAAAACAAGTAAAATAGAATATACGCGACAAATACTGACACAGGCGCAACCCATATCCATCGCATCTCATTTTTAAAGTGAATTCCGTCAATATTCACCTCTTTCATATAACTAGCGCTCATTTTAAGACCTCCTGAAATTTCGGATAAAGCTTTTCAGCGGAGGCTGGTGAACAAGACACCTCCAATATCAGTCTATAAGGCGATGAGCATGGACAGTTCCGATTTTGGGTCAGTCTATGAATAAGAGGAATTCCATCCCCGAAATCGATATAGGCTGTTCATCGTTTTTGTTCGGCGGAGATCTTTGCCGTTCATCCACAGTTGTTATGCGGCGGATACCCCTGCCTTTAGCCATGGGGAGGAAGCCGCATGCTCCTTTCCGTCAATATTGTTTTGCGCTTCTCTAAAGGCTTGAGTTTTTTGCGGCTGATTCCCGCAGACAGCTTTGCTCCGTCCAACGTGCGGACATCAAAGCTTCCGCTTAATCGCCTCCCGAAGATGAAGCCTTTGCGTCCGTCCGGCATTTGCACTTTGTCAAACAGCTGAAAGCCAAATGCATACTTTGGAGATTGATTCAGCTTCCTCTTTCCGCCCTTGTTGATAGCAGCCTTATGGATTTGGCGATTGCGCTTTCTTACTGCTTTCTGCATATAAACTACATCCGATGGAACAGCCAGCGGACTCCCGCTGATGCATCTCGCATCTACCGCATGATCTTTTTCCAATCCATTTCTGATTCTCGTGTTCTTTGTGATGTAGCCGTATGTCATACCCGCATCCGCGTATTCTGCCTTCAGCCTGTTGTAGAAAGCCCATCTCATAATCCCCATAAATGCGGCGTCTCTGAA
>JAISZB010000029.1 GCA_031269465.1 Clostridiales bacterium | reverse complement strand
CTTCCATGCTTTTAAAGAATTCTGGATGGGAGAAAAGCCCGGCGAGCTTGATCTTGGCTCCTCTTATTCTGGGCCCGCCCGGTTTTCCCGTGCGCCCGGGGGCGGGTTCATAGGCGACGTTTCCGAGCTTTGCGCGTGCTGCTGTGCCGGCCGCTCCGCCAAACACTCTCTCTGAGATCAAAAAGGCCGTTTCGGACATGAAATGGCGATCAAGCACAAGAAAGCAGCCTATTCCCATGGATGCGGCCAGAATCCCGGCATCTGCGGCCATGCGGGCTATGCGCGCCGATTCGCCGCCCTTATCGGCTTTATCGGCTTTCTTCTTTTCGACGCTGTGTTTATCGGATTTGCCGCCTTCGCCGCCCTTTTTGCCTTTGCCGCCTTTGCCGCTCTTTTTGCCTTCTGAGTCATTATTATTATGTATAAATTCATCAGCCACAGCGGCAGCCGCCTCATAGTAGCGGCCTATATTATGTACATCAATAGGGCTGGAGCCGGCTGAGAATTTTCTGATTATGCCGCTGATCTTAGCATGAAGTTCGATTATTATGGGAACTGAGAATAATTTCAGCGAACTCCCTATAGCGAGGCCTATGCATCCGAACATATGTCCCCGTATGAATCCAGGCTTCGAAGAATCCCCGGAATCCCGGCGCGCGGCCGCGGCTCCGGGCGTCTTCCCGCCTTCCTTGCTTTGGCTGGCGCACATCGCCAAGCAGGATGAACCTGTCGCCGGCTTTATATGCAAGATGGGATTCAGGCGGCATTTTGAATCGGCAAATCCCCGCATTCCATATATCGTCGGAACTTCTAAAAAAGTACGCTAGACTGCAATGATATAGTGGATCAATATTGAGTTCTCTTATAATTGAAGCCGATCCTCCGGAATCCAAAGCTGGAACGATGCCAGCAACAAAAACTGCAAAGCATCCAAAAGTAGCTTTGCGGCTGAAGCAATCTCGAAATTCATGAAGAGCATCGCTTATAAAGTTCAGCGTCATCCGATTCCAGGCTCGACGAATCCATCCCGCCGCGTCCGGGAGCCGGCGCCGTCGCCTGCCTAGCCAGCCCTCCTTAATAATAATCCCCATATTATGCACATAGGGAATATTATAAAGGAAACTAGGCAGAAATTAAATAGTTTTATGACATTGACTAAATTAGATGTAATATACCATTATATGCAAATAAACTTCTGACTGTCAAGAGAGGATGAAGGGTGATATATTCTGAAATCGCCTTGCATTTTTGATATTTCGCGTTGCCCTGCGCGATATTCAAGATCGATCCGGGATATTCAGCCAAAAGTTTATTCAGCAGATCTACAGCTGAAGATGCATATATAAGCATCGCTGCCTGTTGCGGATATGGCTTTCGTCGCGAAATTCAAGGCTCCGGGCGCATTATAGCGCTTCCTTCCGCTTGAGGTTTCGGTGAAAACCCTCTTCCCCGGCCAAACATAGGCAGGATGGAAGGCATGGATGAAATGCGGCGCGTCGATAAGCGGAAGCAGGACTGAATTCAAGAATTTCCTCTGCCTTCGGGGGTTGGCTTTGGATGGAAAGTTTCTGGCTTTAAGCCTTTCCGCGCCGTTGGCCTTCAGAAATCTATAAACTGTGGGAATTAAAGCGGTTGCGCCGAACTTGGCTTTTATTGCGCAGGCAACTTACCTGAGGGCTTTTGGCGGGTTCGCGGTTGTTATCGCTGGTGAATTTGACGGTGGCAGGTCAGCGTTCTTGGTTGTCAAACATGAAGACGGTGAAGAACGCTTTTTTGAACTGGAATGGTTCAGCGCGCTATCCGTTCATCACAAACAGAAAAATGTGCACATCGGGATATTCACCGGATACAACCAGTTTCCGCGTGTGTTGCATGCTGATTATTGCATGCCTTACCCCAAGGATAAACTGAGATTGTTAGCTCTTGAAGAGAAACCATTTCCCCCGGTGGACGAGGATACTACCACTGCAAGGGAAGAAACAGCTTGATTGAATGATAACGGCAACAGGGAGGCACCGGTTGGCGTCTCCCTGTTTGCTCATATTTGCTTTCAGAACTTCAATAGAAAATCATCGGGGCTTACAGCGGACACACTTGAATCTATACTACTTTGAAACCGCTTATCGTTAGTAATAATGTAATTCAAGTCAGCTTTCTCGGCGCTGACCACGACCAGAGCGTCCTCAAAGTCGCTCATAGGTGAGTCAATCGCAATCTGACAGCATTCACCGTCCACACCCACAACATAGAAAGTCAGCAACAGGTTCTTTATGACTTTCCGGGCTATACTTCATCCCGATGTTTGGATACAAGGAAGAAAATGTCCGTTAGGCAGTTCGCCGTGAGATAGCCGTTGATAACTCCGTCCGTGACTAACTGACTGACTTTACGCGCAGATTCAGCGTTCGGGACACGGTTTAGAATGTCATCGAGGACTACATTGGTGTCAATCATTACGTTCAAATCGCGCAGTCCTCCTCTCTGCTCTCGCTTGATCTAAATCAATGCCGCTGCTTTCAACTCCGGATAATATATTCCTAATCTCCTGCATAGCGTTTTGTCGCTGAGGTACAGTTACCGTTGCACCCGCAGGTTCGCCGTTACGATAAATTCTGAACGGGATCGCTTTCTCCAGTACTGCCTGCCGGACAAACACATTAACAGCCGTTGTGAGGTTCATACCCATATCGTTAAACAGCTTGTCAGCCTTCGCCTTCAAATCGCGGTCGATTTTTATATTCAAATTAGTTACTCCTGCCATTGTACACCTACCTTTCTAAGATACTAATATTACAACATTTATTTTCGTCCGCTGTCAATACGTTAGACTAATATTGTTGCAACTATTTCAATCCCAATGACATAAGCAAGCATATATTTGTGAACTATAAAGATCACGGGGAACGTTCCTGCGAGTATCATTATCATACCTCAGACTTCGAGCTTCCCGCATTCCAGAAAATGCTTGTGGAAGCGGAAAAAGGTGTAATTAGCTGTATCGTCTGCAAGGATCAGTTGAGATTTGAGCGCAATACGATTGATACAGGATATTATATTGAAAAATACCTGCCTTTATTAAAGGTGCGTTTTATTGTCGGCACAGAAGGCTTTGACTCCAGCGCTACGAATCCTGGTGACTCTATCATGCTGCCTTTAAAGAATAGGTGATAGTATAATCGGTAGTTGACTTAACAGGATGCGGTCGAGACCATATACAAGATCTTGTGTCAGCGCTCCGATTCTTTACAGAAAACAACCGGAGAACTCAAACCGTTGGCATTCTTGACTTAGGCCAATTCGTCAACTATTGATTATACTATCGCCAAAGAATATGTAAATGAGGCGTACGCTTTGGAGACGGGAAAAAAATAAAAGCCCAGCAGCGACAGGCTATGGAGTATGGTGAATTTGTTGGCGCAAGGCCTCCGTTTGGCTATGTTAAGTAGAAATATCATATGGGCGTATGAAAAAGCAACCTTGGCTGATATTGTCCTGCGCTTGAACGCGGCTGGAATTGAGCCGCCGAGCTACAGAGCGAAGTTTGCATCTACGAGTATCGCAAAGGGGCAAACGGCTGTCTGGAGATCGGCGAAAACGCGAGGATGTTGTGCGTTTGATATTAAATCTTGCGATCGAGATTAAAAGTTTCACGGAGATTATCAGCTTTTTCTACAAACGAAAAATACCGACGCAGGGCGAAAATAGGGCAATGAGGGAGCGCTATATCGGCACTTATATCATGGGGAAGCATATTGTCAAAGAGATTGGCGGTAAGACAAGCCGACTCAAGGACGAAAACGAGTGCCATCATTAACAAAAAAAGAGGTGCCGGCCAGTTACAATAAGCTGATCAAACTTTTGATTGATAAAATATGATGAAAGTCGAACTGTGCCGTTTATCCGGTGTCAGCAAGGCATCAATGGCTAAGTTTAAAACAGGAAAAAGTGTAAGTGCAAGCCTTATCGAAAAGCTCTGTCGCGCGCTTGATTGCGATTACTGCGATATTATGAAATACATACCCGACAAACCGAGAGGGGGCGGAGCCTGTGATCGCTGAAAAAATGAAGACCGTTCTTAGTGTCGGCAAAACCGTCGCGGTGGAGTTCAAGAGGTGCGGAAATGGCATCAGCGCTGATACGTATGAAACCGTATGCTCGTCTCTCAATCGCTTCGGCGGAGATACGTTTAACCGAAACGGCGGTTTTGAATTTTTTGCGGAATAACCCGCAGGCAACGCAAGTGGATATTGCAAAATTTTTCGGGAAATTAACGCCAGGCTGTGCAGTAAACCATGGCCGCTTTAAAAGTCCTATATATAACGGGCTTTACTTATCAAATACGGTTTCATCTTGTCAATTCTGTAATACCCGATTGATGTGAGAAGTACAACGTCTATTAATGCCGCAAATTCCTCTGGGCGGATTATTTGGCTGTCAATGGTGCTTTCCGTGACGGTATAGCCTTTTTGCAGCCAAGTGCACTGTTCAAAATTAGAACTTGCCCTCGCCGCTGTTTCTCTAGCGTACACCGACTAAACGGCTGAAATGCTCTTGCCCGTCCGCGTCTGTTGCTATAAAAATCGCCTTGTACGCGCAGTTATCAAGTACAACGCAGAGGTTATCGTGTCCATAGAGCTTGTATGGCTTCCACCTTGCCCAAACGCGGGAATTCTTCAAGCAGAGATAATACAGGCGTTGCGTTTTGTCATCTCTGCGCGCAAAATGCTTCAAAAACTGGTTTGTTATCAGTGTCAGCAAATTCTTCCACTGGTCTATTATTCTTAGGGAATTGCGATAAAAATGTTGAAGCCCTGGGTTTAATAAAAAACTGCTGATTTTAGAGAAAAAGACAGATGGAGATCCGTTTGAGCTGCTTACGGACTTGTCCGATGAGAAAAGCGTTTTCTGTTTGACTAAATTCCCAGGAAAATTATGGGTTGCAAGACTCCTGCGGAAATGTTTGAGATAGAGATCCTTAAAATAACGCAAGGGGCGGAGCGGCGCCTTCGCCGCCACCAGACCCAAAGACCGCCGAAGCCGCAGGCGAGGCGGTCTTTGGGTCTGGTGGCCCCTGCTCTTACGTCTTCCACTTGGGGAAAAGAAAAAAATCCCTATGGCATCTGTTGCATTTGATATTGCAATTTATAAAGTATATTTCCGTGGGAGGATTTAAAATCCAAGTAAAGAGGCGCCTGATTTCAGCAAGAAGCACAGTAGCATGCCTGTAGCCGTAGGAGCGGCTATTGAGAGGAGAGTCCATCTCAAGCTTCTAGTTTCCTTGTATATGGTGATGCAGGTAGTTGAGCACGGCCAATGGGCCAATGAAAATGTCATAGTGCAGATTCCTGTCAGCCACGTCCAATTGTTCGCGATCAAGAGCTCCTTTAGCTGCGGGAGGCTTGAGAGATCTGTAAGGGTTCCGGAAGAGATGTAGGCCATGATCATTATGGGTATTACAATCTCATTGGCGGGAAAGCCTAGAATGAAAGAAATGAGTATGACTCCGTCCATGCCCAAGAGCTTTGCGAACGGATTCAAAAATCCGGTGGATAGCTGAAGCAGGCTTGAATCGCCCATGTGTATGTTTGTCATGAGCCATATTATAATTCCGGCAGGAATTGCGGATATGACGGCTCTTCCCAATACAAAAAGCGTTCTGTCAAAAATGGATCTGACTATTATCTCGCCTACCTGGGGCTTGCGATACGGCGGAAGCTCCAAAGTAAACGAGGATGGGACTCCCTTTAGGATGGTCATCGATAGAAGCTTGGAAACCCCAAGGGTCAGAAGGATCCCGCAAGTTATTACAAGTGTCATGATAGCCGCAGAGCCTGCGGAAAAGGTATAGGATGCAGAGAAAAACATGGTTATTACAGCTAGGATGGTTGGGAACCTTCCGTTGCATGGAACGAAGTTGTTTGTCATGATGGCTATCAGACGCTCCCTGGGGCTGTCGATTATTCTGCATCCTATGACGCCTGCGGCATTGCATCCGAAGCCCATTGCCATAGTAAGAGCCTGCTTGCCGCAAGCGCTGCATTTCTTGAAGCAGCTGTCGAGATTGAAAGCTACCCGCGGCAGATATCCGAAGTCCTCCAATATCGTAAATAGTGGAAAGAAAATGGCCATGGGAGGGAGCATAACTGAAACTACCCAAGATAAAACCCTGTATGCTCCGCCTACAATCATGCCGCTCAGCCAATCAGGCGCATTAAGCCACGCAAAGAGCGCGAGGAGCTTTTCCTCCAATGAGGATAGCATGGTTGCAAGCCACTGAGACGGGTAGTTTGCTCCGACTATAGTAATCCAGAATATAATCCCAAGCAGAATCAGCATGATCGGCAAGCCCAGCCATTTGCTCGTCAGAATCCTGTCGATTTTCCTGTCGATTGCATCCGTCGCCCCTTTGGTTGAAACGCAAGATTTGCTTATTTCCTCCGCTCTTTTAATAAGCGAATATACATATTCATCTTCAAGCTCGCTTCTGGAAATGCCAGCGTCAAGGAGAGCCTCTTCAGCCATCTGCATGAAGGAAGGCAAGTTCTTTTGGGTCGAAAGCTCCAGCGAAATATCTCCTATCATAAGCCTCATTGCAATCCACTTGCTTCTTGCGCGGCTGCCTTCCGGCATGAGAGATGCCAGTTTTTCGACTGCCTGCTCTATTCTTTCAGGGCATATGATTCTGCAAGCTCTTTCAGGTTCGGAAGCAGCGTCGGCGGCTGCTTCAGCAAGCTCTTTCATTCCGGAGCCGTTTGAAGCTTGAGTGGCTACTACGCGCACTCCCAAAAGATCCTCCAGCTTTTTCAGATCTATTTCTATGCGCTTTTTAATAGCTTCATCCATCAAGTTGATGCAGACGACAACTTTACTTGTCGTTTCCAAAACTTGAAGAACGAGGTTTAAATTGCGTTCCAAGCACGTGGCGTCGCAAACTACTATCACAGAATCAGCTTCACCGAAGCATATGAAATCCCTTGCAATCTCTTCCTCTGTTGAATGTGCGGACAGAGAATAGGCTCCTGGCACGTCTACGATTTCATAGCGCTTGCCATGGCTGATGAAGAAGCCCCTGGCATTAGCTACAGTCTTTCCAGGCCAGTTTCCGGTATGCTGCTTCATGCCTGTTAGCTTGTTGAATATTGTGCTTTTCCCGACATTTGGGTTTCCAGCTAGAGCTATAACAACGTTATTGTTATCCGACATAGTCCTCACAACCTTCAACAATAATCTGAGATGACTCTTCAGATCGAAGCGCCATGACCGCCCCTCGGATCATATAGGCAATCGGATCTCCTGAAGGGCTTTTATGCAGGCATTCAATCTCCGTTCCTTCGATAACGCCTATATCCTGCAACCTCCGTCGGATCCCCCCTGACGCTAGCAGGCGCTTCACCTTCACTTTGTCTCCAATGGATATGCTTTTCAGAGCGACAGATTTTTCATTCATATGAAAGACTCCCTTGAAACGCTTGCGGGATTGCCGCAGTACATGCTTGCGTTTAGCCCCAACTGCCGGGCAAGTTAAAAATCAGAGCAATTGCACTTCTCTCGCCAAGGTTTTTAAAACTCGCATTTTAACATGATTTCCTAGAAAATTGCCTTTTTTGGAGCTTGATTATACAGAGAGTGCAAAATGCCGATATTGGAAATTCGCACTACTCTATGGATAAGCAAGCTCTAAAATAGAAATATTCGAGGAAAATCAGCGTAGCTTTAATTGGCTGATGACGATAATGAGTCAAGGCTCATTTATACTATATGTAATTTTTGCGGCCTAGGTTCCAAGCAATTGAGTGAAAGCGAAGCTTGAGGCGCGGGTGAGGCCTGATACAACGATGATCGCCTATGCTTAAGGCGCAAAAAAGCCGCCTGATGGTTCCCTTCCCATAAGGAAGTGAATTCGGCGGCTCAAATTCGGCGATGAGAAGGCATTGAAATAAAGCAATCGCTCTGGAATTTCCAGGCTTTCAAAACTTTCCTATCGGCATGAATGCTCGAAGCTTCTCCGCAAATACAACAAAATGACTTATACACGGATTTTTTAAAGCTTAAAGCGGTTCGCATTTCCATTTGAAGTCAAAGTTCCTAGGCTTGACTGTCCATTGAGACGAGTCGTAATCAAGCTCTAAATTAGGAGCGCTCATCGCAGTTGTTATGCGGCGGATACCCCCGCCTTTAGGCATGGGGAGGAAGCCGCATGTCCTCCTTTTCAGTTAGGATGGCAGTTCTCCCGGACAAGAGGTTGAGCTTCCTGCAGCTGATTCCCGC
>JAISZB010000342.1 GCA_031269465.1 Clostridiales bacterium | reverse complement strand
CTGCTTTTCATATAAACCCCTATGAAGCTTCGCTTCACCACTAAGGATGAAAATATTAAGCTATTTGTGTGTTTGAGACGTGGACAAATGTCCATAAAATGTATTTTCGTACTAAATTACCTTTTTTAGAGCTTGATTATACAGCGAGTGCAAAATGCTGATTTCGGCATTTCGCGCCATTCAATGGATAATCAACAAAAATAGGAACATTTGATAAAAAGCGGTATAGCTTAAGGAAAGCTGGCTTGACTGCATCGGCCTTGGCGCTGATTCTTAAAGTCCTCGGATTGCGCCGGTTTCACCTTAAGGCGATGGCACTCATGGTCGGTTGCTAGAGATGCCTGCCATTTATACTGCTTTTCATATAAAACCGCCTTTTTTTGAGCTTGATTATACAGCGAGTGCAAAATGCCGATATCAATCGCACCACTCAATGGACAGTCAGCAAAAAAAGGAACATTTGATGAAAAGCGGTATATTTGATAGGGGAGCTTTGAAGGAGCAGCAATGATCTTTACTATGAGCTATACTGATTTGCATATGAAAGTTCCTGTTTTGGAGCTTGATTATACAGCGAGTGCGAATTGCCATATCGGCGCTGCGCACCTTGGAAGTGGATATTCAAGCTCCAAAATAGGTACATTGAGCGCAAATCGGCATAATGCATTATGCCGCATATCAGGGACGCGTTCAAATGCGTCCTTGATGCAAACGGCATTTATTTTTGAACGCGACCCTGCCGTGCTGAAATTGAGGAATTTGCAACGCGATAAATATGATATTGTTCTCTGATTGCTGAGCAATGCCGAAGACTTAATTTTCAAATGGCTAGATTTCATAAATTACGCCTGATGATACTGCTGCGAGTCCTTATAGATGAAGCTAAGAAGCGCTTGAAACAAGTTGAAAATTAAGAATTGACATTGAATTACGGAGGGGATGATAATGCAAAAACTAATATTTATTTGCGGTGTTTCCTTGGTTATTGGCACTTCTCTGCTTATCTTCCTAGTACTGCTTTCCAGCAAGGAAATTACGCTGAAAGGGACATTTACGGAGATGCAGCCGAGAGATCTTGTGGATAGCATAACGGTAAAAGGGGTTGTGGAAAGCGTCAACAAGAAAAACGTATATACGCAGCTCAATTTCCTGATAAAAGAAGTAAAGGCTCAAATCGGCGATCATGTTGAGGCAGGCCAAGATCTGTGCGTTTTGGATACTGAAGACTTGGCATTAAGCATTGAGCAGCTAAAAGCGGAATTGGATATTTCTCAGAAAAGCAGCCTAAGCAGATATGAGATGAATAAAAACCTTTATGAGGAAGCGTCTTATAACTTGTCAAAAAACAATAACGCTCAAGTCATTTCGGCGTCAAATGTTTTGGAGTCGGCTAGGCAGAGCCTTAAAAGCGCTCAGAGAGTGTATGATGACGCTCTGAAAGACTACAACGACAAAACAGACGCAGCCGTGACCTCCTCAGAAAACACCCTGGCAAGCGCAAAGCTTTCTCTAGAAGCAAAGAAAGAGGAATATGAGAAAAACAAGCTTCTTTTCGAAAGCGGAGCTGTATCGGAGTATGTATTCACTCAATCTGAAAATCTTTACAATGACGCTTTAAATACGTTAAACACCGCTCAGACAAACTATGACAACGCTGTAAAGCTTCAAAGCCGGTCTTTGGAACAAGCCAAGGAAGCGCTTGACGCAGCTGACTCAGCTTATAAAAACGCTTCAGCGGCATATTCTTCTGCGCTTTCATCAGCTGAACAGGATTTGAGCATATCCAAATCAAATCTTGACAGCGCGGAAATAGCGCTGAATAATGACGCTATGCTTATTAACATACAACGGCTTGAAAAGCAATTGGAAGATTCTATAATCAAAGCGCCTGACGCAGGAACAGTCACTGCCGTCTTTGCAAAGGAAGGCTCCATCGCAAACGGCTTGCTTTTTGTCATTGAGGACACGGAACATCTGAGAATCTCGAGTTCGGTGAAAGAATACGACTACACTAAGATAGGGACAGGCATGGAAGTCATAATCAAGTCAGATTCTACCGGTGATGATGAATACTACGGGGTGATAAGCAAAGTTGCTCCAGCCGCAGTGAAAAATGCCTTAGGTGAAACATCTTCCAGCTCTGATGTTGAGTTTGGCATAGAGGTAGACATAACAACGGAGACGCCTTTGAAGATTGGCATGAATACCAGGCTCGAGCTTGTTGTGGAGAAAAAGACGGGCATTTACTGCGTGCATTACGATTCATTGGTGACGGACGAAGAAGGCGGCACTTTTATATTCGTTGCGGAAAGCGCTGGCGCTGACACATATAGGCTGAAATATATCCCTGTAGAGGTAGGCATGTCAACTGACTTTTACCTCGAAATACTAAGCGAAGAGCTGAAAGAAGGCATGAAGGTGATGAATGACGCAGTTGCTGTAAATGAGGCGATTAAAGCTCTGAACAAAACTCCTGGACAAATGGGAGATACATTTATTAAATTAATCTAGCAGAAGGCGGAGTTGCCCTTTGGACTGTAAAATAGATATGCAGAAAATAACAAAGTCCTTTTCAATGGGAAAGCGCAAAAGGATAGAAGTTCTGCATGGCATAAATTTATCAGTAAAAAGCGGCGAATTTATTTCAATCGTAGGTCAGTCAGGCTCTGGCAAAACTACTCTGATGAATATAATCGGTGGGCTTGACTGCCCCACTTCAGGACGATACCTGCTGGAAGGCGTAGATATCGGCAATCTGAACGGCAATCAATTATCTGATATCCGAAATAGAAAAATCGGATTTGTTTTTCAAACATTTAATCTGATTCCGAGAAGCAGTGCGCTGCGCAATGTAGAGCTTCCTATGCTGTATGCGGGTTTAGGAGACGCTGAACGCAAAGAAAGAGCTAGAGAGTTGCTGTTTATGTTCGGTTTGGGAAATAGAGTCAACCATCTTCCCAATGAGCTTTCTGGAGGGCAGAAACAGCGCGTCGCGATAGCGCGTTCGATCGCCAATGATCCTGCTATCATATTGGCGGACGAGCCTACAGGAGCCCTGGACACAAAAACTGGAAGGATGGTTATGGATATTTTCCATAAATTGCACGAAAAGCAGAACAAGACTATTGTGCTGATAACTCATAATGAAAGGCTGGCGGATGAAACTGAAAGAATTTTAACAATAGAAGACGGCTACTTCATTGATGAAAAAATAACTTGAATTAAAATATAGCATGATCCGAATCGGAAGTGATATTATTATTCACTTGAAAGAAAGCATCATAATCGCTTTTGAAGGCATTGCGTCAAATAAAATGCGCGCGCTTCTTACTATGCTGGGCATCATCATAGGCATCGGATCAGTTATCGCCATTGTAACGGTAGGCCGCGCCTTGTCTGATTCCGTTTCGTCTTCAATGTCAAAGCTCGGAGCAACAAATATTCTGGTAGCGCTGCAAAATAAAAACACAGTTGACACCGGAGTGAATTTTTTAAGCGGAAGCCTTGTGAAGAGCGACTTGATTTCTGATGAAATGGTAGCCGAATACACTATTCGCTTTCAGGACAGCATTGAAGCGGTCAGTTTGTCTAATATAAGCGGAGCAGGCCAGGTGCGTGAAGGCAGGAATTATGCGAACATAACATTTATGGGTACTAATGTCGGCTATGAAATAGCGAACAATATCAGGATTCTATCAGGCAGGTTCGTTAGGGACAATGATTTGAAAACGCGTCAATATGTTGCGGTTGTCTCGGACAAGCTTGTAAATAACCTGTTCCCTGACTCTCCGGATTGCTTGGGAAAAGAGATTAAGGTCGATTTATCAGGGGATGTTCAGACATTTACTATCATAGGAGTTTATAAATACGAGCCTCCAATGACAGCCACAGGCGTGTCGGCGTCTGAGAGAGAGCTTAGGACATATATGTACGTGCCCATTACCACTTTGAATTTCATTACTTCAGCTGATGAAGGCTATTTGGCTATTACGGTAAATACTAAAAGCAATATTGATATAGCGGCTTTTTCAAAAAGGACTCAAGACTTTTTCAACTCTTATTATGAAAAGAATCCCAAATTTGAAGTTAGCGCCATAAGCATGGACTCAATGCTTACAATCGTTAACGACGTAATGGGCACTCTTTCCATAGCGGTGGCTATTATAGCGGGAATTTCACTTATTGTAGGCGGCATCGGCATAATGAACATCATGCTTGTATCAGTTACGGAACGCACAAGAGAAATAGGAATGAGAAAAGCGCTCGGCGCCAGGAACTTGTCAGTGCAAATTCAATTCATTGTTGAAGCTGTCATTGTTTCAAGCACGGGAGGGTTAGTAGGGGTGCTGCTGGGCGCAGCGCTTGGTTATGTCGGCTCGACGCTCCTTGGATACCCCAAATTTCCGGAACTCGGCATAGTATTCATCTCATTTCTGTTTTCAATGGTAATTGGAGTATTCTTTGGTTTTTATCCTGCTAACAAGGCTGCCACCCTTGAGCCTGTTGAAGCATTAAGGTATGAGTAGATAATGACAAATAGAGCTGAACCATTTGATATATGGTTTTACTTGATCCACTTATGCAGAAACAAAAGCGATCCGTCAATACGATGGAGGGCTGATTTTGACAGCCGAGTTGATGTGGATGCGCTTAAAAGCGCGGTCACGCTGTCCCTTAAAGCTCTGCCAGTGCTGGGATGCAGCTTTGAGGGCCGCTCGCGCAAGGCAAGATGGGTAAAAAAGGGCTACACCGGCGAGGATATGGTAAGCTTCATCGAAATGGATAATGATGATGAGAGCCAGATAATGAGGCATCTTGACTACGAAATTGACATTGAGGGTGAACCCTTGCTTAAAATCTTCGTAGTAAGAAGAACTGGCGGCGATACTCTTTGCGCGATTATCAGCCATTTGGTCTGTGACGGCGTTGGCTATAAGCGGTATCTGTATCTCTTAAGCGAACTCTACACAAAACTGAAAAACGGCCGGGAACTGCCGGCTTTGGTTTCCCATAGGAGGGGAACAAAACCTCTTTTCCAGGGAATCAGCTTGAAAGAAAGAATAGAAATATTGAGATCTCCCTCCAAAATAGATTTTTTTGAAAAATTGGATTTAAGCGGCGGAGTTAATTTCAAGGGAGATGGCGTAGGGTCTTACATACTTAAAACTGTTCTGCATAAAGATATCTTCTATAAGCTTAAGTATTTCGGGAAATCTATAAATGCTACCATAAATGACTGCTTAATAGCCTTGTATGCAAGATCATACTGCAATAACACCGGCACCCAAAGCATCATGATGCCTTCGACAATTGACTTGCGGAAATTTATCCCTGAAAAAGCCGCATACGGCCTCAGCAACTATGCAGGTAACTGCATGTGCGATATTTCCGTCCAGCCTGATGATACTCTGGCCCAAACTATTTCGCAGGTCTCTGAACAAATGAGGCCTTTTAAAGAAGGAAAGGAAGTTTTAAAACCAATCCTGGGCTGGTACTTATTAGTTAATCTGACTCCGTATCAGCGCCTGAAAAAACTCTTTAACGAAAGGGCTTCATACCCTGTAATCTCATTTACAAATATTGGCATTATAGACTCTTCTCTGCTAAATTTTGACGACTTGCCAATCTCCGAAACATTCATGACAGTATCCGTAAAGCCGCGGCCATTTTTGCTCATAGCAGCGTCTACGTACAATGGTTCCTGCACGCTGAGCTGCAACATGCGCGGCTCTCGCAAGGACGCAATGTTCATAGAGAAGCTCTTTGATGATATTCGCAAGGAGATAGAGGCGCTGCCGGAGGTTTGAACCTCGCGTTTTTCAGCCTGGATCGCAAGAGAGCCAATTAAAACGCTTGCCAACGCCGAGACGGCACAAGAAAATATCAGGAAACCCAGTAGAGCCAATGCATTTAAGGCGGCTGACAATCGGCAGCGGCATTAAATCTGAATACCTCATGCGAGAGGGATGCTATCTGAAATGATAGCATTCCTTTTTTGCTGTCCTGTTGCGCCTAATTCATACAGAAAAAATAGTTTACACTGTATTTTGGCTCTTTAGCCAGGCGCATTTGCGGCATTTTGAGAAGCCTCATAATCTAGCGGCTTTATGTGAGTTTGCCGCAGGCGCAGCGATCCTGAATCTGAATGAGGAACTCCAATGTGAGGCTGGCAATGGAATATACGTCGCCACGTTCCGCATGAAGCCTTGCGAGGGGCGACTTGCCGCCGCCTGCGCCGGGCAGGGAGTCGTCCTCCCTACACTGCATTTTCGTCTCATCTTGCGGTCAAATTAAGTCACATGTTTAGGACTTCTCGAAATTATGTACAACACGCCAATTAATTTATTTCTCAATCTTTGGATATCCAGTCAATGTACTTTTCATTGCTACTTTTAAAAAAACTAATGTTTAAATTTGTGAAATGTCTCTGGTTTTGAGCAAGGTTTGTCATGAGCTGGAACTGGATAAGCTTTTCAAAGATATGCACGGCCGCAAGAAATTTGAGTACAATTCTGAGAGCATAATGAGTCTGCTTGCATACTCGCGCATACTTTACCCGCACTCGAAGAAGCGGATGCTGGAGATAAAGGGCAAGTATTTAGATCTCTTCGGCTTCAGCCTGGTTGACGCCTATGACTATCTGACACACTTTGGAAGGTCCTTGGGGCATATCTGACCGAAGGGTTCGGGTGCTGTGCGCAGAGGAGAAAATTCATAGCTGTTCCGACGGCTTGCAAAGAGACTGTCATTTTGAATAATTTTGTCGTTAGTTCTGTCATGTTTATCCATATAATTTATTAAAACATATACACAATCTAAGAATTATATAAATGGATTGATAAGTTTTGCAAGTTTAAACATATATTATTTTGAACTTTTCTGCAAGAATTTTATGCTCTTTTGACTGGTGAATAATGCAAGTAGAGTTGTCGGAACAGTTCCGAAAATTCCTGGAGTGGTCAAGCATGGGAAATCATATCAAATCCCTGCGAATGCCGAAAAGTCTATTGATGGACGTGAACGGGATCGAAGTCCCTTTACGTGCTCTATGACAACGGTCGCAGTCTGTTTTACGAGGACACTGAGGAAATGGTCAACAAAGCGGTGAACGAACCAGCACTGTATGCTACAACTTTCGGTTATTCGGGTACTGATTGGGATTATGTTCTGGAGCTTGCTCGGGAGCGCGGCGGATTAAGAGGGTTAATAAACCTTGAAGTCTGCGAGGCGGAAGTCAGCTCAATCCTTGCAAAAGCAGGCTTCACATACCGTTTCGGTGGCGTTCTGGAATGGATACTAAAAACTATGGAGATGGTTCGGAGTCTTTCTTGATAAAGTTTTCGGCCTGTAAAAACCGCGTTAATCTGGTCAGAGAAAAGACAGCATCAACAGGCATTCGACTTGTTTTAAGTAGCGGATTAATTGTCTTTATAAGTTTATTTGTAGAACAAGTGACTGGTTTTCATCGGTTTTTACAGGCCGAAAGTTTTAAAGGCAGTACTAATTATAGCAGGATATTTTGAAATTTGGATTAAGATACGGTATAACAGCAATATTAAGTATCAATGACATGTGAAAGCATTCAGAGTTACCTAGAGCAGACAGTCTTAAATGCGCAACAGTCCTATTTGGCTAAAATTAAGCATTTTACAGGCTAAAAGCATATTGCGCAATTAAGAGCGACAGCACTAGTAGTATATACAGCACCCAGAGGCGGTAATTGCCTTTGGGTGCTCTCCTATTTTTCATCCATTATTTGTAGCATTTCAACTTTATAAAAACCATTCGCTGCCTCTAACCGCTGATTTCGTGGGACTCTTGCGGGTATCGCCATCACTCCCAGCTTTGCGGCTAGTGGCAGCGCTTTTAATAATTCCCGCCATTCGCAGCTTTTTTAAGCTTCAGAATTCTATAAGGCCTTCTCGGTATCTGCCCAAATATTCACCGCAGTAATCGTCTATGCCCAAGAGTGCCTCCGAGGCGTAGATGAAAGACATGATTTTCTTGTCCATGGGATCAAGTATCGCCCCGTCCATGCCAGAAGCCATTGCGGCTACTAGGAAAGTTTGGTTGATGAGCTTTCGAGCGGGGAGTCCGAATGAAATATTTGAAAGGCCGCAAGCTATGTGAGCATCTGGATATTCGGATTTGACGGCCTTTATCGTATCGAGGGCGGCAATGCCGTAGTGGGGGCCGGTTCCTATCGGCCGCACAAGCGGATCGATGTAAATGTCCGAAATGGGCACTCCTTCCTTTGTTAGCTTCCCAATGAGGCTACGGGCGATCAAGACGCGTCCCTTCGCGTCTTCCGGCATGCCCGAGTCATCCATGCAAAGCGCTATCACCCCGGTTTTGTACTTAAGGATAAGCGGCAGTATTTCACCGAAGCGCTTTTTTTCATCAGTAATGGAGTTGACGATGGGCTTGCCGTTTTTGTTGGCTTTAAGGCCTCGCTCTATAGCGGCCGGGCTTGGAGAGTCTATGGCCAGAGGGGTTTTTACAGTTGATTGCACTGTGTTTATAAGCCATTCCAGCCTGTCAGGCTCATCCTGGTTAAACATCCCTGCATTCACATCCAAGTAGTCCGCGCCTGCCTCAGCCTGGCTTTTCGCCAAGCCTGCTATGACCGCCTCATCGTAGCTTTCGATGGCGGGCCGCACAGCTTTAAGCGTTGAGTTTATTTTCTCTCCTATTATAATCATAAAGCACATTCCTCTCGCGATTAAGTTCTAGAACAAGCAGGATATTTTGCTCGAGCCGTCCACATCTATCCTTTCCGCCGCAGGAGATGTTGGAAGTCCCGGCATGGTCATGATTTCACTGGCAAGGGCTGCTGCAAACCCCGCGCCGGCGGAAACCTTGACGCTTCGCACGGAAATCCTAAAGCCCTTTGTCCATCCCAAAAGCGCGGGGCTATCCGAGAAGGAGTACTGAGTTTTAGCCATGCATACAAGCAGGCGGCTGTATCCCATGGAAGATATCTTATCAATCTGAGATTTTGCCTGAGGAGTGAAATCCACTCCGTCCGCGCCGTAAACATTTGACGCAATGGCTTCTATTTTCTCGGAGATGCTCAGTTCATCCGGATAGATGAATTTAAATCCTGAGACGCCGCTTTCGGCAAGCCTGGATACTTCCTTTGCAAGCTCCAGCGCCCCTTCTCCGCCCAAGTTCCAGACTTCAGACAAGCAGACATTTGCGCCGCATGCCTTAAGCGCTTTTCAACAGCTTTAAGCTCAGCCTCGGTATCGGACGGGAAGCGGTTTATGGCGACGACTGCGGGCAGCCCGAAGTGGACTGTGATATTTTCAACATGATGGAGAAGGTTTGGGATTCCCTTTTCCAAATAATCCAAACCATCCGCGCCAAGCTGGCTCTTCGGGCATCCGCCGTGATGCTTCAGAGCGCGAATTGAGGCGACGACAGCCGCGGCGGATGGCCTCAAGCCGCTGCCGCGGCATTTGATATCCAAAAACTTCCCGGCACCCAAATCCGCGCCGAAGCCGGCTTCGGTTACTATACCGCTTTTCATGAAATGTTACTTTTTTTGTTGATTATCCATTGAATGGCGCGAAATGCCGAAATCGGCATTTTGCGCTCGCTGTAAAATCAAACTCCAAAAAAGGTAATTTTATATGAAAAGCAGTATACGTAATCTCCCAGTTTCAAAGTCATGCGGGTGGCCATTAAAGAATTGCAGCCGTGTGCTATGTTGGCAAACGGCTCGCCATGGATGAAAGCAGGGGTATGCTCCAGCGTCTGAACCTAGTTGGGCTTCAAAGCGTCTTTGAGCAGAGCGCACATCGCCCCTTCGGCTTTCAAGTCCGCCGCATAGACCGGTTCATCTTTGCGGTTGTACCCTACTACTATATTTTTAAGCTTCTCTTTCAAATCGACGATGGGCAAAGAATAGCCATGACTTCGCTTGCAACAGTGATGTCAAAGCCGTCCTCCCTGGGGATGCCGTTGGGCTTTCCGCCCAAGCCGTCTACTATGCTGCGCAGTTGGCGGTCTTTATATCCATGCAGCGCCTCCAGGTTATCCGCTTGGCGCCAATATCCAAAGAGTTTCCCTGCTGGATGTGATTGTCAAGCATGGCGGCCAAAAGGTTGTTTTGCGGCTCCTATTGCATGCATGTCGCCAGTGAAGTGGAGATTGATGTCTTCCATCGGAACGACTTGGGCGCAGCCGCCTCCGCAATTGTCTCTGAACACTGGCCCAAGAGGAGGTTCGCGCAGAGCTATGACCGCTTTTTTTCCAATCTTTCTAAGTGCCTTGACAGTGGTGAGTTTTATGTATTGATGTTACATAAATGGACTTTTTTTCCAACAGAGAAGTCAAATATTAGGGAGAACCTGGATTTTTCTTAATATTCCTGGATTTTGCTGACGGGCGCACTATTCCCTTGGGGGCGTTGCCGATACATTTCCATATGGAATTA